>JBKQIH010000167.1:0-9417 GCA_052148445.1 Rhodomicrobium sp.
CAATCCGGCGTTCTTCTTTTATACTGGGCTTGCCAACGCATCGCAGACCGTTTTCGATGGCTTCACGCTGCAGCAAAAGCAGCGGGCGGCCGAAGCGGGTTTCGATCAGGTGGCGGCGCAATACCGCTTGGCGGTCCTGACAGCCTTCCAGAATGTTGCGGACGCGCTCTACGCTATCAAGCACGATACCGTGGCGCTGGCCAAAACCATAAAGGCTAGGAACGCGGCGAAGGTCACGCTCGACTTGACGCAGAAGCAATACGACGGGGGCCAGGTCGCATTTCCGCAGCTGCTGCTTGCACAGACAGCCTATCTGCAAGCCTCGCTGGCTGTGGTCCAGGCGCAGGCAAGCCGTTATGCCGATACAGTTGGGCTGTTCCAGGCCCTAGGCGGCGGCTGGTGGAATAAGGCTGCGACGCCGCATGTGGATCAGCCAAAGGCTTGGCTCACAAGTGTTATCGGCGTTAATCCCGACCCAATAGCAATCGAATATCCTGGAGCGACGCATAATGAAGCGCGATGACATCGTGGGCGGCCGCTGCACAGCATTTAAGACCGGAGCTTGAGGATGCCCCTCACCGAAGAGATGAGATTCAATTTAGCGGTCCTGGCCTGCGGGGCTATTCTGTTTGCTGGCAACCCCGCAAGCTTCCAGGCAGTTTTCGCGGCCGAACAGACGTCCTCCGAGGCGGTGGTTCAGCTTTCGGAGACACAGCTCAAGACGATGAAGATCGAGCCCGTGAGCGAACGTCTGTTTCCGCAAGAGCAGCAGGCGGTCGGCAATATCGACTTCAATCAGGAGCTTCTGACCCAAGTGTTCACGCCCTATCAGGGCCGCATCCTCAGAGCCTTTGTCAGTGTCGGGGATATGGTGAAGAAGGACCAAATCCTGTTCACCATCGATAGCCCCGATCTCGTGCAAGCCGAATCGACGCTGATAGCCGCCGCAGGCGTCCTCGAACTCACGGCGAAAAACCTTGAGCGCCAGAGAAATCTTTATCGCCAGAACGCCGCCGCGCAGAAGGACTACGAGCAGTCGGTTTCCGATCAGCAGGCGGCCGAGGGCGCCTACAGAGCCGCGCGCGCCGCCGTAAAAGTGTTCGGCAAGAGTGAGGCCGAGATCGACAAGATCGTCTCGGACCGCAAGATCGATCCCGCCCTTGTTGTGCCCTCGCCGATCACCGGGCTCCTCACAGCGAGAAACGCGGCGCCTGGCCTCCTTGTTCAGCCCGGCAGTCCTCCCCCGGTCTATATTGTCGCCGACACCTCCACAATGTGGATGCTCGCCTATGTGCCGGAGAGGGACGTTCCCGAATTGAAAGCTGGGCAAGCGGTAAGCGTAAAGGTTGTGGCCCTCCCCGGTCACCAGCCCTTTCAGGGCAAAATCGTGACCATCGGCGCCGCGGTGGATCCGAATACAAGGCGCGTGCTCGTCCGCTCCGAGATCGCCGATCCGAATTACGAGCTGCGTGCGGGCATGTTTGCAACTTTCACGATTACGATAGCGCCGCCGAAGCGTGCCCTCGCGGTGCCGCAAGACGCCGTCGTGCGCGAGGGCGACGGCACCATGACCGTATGGGTTTCGGCCGGCGGAGGCAAGTTCACGAAACGCGTGGTACAACCGGGACTCTCGCATGACGGCTTCACCGAAATCCGCGAGGGGCTGAAACCGGGCGAGCTGATCGCGACCGGTCTTTCGCTATTCATCGCCAACCAATACACCATTGCGGGCCATTGAAGGCCGCCCCGGGAATTGAAAGAGGTAAGTTGTGCTAACGGCTCTCGTCACCTTTGGGCTCACGCGCCGGCCGATTGTCGTGCTGATGCTGCTTGCCTTTGTCGTCGCAGGCGCCGTTGCGTTCACGAAGCTCAATATCGAAGCCTATCCCAACCCAGCCCCCGTGATCCTGGAAATCACCGCGCAATCGGCCGGCCTCTCCGCCGAGGAGATGGAAAGGCTTTACACCATCCCCATGGAGGTTGGCCTCGCGCCAACACCCGGGGTTAAGAACATCCGCTCGACTTCTTTCTACGGCCTTTCCTTCGTACGCGTCACCTTCGAGTACGGCGTCGACTATTACTTCGCTTTGCAACAGGCGCAAATAAGCCTACTGCAAAACGTTAGTTTGCCAAACAATGTTCAGCCGCAGATCCAATCGTCGAGCCTTGTCGGGGAAATCTACCGCTATCAGGTCACGGGTCCCCCGCATATTGGCGTCACCAACCTCCGCACCATCCAGGACTGGATTTTGCAGCGCCGGTTTCTAACCGTGCCAGGTGTCGTTCAGGTGAATACCTGGGGCGGGGCAACGAAGGAATTCGAAGTCGAAGCCGATCTCGACAAGCTCGAAGCCTATAATGTGACCTTGCCGCAGCTTGTCAGCGCGGTCAGCAACGCCAACGTCAATATCGGCGCTCGCACGATCAATATTGGCAAGCAATCCGTGAATATTCGCGGCGTCGGCTTGATCGACACGGGGGGCAATACGGATCTCATCCTCGGCCGCCGGGTCGAGGACATTCAAAATATCACACTTGGCCAGTTCAACGGCGTGCCCGTGCAGATCAAGGACGTGGCGCGGGTCTATGTGGGTAACGTTCCAAGGCTCGGCAAAGCGGGCAGGGACGGAGACGACGATGCGGTGGCGGCGATTCTCGTGATGAACCGGACGCTTCATACCAATGACGTCATTCCGAAAATCAAAGCCGAGGTCGAGAAAATCAACAGCGACGGAACACTACCGCCCGGTGTGAAGCTCGTCCCCTTTTATGACCGCACTTGGCTCGTGGATATTACGACGGCCACTGTTATTCACAATTTGGTCTTCGGCTGTCTCCTGGTGTTTCTCATTCAGTGGGTGTTCCTGGGCGATTTGCGCAGCGCCATCATCGTCGGGGTCAATATCCCCTTCGCTCTTTTTTTCAGCATCATAATTCTCGTACTGCGCGGCGAGGACGCCAATCTTCTCTCCTTGGGCGCGGTCGACTTCGGCATTATCGTCGACTCCGCGGTAATCGTGGTGGAAAACATCTTCCGCGTGTTCCAGGCAAGGGAGCGGGAAGAGCTTCTCAGACGGCCCACGCCTATCCAGGAAAACGGCAGCCGGGCTAGAGACGCAAGCCTCATGAACCGGATCCGGCTGATTTATCTCAGCGCGACGCAGGTCGACACCGCAGTGTTGTTTTCGACCATCATAACGCTGGCCGCCTTCGTTCCGCTGTTCACCATGCAGGGCGTTGAAGGGCAGATTTTCAGCCCCATGGCGAGGACCTATGCCTATGCGCTCATCGGTGCGCTTTTCGCAACCTTCACGATCACGCCGGTTCTTGCCTCGTTCCTTTTGCCGGAGCATGTCGAGGAAACAGAGACCCTCGTGGTGCGGGCGATCCGCTCGGTCTACACGCCTATCTTGAGGCTGGCGCTTCGTGTCCGCGTGCTGACCGTTACGCTCGGCATCGTGTTTCTTGTCTTCAGTGGACTTTTGGCTTCGCAGCTTGGAACGGAGTTCCTGCCTGCCCTTGAAGAAGGCAACCTTTGGATCCGCGCTTCTATGCCGCCGACCATTTCGCTCGAAGCCGGCATGCCCATCGTTACTCGCATGCGGCAACTCCTGAAATCCCATCCCGAGGTCATCACCGTCGTCTCTCAGCATGGCCGCCCCGACAACGGCAGCGACGCCACCGGCTTCTTCAACGCCGAGTTCTTCGTGCCCTTGAAACCCTTCGAAGAATGGGCGCCGGGCCGGCACAAGGAGGATTTGGTCAAGGACCTCCAGGCCGAGTTCGCGGCGGAGTTCACCGGTATCGATATGAACTTCTCGCAATATATTCAAGATAACGTCGAGGAGGGCCTATCGGGTGTCAAGGGCGCGAACTCGGTTAAAATTATCGGCCCCGATCTTTTCAAGCTCGAGGAATTCGCAAATAAAGTTGAGCGCGTAATGAGCGAGGTCCAGGGCATTACCGATCTAGGTATCTTACGAGTTCTGGGCCAGCCGAACCTCAATATCAAAGCCGACCGCGAAAAGGCCGCCCGCTACGGCCTGAACCCCGGCGACATCAACAGTTTTGTGCAGACAGCCTTTGGCGGAAACGTCGCGACGACCGTCTACGAGTCGGACCGCCAGTTCGGTGTGAATGTCCGCGCGGCCCCGAAATTCCGCGACTCGATCGAGGCGGTGCGCAATGCGAAAGTCAACATCACGACCCCGGGCGGGAACGCCTATGTGCCGTTGACCGAGGTCGCCGATATCACCCTCGATACCGGTGCATCCTACATCTTCCACGAAAAGAACCGCCGGTTCATACCGATCAAATTCAGCGTGCGCGATCGCGATCTCGGTAGCGCTGTTGCGGAGGCCAAGGACAAGATCGATAAGGCCATCGGCAAATTGCCGCAAGGCTATACCATGGAATGGGCGGGCGAGTTCGAGGAGCTGGAACAGGCCCAAAAGCGCCTGTCGCTGGTGGTGCCCTTGAGCCTCGTTCTTATTCTCGGCTTGCTCTACGCCCTATTCAACTCCATGCGCGACAGCCTGCTCGTGCTCACGGGCATCCCCTTCGCTGTGGGGGGAGGCATCATAGCGCTCGCCATATCGGGCGAGGCTTTCGGCATCTCGGCCGCCATCGGATTTGTCTCGCTATTCGGCGTATCGGTCATGAACGGCATTTTGATCATGACCTATTTCAACGAGCTGAGACACGCGGGCGACTCGACGCGCGATGCGATGTTCCACGCGGCAACGCAAAGAATGCGCCCAATGCTGATGACGGCTCTTTCCGCCTGCATCGGGCTATTCCCCGCCGCGCTGTCAACCGGGATCGGCAGCCAAGTGCAGCGCCCCCTCGCCATCGTCGTCGTCGGCGGTATGCTGATCGGCCCGATCATGCTGCTCGTCGTCGTGCCGGCCCTGCAAGTCCTCTTCCTCGGCCGGGGCGGTACCGGAGCCGAAAGGTCCGAGGAGGAATCTGAAACCGTGTAAGCCACATAATGCCGCAGCCCATAACTATATTTCTACCGTCACAAAAGGCGTAAACTTTATTTTAGCCATCGTGGCGGCAGTGCAGGGATGAGATTTTTACCGCCAATGCCTGAAGGTGCCGGCGGCCGGTAATCCCCAAAGAGCGATTTCAACGTTGGTTGCCGGACCGCTCTCGGACTGCTGTGCAGTGGAGCTGGTGGGTATTCGCGCGTCCGGATTCGAAATGATCTTTTTGGGCAATGCTTGACGAGCTTGGCGCCAATACGCGGCACCTGCACCTGAAAGAAATCGCGACGGCAATGTGATTAGTTAGTCAGCTTAGGCGTGCTTATATTGACCGCCGTGCCATTGCTCAGGCTGCACGAGCCTGTCGCTGCCTGACACCAAATATTCTGCCCCACGTAGACCGGCTGCGGTACGCCGCTAAGATTGTCGACGTACATTACCGCATTCGAATTTAGGCCGATCTGCGCCCCATTGGGATTCCAGATCACGCCATTGACTGGACTCTGATAATTAGCTGGATTAAGACCGATATCCGTAAAACGATATATACCCCATGAGCGCGGCGAAGCGTCATTGGTGTTGTAGAAATTCATTGTGAGTGTTTCAAACATACTTAAAGTCGCCATGAACGGCTGTTGCCGACCGAGACTTGCACCTAAGCTGGTAAAGATGCCGCTCAAGTTGTTGCCCAATAGCGACGGCGCGCCAATCATGAGAGCGGCTATCAAAGCCACGGGTATTCGATCGATGCCTCGCCGTCTTCGGACAGTTTCACCCGGCCCTTGCTCATCTTCGTTCTCTTGACGCTGATTGGTACCATTTGGTGTGGTGTTTCGTTCCAACGCTTCAGCGTGGCGATCCTGACGCTGGGTATTCTGCGGCCCTACTGAGTTTTAGGGCGAAGCCTTTAAACTTCTGTTTCTTTGCTCGCATTGGAACGTCTTGCGCGAGGGGCCACAAACCGGCCTCCAAGAGTGTGAACAATCGCTTGGTCCCAGTTGCAAGCCAAGCTTGGTAACTTTACTAATAGGCGAAAACAGAGGAGAAGAAGATCGCCGCCTGACAACGGCAGCAAGATAACCCGGCCGTCCGCCCAGACTCCTCTGTCAGATCAAGTCCTGGCTTTTACAGCAAAGGGCAAGCTTCCATCCTGCCTTCCCCCAACCCGCACTTATGAGCCACCCGATCAGAGTCCTGCCCGGAAGTCCCACTCCCTTAGGCCCCACCCTCGACGGGCGAGGGGTCAACTTCGCCCTCTTTTCAGCCAATGCTTCCAAGGTCGAGCTTTGCCTCTTCGACCCATCCCGGCGGTACGCCGAAAAGCGCGTCGCGCTGCCGGAATGCACCAATCAGGTGTGGCATGGTTATGTGCGTGGCATTCGCCCGGGCCAGCTTTACGGCTATCGCGCGCATGGCCCATACGAGCCGGAAAATGGACACCGCTTCAACCCTAACAAGGTTCTGCTCGATCCCTATGCCAAAGCCATCGGCCGTCCGTTGCAGCAGTGGCGCCCGGAGCTGTTTGGCTACACGCTGGAACACAAAGACGCGGACCTTAGCTTCGATGGGCGCGATTCTGCCCCATTCGCCCCGCTTGGCATGGTCGTGGACACCGGCTTCGATTGGGGCCGCGACAAGGCCCCGCGCACGCCCTGGCATCGCACCTGCATCTACGAACTCCACGTCAAAGGCTTCACCCGCCTCATGGAGGCCCTGCCGGAAGCCCTTCGCGGCACTTATGCCGGCCTCGGATCGGATAAGGCAATTGAATATCTGAGAAAACTGGGGGTGACCGCGGTCGAGCTGCTCCCGGTGCACCACCACGTGCATGATTCGTTCTTGCTGGAAAAAAATCTCACCAACTACTGGGGCTACAACACCCTCTCTTTCTTTGCCTTCGAACCCGCCTACGCGTCAGCCGCCGAACCCCACGCAGCTTTGCGTGAATTCAAGCGGATGGTCAAACGCCTGCATGGCGCCGGTATCGAGGTCATCCTCGACGTGGCCTACAATCATACCGCCGAAGGCAATCAGCTGGGGCCCACCCTGACTTTTCGCGGCTTGGACAACGCCTCCTACTATCGCCCCCTTCAAGCCGCGCCGCGCTATTACGAGGACTTCACCGGCTGCGGCAATACCATGAGCATGCACTATCCGGCTGGCCTGCGCCTCCTTATGGATAGCCTTCGTTATTGGGTCACGGAAATGCACGTCGACGGCTTTCGCTTCGACCTCGCCAGCGCGCTTGCCCGCGAGCTCCAAGGCTGGGACAAACTCGGCTCATTTTTCGACGCGATTGGCCAGGACCCCGTTTTGACCAACGTGAAGCTCATTGCCGAACCTTGGGACGTTGGCATGGGTGGCTATCAGGTGGGGAACTATCCCACCGGCTGGGCAGAATGGAACGGACGCTATCGCGATGAGGTACGACGCTTTTGGAAGGGCGCCGGCGGCGCCGGCGAACTTGCCGCACGCTTAGGCGGCAGCGCCGATCTCTACGACCATAGCGGCCGTCATCCCCATGCCAGTATCAATTTCGTCACCTGCCACGACGGGTTCGGCCTTCGGGACCTCGTCAGTTACAATGACAAACACAACCTCGCCAATGGCGACAGCAACAGCGACGGCGACAGTCACAACAATAGTTGGAACTGCGGCGAGGAAGGCGAAAGCGCCAGCCCCGCCATCCAGGCGCTCCGCTACCGCCAGGCCCGAAATTTCCTGGCGACGCTTTTTTTCGCGCAAGGGGTGCCCATGCTGCTGGCGGGCGATGACCGCTGGCATACGGCACGGGGCAACAACAACTGCTACTGCCAGGACAACGCCCTGAGCTGGCTCGAATGGAACTGGTCCGATACCGGAAGCAAACTCCGCGATTTTATCCGCGAGCTCATCGCGCTTCGCGCCGAATATCCCGTTCTGTGCCGCAAGAATTTTCTCACCGGCAAACCGCTCGGCCCGGGTCTTCCAAAAGACGTGCTTTGGTGGAACGCCGAAGGCCGCGAAATGACTCAGGCCGATTGGGACTGCGGCTTCATCCGCTGCTTCGGCATGCACCTCACCGGCGGCGCGCTGAACGAAAATGACGAGCTGGGCCGCCCGAGGAAAAGCGATAGCGTCTTCCTGCTGCTCAACGCTCATCACGAAGAGGTCAGCTGCATCATGCCCCCAACAGGCACCGCAGAACCTTGGAAACTTCGCCTGACGACTGGCGGGGACACCAGCCAAGTCCAGGTTCGCGGGCAACGGTTCAAGTTACAAGCCCGCTCCCTTGCACTATTCGCCACCGCTCCGCCAGTCGCCCGTTGCCTCTCTGCTGCTCCGGCAGCGGCCGCCAAAGCAGAAACGGCAGCTATGTCCGGCGGCCGGAAAGACTGGTTTTCGAAAGTGCGGTCCCGTCAGCCGCCGGATAGGCTGTAGCCGGCGGCGGGCACCTTGAGTCGAGGCTCCCCGTCGTGGAAAATCAAGAATTCAGCTTTGACCACATCATGAAAACCCGTTAATTGGTCCGGCAACTTCGAGGCGGAGCTTCTTCATGAGATACGTTTGGGCTGTCCTGGTAATTTGCGCTGCGGCCACGCATGCGCTTGCTGAGTGCCCGACCAGGGACACCATCACCGCTTGGGGTAGCACCTTCGATCGCGGCGGTCTTCTTGGCGCTCTGAGCGACAAAGCCAGGGATTGCGACACGAAAGATCAACCGGCTTGGATTGCCAAGATAAACGAGGCTGCCCCTCCGACCGGTACCGCCCCGGGGCTGCAGTACTGCCGCCAGGTCGTCCAGAACAAAGACCCTCAATATGAAGCTCAGCACCGCGATTGTGTCTTCTGGTATGGGCACTCTATAGAGGTGCGATAGTTATTTGCGCCAAGGTCTGCAATTCGCTTGGGCTATACCAGATTCAAGCGCAGGTGTCCGGCGGCTTTGCGCATCCGGCTCCGAAGCCCAATCTCCTTCCGGCGCGCGGGTCCGGCCTGGGATAGCAGAAACTTAGATTAAGACCATTAGCCGCTTTTGAGACCACCGGTTATCTGACGGGCGGCATTCACAGGCTTGCGGCCGTTTCCTTTCTAAGCCGGGTGGACGGCACGGCGGCGAACGCGCGCGCATGATAGCGCACGGCGGAGAAATGCAGTCCCGCCGATCGCGCCAGTTCAGCGCGGGCTACGTCGAGCCGCACTTTTGCCCTCGGCGCCGCCCGCCTGACAGCCTCCAACGGAGAGCATTCGTAGAGGTCGATAATCGTGCTCATCGCGGTGATTCGCGCTTCCTGCTTCGAGGAAAGTAAGCGTTGCTGCAGCCCCATTTGAATCCGCTTGGCGCCTTTAGGCGGCGATCTGGTTTTCAGCAGCGAAGGCGGGTCTGGCGAAGGCTTCTGCCCAGGGCAGGAGTTCATCGATGCGTGCCGCCGGCCAGCCGTTCACCAGC
>JBKQIH010000168.1:0-11604 GCA_052148445.1 Rhodomicrobium sp.
TGCAACATCCAATGCAATTACTGCACCCGCAAATACGATTGCGCCAACGAATCCCGCCCAGGCGTCGTCAGCGAGCGGCTGTCGCCGGAGCAAGCGTCGAAAAAGGTTGTCGCGGTCGCCTCCACCATTCCGCAAATGACGGTGCTCGGCATCGCAGGCCCCGGCGATCCGCTGGCGAACCCGGCCAAGACCTTCAAAACCTTCGAACTTATCTCCAAGCAAGCGCCCGATATCAAGCTTTGCCTCTCGACCAACGGCTTGGCCCTGCCGGAGCATGTCGAAACCATCGCCAAATACAATGTCGACCACGTCACGATCACCATCAACATGGTCGATCCCGAGGTCGGCGCGAA
Organism: Rhodomicrobium sp.; assembly: GCA_052148445.1. Classification (GTDB taxonomy): domain Bacteria; phylum Pseudomonadota; class Alphaproteobacteria; order Rhizobiales; family Rhodomicrobiaceae; genus Rhodomicrobium. The sequence goes on from JBKQIH010000168.1 coordinate 354, forward strand.
GATCTATCCCTGGATCTTCTACAAGCATAAGCGCATCGAGGGCATCGAAGCCGCCAAGATCCTTTCGGATCACCAGTTGCGCGGCCTGGAAATGCTCACCGAGCGCGGCATTCTTTGCAAAGTCAACTCGGTGATGATCCCCGGAATCAACGACCATCACCTTGTCGAGGTGAACCGGGCCGTCAAATCGCGCGGCGCCTTCCTGCACAACATCATGCCGCTGATCTCGGCGCCGGAGCACGGCACGGTCTTCGGCCTCACCGGCCAGCGCGGGCCGTCCGCGCGCGAACTCAAAGCGCTGCAGGACAGCTGCGAAGGCGAGATGAACATGATGCGGCATTGCCGGCAGTGCCGCGCCGACGCGGTGGGCCTGCTGGGCGAGGACCGCAGCGCCGAGTTCACCACCGAAAAAGTCATGGAGATGGAGGTGAATTATGACCTTGATGGGCGCAAAGCTTACCAAGCCAAAGTGGAGGAGGAGCGCCAAGCAACGGTTGCGGCGAAAAACTCCGAGCTTGCGTCGCTCGCGGGCGAACGCAGCGACATCAAAATCATGATCGCGGTGGCGACCAAGGGCGGCGGCCGGGTTAACGAGCATTTCGGCCACGCCAAGGAGTTCCAAATTTACGAGCTAAGCGCAAGCGGCGCCAAGTTCGTGGGCCACCGCCGCGTGGACCTCTATTGCCAAGGCGGCTTCGGCGACGAGGACAGCCTCGAAACCGTGATCCGCGCCATCAACGATTGCACCGCGGTGTTCGTCGCCAAGATCGGCGGCTGCCCGAAGAACGATCTGCTGAAAGCCGGCATCGAGCCGGTCGAGCAGTACGCTCACGAGTTCATCGAGCAATCCGCCATCGCCTATTTCAAGGACTACCTCGAAAAGGTGGCGCGCGGCGAGATCGAACACACCGCGCGCGGCGACGCCGATATCCGCCAGGGAGCCTACATCGCAGCCTAAGCATCGCTCCGAAAAGTAAAACGGTGCGAAAACAAAGCTTCTAATCTTTCATAAAACTGGAGAACGAGCATGGCCTACAAGATTATCGCTTCACAATGCACCAACTGCACAGCCTGCGAGGCTGAGTGCCCGAACGTCGCGATCACGGAGAAGAATGGCACCTACGTCATCAATCCGAAGAAATGCTCAGAATGCATCGGATATTTCGACACCCCGCAATGCGTCGCCGTCTGCCCAGTCGAGAATACCTGCGTGATCGACAACAACTATCCGCGCTACCAAGCCCGCGCTTAGAGTGCTTCCGGAAAAGTGTGAAGCGGTTTTTCGATAAGAAGCACGAAAAAACAAAGAGCTAGGGTCTGGCTTCGATGCATTCGAAGCCCGATAGACCCGAAGGAGAGAGTGCGCATGGATATCTCGGTTACGCCACCGGCGGAAAAATTCATTAAGCGCCTGCTTCGCTTCGATGGCGGGCCCGGCAGCGGCTTCCGCCTTCAGGTGACGGCGGGCGGCTGCTCCGGTCTTGCCGCGGAGTTCAGCGTCGAGGCGGCGCCCCGCACGGGCGATGCGGTCGTCGAGGTGAGCGGCATCAAGCTGTTCCTGCCGGCCGAAAGCCGCTTGCTTCTCGACGGCGTGACCATCGATTTTGCGGAAACGCCCACCCAATCGGGGTTCGTCTTCCACGATCCGAAAAAGAAATCCTGTGGCTGCGGTCCGAATGGCGTGACCGTCGAGCTGCCAGGCCTTCACAAGCACTAGGGTACACACAATGACACCGGCGGCCCGGCATGGCGAAATGGCGATAAGTGCAGAGGACGCTGTCCTTTCCGCTGCCGTGCTCGGCGCCGGCCTGCCGGACATGGCCGCTTGGCACTTGCGTCTGGCTGCCCGCGCCTATCGCGACGATCGTGTCGCCGAAGCGCATTTGTGGCGGGCGCAAGCCTTCGCTCCCACCCACGCGGCAGTGCTCATCGGGCTCTACCGCTTCTATTTCTACAAACACCGATTGGCTGAAGCTTTCGGTGTGGCGGAAATTTGCTTGGCAAAAGCGGCGCGCGACAATGGGCTTGCCCTCGATTGGCGCCAGGTTCGCCCCGCCGATGCGGCTTTCAGCGATTATGCCGCGGTGCTGCCGCGCTTCTATCTCTTCACGCTCAAAGCCTACGCGTACCTCTCGATGCGGCTTGGCGATCTCACCGCAGGCCGCGCCATGGTGACAAAGCTTCTCGAACTCGACCCAAGCGACAAAATCGGCGCGAAAGTGCTGTTGGGCATCCTCAACCGGATAGGGCTCGACGATGACGAGTGACATTGACGAAGCCATCGACTGGCAGGGACAGGAAATCGCATGCGATGGCTGCCGCCATAGCGAGCTTCTCGCCATAGGCCGCTGCAGTTTAAAGCATGCGTGTGTCCACGACCGCTATGCGCGCCGGATCGACCGGTTTTTCAACTGGAACGAAGCGCTTTCGAACGATTATATCGATCACCCGCATTTCGAGGTGCGGGCCATCGCCGCCAAATTCGCCGACGTTTTTCGGCTGCCGCCGCTGCTCGCCGATCCGGACGAGACGGTGCGCTGGAACGCGGTCCGCCGCCTGCCGCGCCGCTATCTCCTGCTGCTTCGCAACGACCCCCATCGGGAAGTCCGCATCCGGGTCGCCTCGCTCCTCGACGAAGCCGACCTGAGCCCGATGATCCGCGATACGGATTATTATGTCCGCATCGTTGCCGCGCGCCGCGTCGCGCCGCTGTTGCTGCCCGCTATGATGGCCGACGAGGAAGCCGAGGTCCGCCGCGTCGTGGCGAGCCGCATCGAGGGCGAGGCGCTGTTTCTGATGGCGGCCGACAAAGATGCGGAGGTCCGCCTGGCCGTGGTGCGCCGCCTGGAGCCGGGCTTGCTCGCCGGTTTCCACCTCGATCCGGATTGGCGCGTCCGCTACGAGGCGGCAAGCCGTCTTCCAGCGGGTGTGCTGAGCGAAATGCGGGACGATCCCGACGATATGGTCCGTGACTTCGTCCGCAAGCGCCTTGAAGAATTGGGTGCTCCGGAGCTCGGCGGCAATGTCGTGGCCCTCGGCAGACGCTCAGCCTATCAACCCTCGGGGAGGCGCTAAGATGGCGAATATCAGCCGCGACAGCGATGTGGTCGAGCTTAACGATCCGCCCGCGTTCGACTATGGCCAGAAGGTCCGCGCACGGCGCCACATCCGCAATGACGGCACTTATCCCGGCAAGGATATCGGCGAAATCCTCTGCAAGAAGGGCGAAGAGGGGTATGTCGTGAGCATCGGGACGTTCTTGCAGCAATTCTACATTTACGGCGTCGAGTTCGTCTCGACGGGCCACCGCGTCGGCATGAAGCGCAAGGAGCTTGAGCCGGTTGAAGTGGAGTTGGACAGCTTTGCGGAAGGAGGCTTCGCATGATCGAGCCGGAAGCGCCGAAATTCCAGTGGGGCCAGCGCGTGAGCGCGGCCGGCGATCTGTTCAACGACGGCTCCTTTCCCGATCGACCGCCGGAAGCGCTGCTCGTGAAGACCGGCGATCAAGGCGAGATCGTCCAAGTTGGCACGCACACCGAAACCGGTACGTATATCTATCTCGTCGAGTTCGGCGAGCGTCTCGTTGTCGGCTGTCTCGAAGGGGAAATCCATCCTCTCTAAGCGCCGCTTGAAACTGAACCACCCGCCCGCGGGAACCGCTAGGAACGAACGATGAAGGTTATGATCCGCAAGACTCCCGAGGGCCAGATGTCCCTTTACGTCCCGAAGAAGGATCTCGAGGAGCCCATCGTCGCGATGGAGAAGCCGGAGATGTGGGGCGGCGTCGTCACACTGCAAAATGGCTGGCGGCTCGAACTGCCCGCGCTCGCCGCGGACACAAAGCTTCCGATCACCGTCGAAGCGCGCAAACTCCCCGAATAATCATGGCATTAACACCCTCGGACATAACGGAAATCGACGCGCTGCTCGGAGCGCCGGAGGCGGATTCCGGCACGCTGGCCAATCTGCGCGCCCGGTTTCCGAAGCTTTCGCTGACGCGGGTGGACTCTTCGGACATGGGCGTGGAAACGCCCTTCCGGCAATATAAGCTGTTCGACCTCTATCTGGTCGACGGCGGCGGCCATTGCTGGAGCATAACGAACGATCCTGGCCATGCGACCGGGCTCGTGATCGCCGCGCGCGGGGTTCCAGCATGAGCACAGGTTTCATTCCGCTCTCCGACCCGCATGTGACGGCCGCTGAGATCGAGGCGGTGACAGCCGTTCTGCATTCGCCGCGCCTCAGTGCCGGCCCCTCGGTCAAAGCCTTCGAAGACGCCTTCGCAACCTATACCGGCAGAAAACATGCGATTGCGGTTTCGAGCGGAACGGCGGGCTTGCTGCTGGTGCTGAAAGCCTACGGCATTGGCCCGGGCGATGAGGTGATCGCCTCCGCTTATTCCTGGCATGAGACCGCCCACGCCGTCGCGCTGAGCGGCGCCACGCCGGTCTTCGCCGACATCGATTACTGGGCCGGCACGCTCGCGCCCGAAAAGGCCGAAGCCCGTATCGGGGAAAAGACGCGCGCGATCGTGGCGGGCAACACCAACGGTCATCCCGCGCCTTGGGACGCCTTCCGCGAGTTGGCTCAACAGCGCGGCCTGGTCCTGATCGAAGATTCCACCGAGGCCATCGGCTCCGTTTATCAGGGAAAAGCGGTTGGCAGCTTTGGCGATTGCGCCGTGTTCGACTTCTCGCAGCCCGGCGCCATCATTTGCGGCGAAGGTGGTATGATCGTCACCGACAACGAGGACATCGCCTACGCGATCCGCCGGCATCGAGGGCGCACTCCGGACGAGCGCGCGTCGGTTTCGGTGACCTCCGCCGCACCGTATCAAGCGAAAATGAGCGACCTCGCCGCCGCGCTGGGCCTAACTCAACTGAAGCGCATCGAGGAGATCCTAGCGCTGCGCGATAGGGCCACGGGCCTCTACTTCAATTATCTAAAGTCGTTCGAGGGCATCAAGGACCCTTACATCGCCCCCGGCGTGGATAAAGTGCGCTGGTTTCTGTACACCGTGCATCTCGGTACGCGCTTTTCGCGGTCGAGCCGCGATGCCATCCTCGAAGACCTGAAGACCGAGGAGATCGAGTCGGCCGCTTACAGCCAGCCCTTGCATCTCCAGCGCTACTACCTCGACCGGGGCCACCGGCGCGGCGAATTGTTCGTCACCGAAAAGGTTGCGGACCGCGCCATCGCACTTCCTTTCCATCCGCACCTTACCGAGACCCAGATCGCCTTCATCGTGGGAACGATGAAGGACGCCTCCATCAATGTCGGGGCGGGAACGGCAATCTATCTCTAACCGCCAGCCGGCGCACAGGCTTATCCGAAACAAACAGGAGACTTGCTACCATGCCAACCATGACGATCCTCCCCTCCGGCATAACCATCGATGTAGCTGAGGGCTCGACCATCCTTGAAGGCTTGCTAGCAGCCCAAATTGCGATCGACCCTAAATGCGGCGGCAAGGCTCAATGCGCCTCCTGCCACATCTTCGTGCATGACGGACGCAAGACGCTGGTCAAGATCCAGCGCGAGGAAAACGAGCGCCTCGATCAGATTCCGGGCGTGGGCTCGAAGTCCCGCTTGGCATGTCAGGCGAAGCTCGGCGCGGAGAACATCACCGTCGAAATTTTGGGTTTCAACTCTGGGTTCTGAACGAGTTCCGATGCGGCGTAGGGGTTGGGGGCATAGAAAAGTTCCCCAACGCTACCCGGCACTTAGAAGGAGAAAAGCATGTCCGAAACCCTAGTGGTGATTCACGTCCGGTTCGCGCCGGACGCCACCGTCACAGAGATCGGCGAGCGGCCGGAGAAACTCAGCGCTCAAGCTTGGTTCGACCGTCTCAGCCTGACCGCGCCGAACACGTATCAATCGCTCTCGGGCGGGCGCGGTGTGTTCCGCATCGCGCGCGCCGAAGTGGAAGCTCTGAAAGCTTCAGCCGCTAATTAAAGGAAGCCGGCCATGCCCTTCGAAGCCGTTGAGACGATCCGCGAAAGCCTGCGTAGCGGGCTTGCCATCCCTTATCTTGGCGCAGGCGTTCTAAAGCTTGCCGGGGAAGGCTGCCCGCTGCCGCCTGCGCCCGAGGTTTTGGTGGATAAGCTCACCGCGAAAGCCAGCGTGCCGCATAAGATCCGCAAGCAGCTCACGGCGGCGGCGCAATTCATCGAGAATTTCAAGCACCGCAAGACGGTCAAGGCCGCCATGACGGAGGCGTTCCGGCATCAGGTGCAGCCAACGCCGCTGCATCGCTATTTGGCCTCCATCCCCGCCCTGCGGCTCATTGTGCACGCCTGGTACGACGATCTTCCGCAAGCCGCGCTGGCCGGAACCAAGGGCTGGGGCATGGTGCAAGGCGTGAGCCAGGCCGAGCATTTCGGCGATTGGGTGCATTATTTCGACGGCGCGACGATGGCGCGTGCCGATGCGGCAAGTGCGGAGGGCTGGGCGCCATTGCTTTATCAGCCGCTGGGCTCGGTTACGCCCGCCGCGAATTACCTCGTTTCGGATTCCGACTTCGTGGAAGTGCTGACCGAAATCGACATCCAAACGCCGGTGCCGGACGCGGTGCAGAACCTCCGCAAGGGCCGCCACTTCCTGTTCCTCGGCTGCCGCTTCTCGACCCAGCTTGAACGGATTTTCGCGCACCAGATCATCAAACGCTCCTCGGACCGCCATTGGGCCGTTTTGCCGGAGCAGCCCACGCGCAACGAGGCGCGCTTCCTCGCCGAACACAACATCCAGCGCATTCCCATGCCGCTCGCCCAGTTCACCAGCCTGCTCGCGGGGGGCGTGGCCGCGCCGGTCGAAGCGTACGCGGCGGCAGCCGTTTGAGCATGCCGCTTCCAGCCTCGCTCATCGAGCGGCTGCTCGCCGAGGACGTGCCCGGCACGGACTTGACCACCGGGGCGCTCGGCATCGCCGCGTTCCGGGGCCGGATGGAGTTCCGGGCCAGGGCTGCGATGACCGTGGCCGGGATCGACATTGCCGCGGCGCTGGTCTCATACGCGGGCGCCGAAGTCTCTGTGCTCCTCCCGGCCGGCGCGCGGGCCAACGAAGGCGATCTCCTCCTCTCCGCCTGGGGGCCAGCCTCCGCCTTGCATCTCGCCTGGAAAACCGCGCAAACGCTGACGGAAATCCTCTCCGGCATCGCCACCGCCACCCGCGCGCTGGTGGACGCCGTGGAGGCCGCCGGCCCGGATGTCAAAGTCGCCTGCTCGCGCAAGACCGTCCCGCTGACCCGCCAGCTCTCGAACATGGCGATCCGCGCGGGCGGCGCCGTTGCGCACCGGCTCGGGTTGTCCGAAACCATCCTCGTCTTCCCTGAGCACCGCGTTTTCCTGCCCGGTGCGAGCCTCAAGGAGCTGGCGGCGAGACTGCGCCGCGAGGCGCCGGAGAAGAAGCCCGGTATCGAGGTCGCAACCGTTGCGGAGGCGCGCGAAGCCATCGATGCGGGCTTCGAGATCGTGCAGCTGGAAAAAATGCAGCCCGCCGATGTGTCCGCCATCGCCGGATATGCGCAGTCCGCCGCGCCCAAGGTTTTGCTCGCCGCGGCCGGCGGCATCGCGCCGGGCAACGCCGGAGATTATGTCAGGGCGGGCGCCGGCTTGATCGTCTCGTCGTGGCCATACACCGCGAAACCCGCCGATGTTGCCGTAACCGTCGCTGCGGCATAGGACGGGGTAAACGTTACGATTGCCATCGCGATAGAGCCTGCCCAGCGTGCTCATCGTTGCCCGAAGCCCCCCATTTCAGGCGGCGCTCGACGGTTTGCTGCTGCCCTAGGCGTAAGTGAGCGCAATCTCTACCGGCTGCTGAAGAAATACAGGGGGGAATAGCAGGAGCGCGCCGCTCCTTGAATCGCACATGGCAAGACCTTTGCTTTCAGGTTCCATGAGAGCGGACCGGTATGCATCGCCGCTTGCATGAGGCGAGGAGATTTTCATGAGCGATCCGGGCTTTTTCATCGACTGGGACGGGAACGCACGTAGCACTGCCGATCCAGGCGGCGGCTATCTCTGCGAGGTTGACACAGTCGCGCGCTATGTCGCGATCACGACAAAGACCGGGACGCTGGTGCACGAAGGAACATTTTATAAAAGCCTCGCCGCGATTGAGAAGGCCGGAATCAAAGCGGCGCTGGTACCCGGCTCGCATCCCTGGGGGCGCAGCCAGGACGGCTTTTGATCCCGCCGCAACAGGTACTTACGCGAGAAGGCCCCAATGACCGCCATGAAGTTTTATATGACGCCCGGCTCGTGCTCGACCGGCATTCACATCATCCTCGAAGAGCTTGAAGAGGTCTTCGAAGCGCATATCGTGAATTTGCCCGCGGGCGATCACTTCCAGCCCGGCTACGTCGCCATCAATTCGAAATCCACCATACCCGCGCTGGTGCGCCCGGACGGGAGTGTGCTGACCGAGGTCCCCGCGATTGCCTATTGGCTCGGGCGCACGCGGCGGCGCGGCAAGCTGTGGCCATCCGATGTGGAGAACGGGACTCGCGCCATCGAGCTTATGGCCTATGTGGCCGGTACCGTTCACGGACAGGGCTTTGCGCGCATCTTCGCCACGGGCACCTTCGCGCGCAATCCTTCGGATCATGCCGCCGTGCAGGGCCAGGGCCGCGAAATTGTCGAGCGCTGCTTCGCGATCCTGAATGAAGCAATGGCCGGCAAGCTTTACGTGGCTGGCGAGTTCTCCGCCGCCGATCCCATTTTGTTTTACGTCGAGTTCTGGGCCGACAAGACGGGTATCGCGCTGCCGGCGAACCTTAGCGCGCATTACGAGCGGATGCTTACGCGTCCCGCCGTGCGCCAGGTCTTGCGCGAGGAGGGCTACGATCCTGCGCGGCTTGGCGCTTCGCGTCAGCCGGAGAGCGCGGTGCACGACAAAAACTGTTGAACGCCACGCTCAGAATTTGCTAAGCGCGCTCCGATGCGCTTTTGTGCGCGCGGCCTATGTTCAGCTTGCGCACCGGCCGGCGCGGCTTGGCAGCCCGTGGAGGAAGACCGATGAAAGACGGCGATATCGATTTGAAGGCGTTGGTACGGACCATTCCGGATTACCCCAAGGCCGGCATCATGTTCCGCGATATCACGACGCTTATCGGCCACGCCGACGGGTTTCGCGCAGCGATCCGGCGGCTGGCCGCTCCCTTCCACAATGAGCGCATAGACGCGGTGGCGGGCATCGAGGCGCGCGGCTTCATCGTCGGCGGCGCGGTGGCGGACCGGCTCGGCACGGGCTTCATTCCGATCCGCAAGAAGGGCAAGCTGCCATGGCGCGCCGTCGGCCAGGATTACCAGCTCGAATACGGCACCGACATCATCGAGATGCACGAGGACGCAGTCCAGCCCGGCGAGCGCGTGCTGATCGTGGACGACCTGATTGCGACGGGCGGTACGGTCGAGGCGGCGGTGAAGCTGATCCGGCGCTTGGGCGGCGAGGTGGCGGGCGCTGCCTTCGTGATCGATTTGCCCGAGCTTGGCGGCGTTGCCCGGCTTGAGCGCGATTATGGCGTCCGCGCTCATGTGGTGCTGGCCTTCGAGGGGCATTAGAGTTGCGCCTCCTAGAAAGAGCTTGCGGCAACGGCCGGGCGCCGCCGATGGAAAGGCGCGGGTTTTACATCCAAATATATTCGGTGTTGCCCGGTTGTGAGGTGCGTTTACGATTTCGAAGAAGTACATAGGTACCGGCCGCTGTTTCCCTGAGGCGGTATGGTAGGGAAAAGCGCCTTGCCAAAGTTTTAATTCCGCTCAACGTGTTGATAAAACAAAAGAAATACTGAGGGCATAGCAAGAGGTGTTCAAGTTGTATCGGCGGCCGCCGGCAATCGCAGATTAGGTTTTGTAGTTAACGCGAGCAAGAATCTATGTTTAACGGACTTTTTGGATGCAGCTTTTGCAGGTGAAAACGCGAAAAATTACGATTTTCGCGGCGGGAATAAATAAAAGTCCACCCCCGTTCACCAAGTCGAACTTAACCACGCCCCGGCGCTACCAAAATCGTTGCCGGTTTGCGCAGGCCTCCTTCACTCTCGTGGCGGCCTGGATGGCGAAGCCCTGTTCGGGCCAAAACCGGAAGTGGCGCGCTTTCCAAAAATGCAACCGCGCTGTTCCGCGTCAGCCTTGCGCTGGAGTGCTTCCGGAAAAGCGTAAATCGGTTTTTTGGTAAGAAGCACGGAAAAACAAAAACTTAGAGCCCGCTTTTGATTCCATCAAAAGCGGATAGGCTCTAGGCCCATTCATAACAATTGACAGAGTTCGGCGGCTGTCCGGGTACAGTTGGGCCCGCCTGGTCCCGTTAGACCGATCCGAGACCGGGGCCGAGATTTTGTCCAAGATACCAACGAGGCCGCTTCACCTCCGGGGGCCGAAGGAATTGTCGCAACCGCGAAAAATGGTCAAACGGGCCAATTCCAGACGATCCTCGACCATTGGCATAAGATCGCGCTACCAGCAAAATTCCATCGGCAACTGGCAATCAAAGTTGTGAGTACATCCCTTGCGCCCTCCGTCGAACACGATGCGGAGACGGTGCTCTGCGCCGATTTTTACCCCAACGCCACATGCGGCGGCTGCGGCATTCCCCACAGAAGACGGAGTCCCTGGAAGGGTAATCGTTACCTCCGTGATGCTTTGAACTCCAATCCGATGCAGGGACGCTGGACCCCGATGCGAAGGCAATACCTGCGGCAGGCGCGAGGGGGCAATGAAGAACCAGAGCGGTTCGGCCAGCGATGTGCCTTGGCAGATATGCGCCGTTAACCCTTCAGGGAAGAAGGAAGGCCGATACTCATAAGACCCAAACGGCGGCAGGACGGTGTCTGCATCGCTCGGGCGGAGGCAGATGCCGAAGGGGGACGCAGTAGTCGAACGCTCAATCCAACGATCCGCAAGCCGTAGAGGCCACACGGCTGGATTGCTCGCCTCATCAACGCTTTCAACCCATAGCAATTCCAGCATTGCGTTGTCGAAGAAGAAACGCCGATTTGCAGTGCCCTGACCCGCATGCCGGTTCGGTGGTCCTTCCGTAAGCCCGAGCCGTAGCAATGCCCCGGCGCAAGGTGCGTCCGTTTCGGTCAACACGAAGATATGGTCGATCTCGTATCCCATAATCACTCCAGCCAGCTGCGAGCGCGTGTCAAGCAACAACAGCTCAAGACAGCGAGAGTGATCCATCAGCAGCGCGTCAGCAAGGGTCAGGAATGTCGATTTTTCGCGCGATTTCAACGATTCCGCTCATC
>JBKQIH010000169.1:0-11501 GCA_052148445.1 Rhodomicrobium sp.
GCGTGACCGGCCTTGGGTCGTCAGATCTGACGTCAGAAAAGTGCACTGTCCGTTGCATAAGGCGGTGGTAAACGATCCGCCATTACCCCGCTACGGAAACAACAAGGGCCTCGGAGCACCGCTTACGGAGGAAAGACTGTCAGGCCGGATATGCGTAATATAAGAGCAATCGGGAACCGCTTTAGAAGCACGCACTTTGTTTTACATATCGATTTGAATAAGGCAGTTTCTCTACGGGAAATTCATCAGCTATATCAGTGATTAAGGGTACGAAACATGTTTTATACCGCCGTGCGGAAATAGTGACTCCTGTTGCGCCGGTGCGATTCCCTGACGATGGGGATCATGATTCGCTCGTCCGGTGATTCGGATGGAGGGCATCATGACGGCACTAACGATACACAGGGACCGGAGCGCGGCGGTCTTACGCCAGCTGGCCAAGGCCGAGGCCAATACGCGCGTGGCGCGGCGGCTTTTGGCCATCGCTAATGCGCTTTCGGGCATGAGCCGCAAGGAGGCCGCCGAAGCGGCTGGCATGGATCGGCAGACCTTAAGGGACTGTGGGTGATCCGTTATAATGCGCATGGCTTGGAAGGGCTCTATGATTGTTGGAGCGATGGACGCCCGCCTCGGCTGGAACCGGAGGAGCAGGCCGAGCTGATGCGCATCTTGCTGGCGGGCCCCGATCCCGAGGCGGATGGACTATCGGCCTTTACGCGCGAGGATCTCGTGCGCATGTGCGAAACGCGCTTCGGCAAGACTTTCCATCCTAGCTCGATGGGCCGGCTCCTAAGGCGGCTGGGCTTCTCCAGGCAGAAGGCGAGGCCAAGCCACCCGCAAAAAAACCCGGCCGCAGCAGAGGCCTTTAAAAAGGGGCTCCGCGCTTCTGCAGGAAATTCAGTGTACGCATAAAGGCAAGCGCGTCCGGCTGTTTTTCCAGGACGAGGCGCGCATCGGCCAGAAAGGGCGCGTCTGCCATATCTGGTGGAAGCGCGGCGAACGCCCGCCGGGCCTCTGCGACAAGCGCTTCACCTTCGCCTACATCTTCGCCGCCGTCGAACCGGGCAGCGATAACGCCTTCGCGCTGGTGCTGCCTTATGCCGATACGGCGGCGATGCAAGAGTTCCTCGATCGCTTCGCTGAGACGCTGGGCGAAGACGAACATGCGGCGATGATCCTCGACCGGGCGGGCTGGCACGGCTCGAAGGCCCTCGCCGTTCCGGCCAACATCACGCTCATTCCGCTGCCATCCTATTCGCCCGAGCTGAACCCGGTCGAGCGTGTGTGGCTTTATCTCAAGGAACGCTTCCTCTCGCACCGCCTGCTAGTTGATTACGACGCCATCGCTGACGCCACCTGCGTCGCCTGGAACAGGCTCGTAGCTGAGGCGGGGCGGATTAAGTCGTTATGCTCCTACCCCTGGATTCCACAGGTCAATGCTTAGGCGCGGCGGTATTACATACTCGATCCTGAAACTTGCGATATTCTGTGACGATAAATGCTCTAAATCAAAAGGTTACCTCCGCGGACAGATCCCACAAACACCTGCTTTTCAAGCAGGTCGTCCTGGAGCAACGAGCAATTTACCTTCTTATCGGAAATTTTGTGCGGTAGGCTCGGATCAAGCCTTAGCATTCTCCTCCGCAACGATTCACTAACCCGCTATACCCCCCTTATCTGAAAGAAAAAGTGGATCGTAGTTGCCAGGAAAAAAAGGCAAAGCGCCCGTAACGGCCAAAATCGCGTTCGAGCGCCTCAAGCAGAGGGCAAACGCCATGACAAAGAAACTGTCAGGTGAAACCAAGCCGAAAATGAAACGCAAGGATTACGACGGCCAGCTTCGACAGCTGCAAGTGGAACTCTGCCATGTCCAAACGTGGGTGAAGACCGCGGGAGCCCGCATTATTATCATTTTCGAGGGGCGCGACGCCGCTGGAAAGGGCGGAACGATCAAGGCACTTACCGAACGCGTAAGCCCCCGTGTATTTCGGGTGGTCGCGCTCCCCGCTCCCTCCGACCGCGAAAAAACGCAAATGTTCATGCAGCGCTATATCGAGCATTTCCCCGCAGCCGGCGAAGTCGCTATCTTCGACCGCAGCTGGTACAACCGCGCCGGCGTGGAGTACGTCATGGGCTTCTGCACGGCGGAGCAGCACCAACGTTTTTTGGAGCTTTGTCCAGAGATCGAGAAATACATCGTTGATGGCGGCATCCAGCTGATCAAGTTCTGGCTTGAAGTAGGGAAAGATGAGCAAGAACGCCGCTTTCTTGCCCGCATTAACGATCCACTTCGACAATGGAAACTTAGCCCCATGGATCTCGAATCGTACCGGCGCTGGTATGATTATTCGCTCGCCCGGGACATGATGCTGGAAAAGACGGACACTGGGCACGCGCCCTGGTATATCGTTCCGTCCGACGACAAGCGCCGTGCCCGGCTCAATTGCATTTCACACATTCTAAGCCTCATCCCCTACAGGAAACCTGAGGTGGCAAAGGTTGATCTGCCAATGCGGTCGAACAAAGGCAAGTACCAAGATCAAGAGGCCTTGAAGGAGCGAAAGTGGGTCGCGCAAGAATACTGAACCTGACACATCGCCTTCGCTTGCAATCCGGCAACCTAAAGCCCTTCTTTAGCGGGCAGTACGGCTAAACCGCTACCCTACTCTGCAGGCCCCGGTGAAAGGTGTCCCGAGGTACGCGCCTCTTTGAGTTGTCCGGCAGGCTCCAAGCGCTCCGGGGGACGTCCCTTCAAACGCTCTGCTATCCATTGGAAGGTCACATAAAGCGGCGGGATAACGAAAATTCCGAGGAAAGACGCCAGTAGCATGCCGCCAAAGACCGGGGTTCCAACGCCGCGCCTTGCGAGTTCAGAGGCGCCTGTTGCGATAACCAGCGGAAAAAGCCCCAATATGAAAGCAAGCGATGTCATCATCACCGGGCGGAACCTCAGGCGGGCGCCTTCGATCGCGCTTTCCAACAGCGGCACACCGTGCTCGCGCTTCTCTTTCGCAAACTCGACGATAAGGATTGCGTTCTTCGCGGCGAGGCCGATGAGAACGACCATGCCGATCTGCGCATAGAGGTCGAGCGTGAGCCGGCCTGTGAGGATGGCAACAAAGGAGCCCAGCACGCCGATGGCGACCGAAAGCAGGACGGGCACGGGAATAATCCAGCTTTCGTAAAGGGCGACAAGGAAAAGATAGGCAAAGAGCAGGGCGAAGCCTAGGATCATGCCGGTTTTGCCTTCGGCCCGCTTCTCCTGGAAAGCGGTATCCGTCCATTCACCAGCGAAACCTTGAGGGAGCGTGCGCGCAGCTACGGCCTCCATGGTGGCCAAGGCTTGCCCGGACGACACTCCCGGCGCCGGCGTCCCTTGAACGGTAACGGCGCGCTTGTTGTTATAGCGGATCAGCGCAGGCGGTCCGACGATCACTCGCGGCTCGACCAAGCTGCGAAGCGGAATCATCTTGCCTTCGCCGTTGCGGACGTTGATCCGATAAATATCGTCGATGCTCGACCGGTCGGAAGCTTCGGCCTGCACCTGGACCTGCCATGTGCGACCGAACAGATTCATGTCATTGACGTAGAAACCGCCAAGCGACGCTTGAAGGGCCTGGAACACCGAACTCAGCGGCACACCGAGGACCTGCGCCTTATCGCGGTCGATATCGAGATAAATGGAAGGGTCGGTGGCCGAGAATGTACTGAAAACACGGTTGAGCTTTGGATCTTGGTTAGCAGCGACGAGCAGGCCGCGAAGCACTTGCGCGAGGGTCTTCGGATCGCCGGCCTTCAGGTCCTTGAGCACATAGGTGAAGCCGCCGCCCGTGCCGAGGCCGATGATCGGTGGAGGCGGCAAAGGCACGACACCGCCGCCCTGAATCTCCCGGAGCTTCGTATTGAGCCGGGCGATAATGGCGTTCGCGCCTTCATCTTTTCCTTTGCGCTCTTCGAACGGTTTAAGCGTCACAACGAAGAAAGCTGAATTGGGCTGGGAATAATTGTCAATAAAGTTCAAGCCAATAATCGAGGTGTAGTCCGCGACCGCTTTTTCCTGAGCGATAATGTGCTCGGCTTTGTGCACGATCTCAGAGGTACGGGCGACCGACGCGCCGCCAGGGAGCTGCGTCACGACAAAAAAGGCGCCCTGATCGTCCTCGGGAAGAAAACCTGTGGGTGTGATCTTGGAAAGAGCCACGACGCCAAACATGGAAGCGGCGACAAGGACGAGCCCAATAATGGAGATGCGAACGAGTCGCGCCACAGCGGCGCCATAGGCGTCGCGGACGCGGTCGATGAAACGCATGACAACCCCGATAATGCCGCGCCTCGGCCCGTGATGGGGCTTCAACAGAATTGCGCAGAGTGCGGGTGAAAGACTCAATGCATTGATCGCAGACAGGAACATCGCGACCGCGACGGTCACGGCGAATTGGCGGAAAAGCTCACCTGAGATGCCTGGAATGAATGCAACCGGTACGAAGACCGACAAGAGCACCAGAGTGATTGCGATGATCGGCGCAGTGATCTCCCGCATCGCCTGCTTGGTTGCTTCCGCTGGAGTGAGGTCAGGGTGCTCCTCCATGACGCGTTCGACATTCTCGACGACGACAATCGCGTCATCGACCACAATGCCAATTGCCAGCACGACGGCAAGCAAGGAAACAGAGTTTGCTGAGTAACCGATGACGTATAGGACAATGAACGCCCCTATCAGACTTACAGGAACGGCTATGGACGGAATTAAGGTGGCGCGAAAGCTGCCGAGAAAAAGAAAAACCACGAGAACAACCAATATGAACGCTTCAACCAACGTCTTTAGAACTTCGTGGACAGTGGCGGTAACGAACGTGGTGGGATCGTAAGTCACCTTCCATGCGAGATCCTCAGGAAAGCTTATTGCGAGTTCCGCCATCTGAGTCTGAATAGATTTCATCGTAGAAAGCGCGTTGGCGCCCGGCGTCTGGTAGATCGCGAGAGCCGCCGCCGGCTTCCCATTAAGGCGCGTTTCCCGGTCCAGGTTTGCAGCCCCAAGTTCTACGCGCGCCACGTCCTTAAGCCGGAGCACCGAACCATCCGGATTGGTACGGATCACGATGTTGTCGAAATCGGCGGCCGAACTCAAACGCCCCTTCGTCTGAATGTTCAGTTGCAGCCTTTGATCGTTTGAGACCGGCCTCGCCCCGATGCGGCCGACGGCGGCTTGAACGTTCTGGGCTTGAATGGCGTTGATAACATCGCCGGTGGTGAGCCCTAATCCTGTGAGCTTATCGGTGTGCACCCAGGCCCGCATTGCGTAATCCTGGGGGCCCCATAGAGTCGCATCTCCGACACCGGGAGTCGCCTTGATCTGGTCGATGATGTTGATGGTGGCATAGTTGGAGATAAAGAGCGGATCGTGGGTTCCCTTGGGAGAGTATAACGCGATAACGCCAAGCAGGGCCGAGGATTTTTTCTTGACCGTGACGCCCTGTTTCTGCACGTCCTGCGGTAATTTCGAAAGCGCGACCTGGACGCGGTTGTTTACGTTGACGGTATTGATGTCAGGGTTCGTGCCTAGCTCGAATGAAGCGGTCAGCGTGTAGCTGCCGTCATTGCCGCTGACGCTCTTCATATAGATCATCTTGTCGACGCCAACGACCTGAGCCTCGATTGGCTGGGCAATCGTGGCATCGACGATGGCCGCGGACGCACCGGGATAGGTTGTCGTGACCGAAACTTGCGGCGGAACGACATCTGGATATTGCGCTACGGGGATGACCAGGAGGGATAGCGCGCCTGCAATTGTAGTGACTATTGCGATGACAATCGCAAGCCTTGGCCGGTCGACAAAAATCGAGGACAGCACGGCCTAACTCCTTGCTTCGGGCGGCATGGGCGAAGCGAGCACGGGCGCGCCGGGCCTTACCCCCTGTATCCCTTCTACGATAATTTGTTCGCCAGCTTTCAATCCTGAATCGATGGAGACGCTGGCGCCAACCTCCTCGCCAGGCTTCACGCGCCGGACTACGGCTTTGCCGTCCTCGACCGCAAAGACATAAGGGCCTTGCTGATCCGCGATCAATGCCGATTGAGGGATGACAATTTTCTCCCGCGGCGCGCCTGAATCGATATTGACGCGGACGAGCTGCCCGTCGATCAGGATGTCGTCGGGATTGGGAATTGTGGCGCGGACAATGACCGTGTCGGTTGCCTTGTCGACGCTGACATCCACGAAATTGATGCGCCCCTTCTCATCGTAGACGCTCCCATCGGAGAAGCGGACCGTAACCTGTATTTGGTTACGATCAGCGGCGTTTTCATCGCGCTTAACTTCGAGGAACTCGCGCTGACTGACCGGGAAGACGACGTACATCGGATCCTCACTGACGACGGTCGTTAAGACACCGCTGTCAGGGGAGACGACGTTCCCCTTGGTAATCTTTGTCCGGCTGATTTTTCCTGTGATCGGGGACCTGATGTCGGTATAGGCGAGATTGATTTTGGCAGTGTCCAAGTTTGCCTGCGCGGTCAATATGTTCGCGGCGGCGTTTTCGTCGGCCGCCAGCGCCTGATCTCGCTTCTGAGGCGTCCCGTAGCTGGAAGACAGGAGTTGCTTAGCGCGGTCGAGTTCGACCTTGGTCAGCGTCTTCGATGCTTTGCTGCCCTCAAGAGCGCCTTGGGCTTGCTCCACGGCCGCGGTAAAAAGATCGGGCTCTATGCGATAGAGCGGCTGCCCCTCTTTGACGAGTTCCCCTTCCTTAAACAAGATCGCTTCCAGATAGCCAGTAACCCTGGCGCGCACTTCGACGCGTTCCACGGCTTCGATCCGGCCAACGAAGTCTTTCGTCTTCGAAACGGGCCGCGACTCGGCGACGACGGTCGTAACTGGAACTGCAGTGCTGGATGGCTGCTGCGCCGCCGCGGGTATCAGCGTGAGGAGCGGAACAGCTAGGAGCGGGAGAAACGCAGAACGCAATTTTGCCTCCATGCTTGCCGTTGAAGGTGACTTCAAGTGTCAATGCCGCTCAGAGCATTCAGCGCGATCAACGCCAGCTGAGGGTTATGGCAATGTCCCCAGGCATGCCGCCCGGGAAATCGACGATCTGATACCGGATCTTGTAGCCGCGCGGCTTCAGGTGGTTTTGCCAGAGCTGAAACATCTCCTTCGGTAGGCCTGTCAGGGTGTTTTCCCAGCCAGGCTCGCTTTGATTGATCGCGCGCCCATGGTCAGTGCACAGTGCATTGGGAAACCGGTAGACCTGCACTTCCGTGAGCCCATTCTCGACCGCGCGTCCGATAATAGCTGCGGCCCGCCTGATCCCTTCATCCTCGGAAACTCCAGATGGCTTTTGGAGCTGATCTATCAGCGCTTTTTTCTCAGCTTCCGCAGCAGCTGCTGCGCGTTTCCGCTCCTCAGCTTTCGCCACTTCTGCTTCGGCCACTTTCAGCAATGCATCAGTCGCCTTAGGTAGCAAATCGTCGGCTATTACGGTCATGTACGCACCACCACGTTCGCTGCTTCACCTTAAGCAAACTAAGCTCTTGAATTGCTTTAATACCGTTACGAAAAACAGTTATTTTACTATTACGCCAATATAATTATAATTAATGAAAGCGTAATAAAACACGACAAAAATATTTGTGCCGCTAAAATAACCTTTATCGCAAAAATAATATGCCTTCTATTTTAACTCCTGATCTTTATTGTTGCATCAATAAAGCGTATTGCTTTGACATTTATCAAAGCTTGGCGAGACGTTGGTGTCAACTATTGCGGCGGTTTGAAAGGTCAGGTCCGATGTCTTCTCCCTGCCATGATCCAAGCTCAAGCTTTGGATACCTGAACCCAGCACCTGCTTCCGTGCTTGCTTACATAACTGACGCAGCTCAGCGCCAAGTCCTGTTCTGGGATGCGATGCGGCAGCGTGGCAATCGGTATCGCGAGCAACGTGCAAAAGCGGCGCCGCATGTCCTCGATTATCCGGTAGAGTTGGTAATCGATGGGAGAACGCTTGAGCGTCCGGTCAATTACGCCCTTGTGCGGGTGATCCCGCCAAAAGGGATAAACCTCGATCCGGGGCGCCGTCCCTTTGTCGTGGTCGATCCGCGCGCCGGGCACGGGCCAGGCATTGGCGGGTTCAAAGCTGACAGCGAAATCGGAGTCGCCTTGAAGGCCGGCCATCCGTGCTATTTTGTGGGATTCTTGCCTGATCCGGTACCCGGACAAACCATCGAAGACGTCGCGCGTGCCGAGGCTGTCTTCCTTGAAAAGGTCATTGCGCTGCATCCAGAAGTGGATGGCAAGCCTTGTGTGATCGGAAATTGCCAGGCCGGTTGGGCGATCATGATGCTCGCGGCAATCCGCCCTGAACTATTCGGGCCGCTTATCATAGCGGGCTCACCCTTGTCGTACTGGGCGGGGATACGCGGCATAAATCCGATGCGATACACAGGCGGCTTGCTTGGAGGGAGTTGGTTGACCGCGCTCACAAGCGACATGGGAGCCGGCAAGTTCGACGGCGCATGGCTGGTAGAGAACTTCGAGAATCTGAACCCAGCCAACACCCTTTGGAGCAAGAACTACAATCTCTATTCAAAGATCGATACCGAGGCTACTCGCTATCTGGAATTCGAGCGCTGGTGGGGCGGGCATATCAATCTAAACGCAGAGGAAATCCAGTTTATCGTCGATGAGCTTTTCATAGGAAACAACCTTGCTGCCGGCCGCGTGCAGGCCTCCGACGGGACAGCGGTTGACCTCCGCAACATTCGTTCACCCGTTGTCGTATTCTGCTCGAAAGGCGATAACATCACGCCGCCGCAACAGGCACTTGGCTGGATTCTCGATCTTTACGAAGACGTCGATGAAATCCGGTGCTACGGGCAGACGATTGTTTATACAATTCACGAAACGGCTGGTCATCTTGGCATCTTCGTCTCTGGCGGAGTGGCCAAGAAAGAGCACAGCGAATTTTCCAGTAACATCGATCTCATCGATGTGCTGCCTCCGGGCCTTTATGAAGCCCGCTTCGAACGCGAGTCTGAAAGCATGCCCAATCCGGATCTTATTTCGGGCGATTGGGTCATGCGTTGCGAGGAACGCACCCTGGACGATATCCGGGCCCTCGGCGGACACGAGCCAGAGGACGAACGCATGTTCGAGGCCGCGGCCCAAGTTTCCGCGGCCAACCTTGCGCTTTACCGGACTTTTCTTCAGCCGTTCGTCAAGGCCTGGGTGACACCGGCTATGGCCGACTGGATGCGGCAGATGCATCCTCTTCGTCTGCAATATGAGATGCTCAGCGATGCGAACCCCCTCGCGGCTGCGCTTCCGGCTCTCGCGCAGACCGTCCGCGAGAACAGGACGCCGGTATCCTCCGATAACCCATTCGCAACTGTCCAGAAAACCATCTCCGAGCAAGCCGTCAGCGCCCTCGATAGCTGGGGCAAGTTGCGCGACAGCATGCTTGAATCTATGTTTCTTACGTTTTACGGATCGCCAGTTGTCCAAGCGGCGGCGGGGGTCGACCCGGCCTCGAACCGCCCGCAGCGCAAGGCGCCAAAGTCCGCCCTGCACCGTGAATTGATACAAACCCGCATCGCGGAGCTGAAGGCGCGGATCGGGAAAGGCGGCTTGTTTGAATGCACAATTCGCGGATTGCTTTATGCAGGCTCCGCCAGGGGCAGAGTCGATGAACGGGGCGTCAACGCCTTACGCCGCATACGCCTTGCCGGGCAGAAACCCGGACTAACGCTCCCTCAATTCAAAGCTATGGCGCGGGAGCAGTTCTACATGTTGCTACTCGATACCGAGTCTACCCTCGATGCAATCCCCGGCCTGCTGCCTGCTGACATCGCCCAGCGCCGCAAGGCGTTTGGCGCAATAAAAGACGTGCTAGCGGCTAGCGAGGAACTCACCGGGGAAACCGCGAACCGGCTGAAGAGGGTCCGGCAGCTTTTCGGACTGGAGGCCGTTGAGGCCGAGCCTTCGCGCAAGCAGCATAAGGCGAAGGAGACGCACGCCCCCGCGGAAAGCCCCGCTCGCATTTCCGGAAATGGAAGGACTGCAAAGGATGAGCATCGCGAACATAGGCAATCTGGAGAAGCCGCCACACGCAAAGTATGAACGGCTCATAGCGCGCGCCAAGAAGGTGCCCACGCCAAGAACGATTGTTGTTCATCCCTGTGATGAGTCCTCGTTGCGAGGGGCGCTGGAAGCGGCCGGAGCTGGTCTCATCGAGCCGGTGCTGGTTGGGCCTGCGAAGAAGATCGAGGCCGTAGCACAAAAGTTCCGGCTGGACATCGGTCCGTTCGAGCTTGTTGACGCGGACCATAGCGAAGCGGCAGCAGCCAAGGGCGTTCAGCTCATTCACGAAGCAAGAGGCGAACTTCTTATGAAGGGCAGCCTCCACACGGATGAGCTGATGCGCAGTGTTACCTCGGGGACGTCTGGCCTTCGCACGGCGCGCCGGATCAGCCACGTCTTCGTCATGGATGTGCCAACGTATAAAGAGACGCTGCTCGTCACTGATGCGGCAATCAACATATTCCCAGACCTCGATTGCAAGCGCGACATTGTCCAGAATGCCATCGATCTTTACACGCAAATCGGGCAGGGGGAGCCACGAGTTGCAATTCTTTCGGCTGTCGAAACGGTAACCACCAAGATCCCCTCGACAATCGACGCAGCAGCCCTTTGCAAAATGGCTGACCGCGAGCAGATCACCGGCGGCGTTCTCGATGGACCGCTTGCTTTCGACAATGCCATCGACCCGGAATCGGCAGAGATCAAAGGCATAAAATCGCCGGTCGCCGGCCGCGCACAGATCCTAGTCGTTCCCGATCTCGAAGCCGGTAATATGCTTGCGAAGAATCTGACCTTTCTCTTGAAGGCCGATGCAGCTGGCATTGTTCTGGGCGCAAGGGTTCCCATCATCCTGACTTCCCGCGCTGATTCCCTTCGCGCTCGCATGGCGTCATGCGCGGTTGCCGCCCTTTACGCCGATGCACGGCGCCGTGCGATGGCATTGCCGGCGGCCTAATCCCATGGACACGATCCTTGTCGCCAATGCCGGCTCCTCAAGCGTTAAATTTCAGGTCTTTGAAATTGACCATAGCCGTGGGTTAAAGCGCCAAATCAAGGGCAAAGTTGAAGGAATCGGAACCAGGCCCGAATTGCGTGCCGCGGATGCCAGTGGCAGGACCTTGGTTGAACAGGCCTATTCGAATGAAACAGTGCCTGACGTGCCGGCGGCCTTGCAGGCGGCAGGAGCTTGGTTGCGCGATGAGCTTCGCATCGATCCCGTTGCGGTAGGCCATCGCGTTGTGCACGGAGGCCCGGATTACGACCGCCCCGTTCTTGTTGACGAAGAAGTACTGAGCCGTCTGGAGCGATATATTCCGCTCGCTCCCTTGCACCAGCCGCACAATTTGGCTCCCATCCGCTCGCTTCTTGCTAACCGCCCCGGACTGCCTCAAGCGGCCTGCTTCGATACCGCGTTTCACCGCGGTCATGG
>JBKQIH010000170.1:0-8046 GCA_052148445.1 Rhodomicrobium sp.
AGAATTTCTTCGCGCAATTGCATCAAGAGATCGGGCTGACCTCGCGCTCCGCGTTCGTGCGCAAACAGGATCTGCAGCCGCTCGCGCGCGATCGACGCCGTCGCAGGGGCAGGCGCTGGCTCGGGACGGCTTGAGAAAAGCCACTTGCTCATGCAACCCTCCTTCCCAACAGCAGGTTCATCAGCCCCTTGTGTTCGCCTGGCACCAGCATCGGGATTGTCTCGCCTAGCAGACGCTTGGTCGCATCAAGATAGGCGCGCGCGGCCGCGCTGGCGGGATTGTTTAACGTGATCGGCGAGCCAACGTTGGACGCGCGCAGCACATCCTGGCTCTCGGGAATGATCCCGAGCAGCGGCGTCGCCAGGATTTCGAGGATGTCTTCGATGGTGATCATCTCGCCGCGCGCCGCCCGTGCGGAATCATAGCGCGTGATCAGCACGTGCTTCTCGACCCGCTCGCCCTTCTCGGCCCTGACGGTCTTCGAATCGAGCATGCCGATCATGCGGTCGGAGTCGCGCACCGAGGAGACTTCTGGATTGGTGACGATGATCGCCTCGTCCGCGAAACGCATGGCGAGCATCGCGCCACGCTCGATGCCTGCCGGGCTGTCGCAGAGAACCCAATCGCAATTGCCGCGCAGCTCTTCGATGATGCGTCCGACGCCTTCCTCGGTCAGCGCGTCCTTGTCCTTGGTCTGCGATGCCGGCAACAGCCACAGATTATCCAGCCGCTTGTCGCGGATAAGAGCCTGCGGCAGCTTTGCGCCGCCCTGCACGACGTTGATGAGATCGAAAACGACCCGCCGCTCGGCGCCCATCACAAGGTCGAGGTTTCGCAGACCGACGTCGAAGTCGACCGCCACGACCTTCTGTCCGGCCTGCGCCAGCGCCGCTCCTATCGCTGCGGTGGAAGTGGTCTTACCGACCCCGCCTTTGCCGGACGTCACAACGAGCACCTTCGCCATTTCTTACCTCCGTTTATAGTTGCAATGACAATTCAATTGAGCGGCGTGATCCTCATGATCTTGCCTTCGAGCCGGGCTTGCACCGGCTTGGAACGCAAATTCGCGTCCAGATCCTCGGTGGTCTGGTAGTAGCCGTCGATCGCGAGAAGCTCGGCCTCAATCCTCTGACAATAGATGCGGGCGGACGAATTGCCATTGACCCCGGCCATCGCGCGGCCCCGCAGCGTCCCGTAGACATGGATGGAGCCGCCCGCGACGATTTCGGCGCCCGAGCCGACCGACCCCAGCACCGTCACGTCGCCCTCGATGAAAATCACCGACTGGCCGGAGCGCACCGGGCTATCGAGCACCAGCGACGTCGCCTGAGGCTTAGTCTCGCGCTTCTCGGCGACGGTCAATTGGGGCGCACAATGGCGGCCGCCGGTCAGTAAAGGCGGCATGCTCAGGTCAAGATGAGCAGCGTCGACGCCTTCGAAGCCAAGCACGCGGATATTTCGCTGCTCGAGGCTTTTGACGAGATGGACAATCGCCGTCCGGTCGAGATCGGCCGCCGAAAGATCGAGCACTACCGGTTTACCAACAAAGAAGTCCGGCGAACGCGAAAGCATTGCGTCGATCTGTTTGAGCCAATCCACGATGGGCACGACCGGGGTAAAAACGAACGCGACATAGGAGCGGCCGAAAAGACGAACGAGTTGACGTGCCGGTTCGATGCTCGAATCCATAATGCTCGACTCGCCTATTGCTATCGAAGGCTTAACGGTGGACTGAGTTAGTTAACGTCAGGTTTAGGCAAGGTTGTGTTAGCTGATTCGGCGTAGGATGCCGATCATAAATGATCGAAATCTTCATATCCTATGCACGGCAAATATATGAAACTGTCGCGCGGTGCAATTTGCCGTAGCGTCCTTCCCAAGATAAAATAGGGTATTGCTCGCCACTAAGGGCCATACCAATAAAGTTACTATGACGACAATTATCGATTGCATTGGCAATGGAAGGTACACCGAATATTTTCTGTAGTTTGATTTGGAGATCATCATAGATGAGCACAGAAGACAAAGAAACACATCTCTCTATTGTATTACATCTATACTAGCTTTGACCAAGTCAAAGTCACACGCATTATAGAGATATATGCTACACGTATCGTTTGTAAGAACTGGGGCCGCCGACGGTATGCGCGCAACGCCCCCCTGACTGTTAAGCAGACCCGCGTGAAGCTAGCAGTCCATCCCGCCCATACCGCCCATACCGCCCGGCATCGGCGGATGAACTCCTTCCGACCCGTTTTGCCCGTTACGCTATTCAGCAGCCGCAGCTTCAGCGCGTCAATTTACCACAGGGGCGCAATAGACCGAAACCAGAAGTTTGTTAGTTAAGCCAGGTTTGCCGCAGATAAAGGTAAGGCGGCAATCATTGGGGCATTTTCCCATTAGCAGCAATCGCATAAGAGCGAGGGGATATGCGGTGGACTGCTTCGGCAGAATCCGGGTTGCTGGGAATTTCTTGCGACGTTTTAAGGCGGCCCACTTGGGAATAGGCATTGCACTAAGAGGAGCACCGCCAAGGGAGGGCTCTCTACTGGCAGGCGAGGCTGTTTATTCATTCCCGGCCTCGGCAACGAGGGGCGGGTTCAGGAGGGGGATTTTGAGATAAGGCATAACCACTAAGCTACCGGCTTCGGTTAAATGGTCGTTGTCTAACATCAAGAGGGCGTCTCCCTTACGGGCGCGGCAGAATCTCTCGTCACAAATGGCTGCAGCTCCGCTCGCCACCGTAAAACTATATTCCTTGTGCAGGTATGCAAAATAGTTATCCAGCTCCTTGTGTTCGGTTAGGAAGCGCGAAGCGGGCTCTACGACACAGCTTTCAGTATCGCGTCCATAAAAAAGCGCACGCGCGACGCAGAGCGGGGCGCTTTGCGAAAATGTCGGTGTCTGATCCAGGATCGAAATCTGGATGCCTCTGCCTGTGAGAAAAGTCAGCGTTTTCGCAATGCCACCGCTGTTCTGTGAGGGTTTCAGATCTTTGACAAAACCCCGGTAATCTTTGAAGTGGGTGCTCCAGCGCCCGGCAAGCACCGCGACCTTAACAGGGTTTTTTGTAACCCAGCGGGCGACCATCTCCCTGAACTCATAGCATTCCCTGGTGGTGTGAGTATCGCCGAGGAAGGGGTGGCATCCGGCGTGAATAAATGCGGCACCGGAGAGCCGGTGAGCCAAGGCTAGGGTGGCGATTGCTGGAGTGTAATGCGCGGCGTGTGAATCACCCCAAAGAATAAAATCGTAGGCGTCGCCATGGTCCTCGCCCAAAACACATGCCGTTCCGCCCTTTAGTCCTGGGATTAACTGTCTCCCGCAGTACGAATGGCCTTCCAAAGGTTGAGCGGCCAGAACTTGCTCGCTCGCGCGAAAAGGCAAGCCATTACTCCAATAGTATAGGCCTCCGGCCAGGTAGAGAGCGCTCATGGCTGCGGCGGCAGAAGCGAAAACTTTCCGCCGCGAAAACTGCCCCCTCCGGAATGGAGTCTCGACGAGGCGCCAGGACACGTACGCCAGAAGAACACTGAGAAGCACGAGGGCTAGGCTTGGCCCCAGCGTTAGCGGCGTGTTCAAATAGAGGTGCGCATAGCTAAAAAGCGGCCAATGGATCAGATAGAGCGAGTACGAAATAAGCCCGATCTGGCGGATGGGTTCAAGAGAAAGCACTCTGCCCATTGGATTAGAAGCGCTTCCGGCAGCGATGACCAGAGCCGCGCCAGCGCAAGGGAGCACGGCGTTTAGCCCCGGGAATTTGGTGGAAGGATCAAAAAACATGACCGCAAGCGCAATTGCGGCAATTCCGGCCATCCCGAGCGCGGCTGAAACTCGCCGGTCCCGCGGATTGGCGGGTAAAATGGCAAGCAAAGCTCCTAGCAAAAGCTCCCAAGCTCTGCACCAGGGGAAATAAAAGGCGTCCTTCTGATAATCGGGCAGCCTGGCTTCTGCTAACACTAGCGAAACAAGCGCCAGAAAGAGAACGACATGCGGCACCTTTCTTGCAGGTATGACGCGGCTTAAAAACAGCAGCGCCAGCGGCCACACTAGATAAAACTGCTCTTCGACGGCCAACGACCAGGTATGCAGCAAAGGATTGTCGATTGTGGGACCGGAGAAGTAGTTCGTATGTTTAAGCCAATAGAAGTTCGAAAAGAAAAGGACAGTCGCGTTAAGCGATTGTCCAAACGATCTCAAGTCCCTAGGAATCAGTAGAAAGAAAGCCGCTATTGAGGTAACAATCAAAACCGCAAAAAGCGCCGGGAAGATGCGTTTAATCCGGCGGACATAAAAATTTACAAGCGAAAATCTCTCGCCTTCGAGTTCTGACCAGACAATCTGGGTAATAAGAAAGCCAGAAATTACGAAAAACACGTCCACGCCCACAAATCCGCCAGAAAAGCCCGGCAGCGCGGCGTGGTAGAAAACAACGGCCAAGACCGCGACGGCTCTTAAGCCATCGATGTCCGGCCTGTATACTAATTTGTCGCAATTAGACGCCACGTCTCACAATCCCAGTGGGGCCGCGCTCTCCCGCAAAAACCATTGCCGCTTCCCTCACGGGGCCGATTCGCCACTGCCTCTTCGTCAAACCTTGTTCCGGGATGTGTGAAATTCAAACACCGCCGGGGGGGTTAACAGGGACTCAGCAGAAAATCCTGAAACCGCAAAGCCTCCATCGCCGTGGTAAAGCAAAGTCGCTCAAACGCGCCAGATCGATACCAGGTGGCAAACTATCGCAGCGTCGCCCATGCTTGCAAGGTTGTGCACATATTTGCTTCGCAACTGTGATAATTGGGCCACTTCGCTCTATGAGGAGATGCGCTTGGCTAGCTTCCAGTCTTAGCGAAACCAGCTGCCGCACCCAGATCTAGCTACAAGGATGCGCCTGCTGATTTCCCTGTGAATTAGTCAGGGGCGTATTTGGGCGTTCATATTGGCGGCGCTTGGGCTGACCTGGGACCGGAAGCTGCCAACAATTGGGGTGGACTATTACCCAGCGGCGTTTAAAATTCGAGATCATCGTTGGTTCCCTAGCGACTTCCGCAGCTGGAGGTCAAGCGGTTGCGGCATTTTCCGAACGGAGAGTCCAACCCCCTGCGGCCAAAGACAAATAGAAATGTTATTATACCCGTTCGAGGCACGCCAGAACGAACGCCACGGGCTTGGAGCAGTCATTGTTCGATGTTTGACGCCGCATCTTGTGTTAGGCTTATGCCAACCGCAGGAGGCAAGTCATGATGAGAATTCTGTGCGCATCGCTCACGATCCTGCTGACGCCGGGCGCTTACGCCGCCGCGTTGCCGGGCGACAACGCCAGCGGGAAGCGCTTGGCCGATGCTCATTGCACGCGATGCCACGACACTGGCGTCTATTCCCGCAAGGACCATAGGATCCGGTCTTTGGATGCGTTGGAAAAGCAAGTGGACCGCTGCAGTCATGCCGCCGATACGAGCTTTTCCGCAATCGAGACGCAGGACATCGTTAAGTATTTAAACGATAACTTTTACCATTTCCATTAGCCTCCGGTCCTTGTCCATTGCGTTAACTGAAGCAGTGAGGCCGCCACTTCACAGCTTTCGAAGCCTGCGGATCAGGAAGGCATGACCGCGCCCTTGATCGCAACGAATTGGCAGGCGGCGCCACCCAACACAAAGGCATGCCAGATCACATTATGAAAGCGCATCCACTCCATGAGGTGGAACGGCACGCCGAGCGTGTAGACGATACCTCCCGCCAGCAGCAGCCAAAGCGCGTCGCCCGGCAAGGACGCCACAATCGGATCGATGGCTAACAGCACGATCCAGCCTTGGGCGAGGTACAGCACGACCGAAAGTTTGTCGAGGCGCCGGGGAAAGCGCAGCTTGATCGCGATGCCCACGGCCGCGATGGCCCAGACTGCGGCCAGCATGGTTTGACCCGCGCGGCCGCCCACCACAAGGGCGAAGGGCGTGTAGCTGCCCGCAATCATGACGAATATGGCGGCGTGGTCGAGCCGCCGGAGGACGTCCTTGAGATCGCGCTGCGACACGAGATTGTAGGCGGCCGATGCGGCGAACATGCCGATAAGGCCGATGCAGTACACAATGAGGCCGGCGATATCTTTGGCAGGCAGCCTTCCAGCCGCCGTCGCGAGGAGAATAACGGTAGCGGCACCACTGAACAGCAGGCTCGCTATATGCACGCAAGTGTCGGCAAAATGCTCAAGCCGCGTGTAGGATGGAAAGAGAGGCTTCGCGTGGGTCATGGGGCAGCTTAACGAAAACCGCCCCGCACATGAAGCCCCCTAAAGCATCGCTCTCTCATCCGGGATCGCCGTCATTGCGGGCAAAGCGAAGCAATCCAGGCTAAGTTACGGATGCTGCACTGGATCGCCACGGCGGCACACGCCGCCTCGCGATGACGATGCTGGCATCAGTCCGTGCGCAAATTCCTGGCCGAAAGCCGGCCGCGCTCGTCGCGTTCGAGATCGAAGCTCACCCGCTGACCTTCGCGGGGGATGCCGAGGCCGGCGCGCTCGGTCTCGCTGATATGGACGAACACGTCCTTGCCGCCGCCGTCCTGCTCGACGAAGCCGAAGCCCTTGGCCTCGTTGAACCATTTGACCGTTCCCGAAGGCAGCGTGGACCGCTTTTGCGCCCTCGCTCTAGGCGCCGGCTTGGCGCCGCCGTCCGTCGCTTCCTTCATCGGGCGCCGCCTCGCGGGTTTAGCCTTTTTCGCTTGCGCTTGGTCGTTCGCGGCGCGCGGCTCTTGTGCAATCTCCGCGGAACCTGCCGCAGAGCCGAGCACGATCAGCGGCTGGCCGGTGAGTTTTTCGATGGCGCGCAGTGTGCCGCGCTCGCCAGCGTCGCAGAACGAGACCGCCACGCCCTCCGAGCCCGCGCGCGCGGTGCGTCCGATGCGATGGACATACGTCTCCGCCTCGTCCGGCATTTCGAAATTGATGACGTGAGACACCTGGTCCACGTCGATGCCGCGCGAGGCAATGTCGGTTGCCACCAGCACGCGGGCCTGACCCGATGAAAACCGCGCGAGCGCACGCTGGCGCGCATTCTGCGATTTGTTGCCATGCAGAGCCTCGGCAACGACGCCTGCCTTGGCGGCTTGGGTCGCAACGCGGTCCGCTCCGCGCTTCGTGCGTGTGAACACGATGGCGCGCGAAACGGCGGGATCCCCGAGGAGTTCCTGGAGCAGGCGCAGTTTGCCGGCCTTTTCGACGAAAATCACGTTCTGAGTTACGCGCCCGGCGGTTGTGCCCGACGGCGCTATTTGCACGCGCTCGGCGTTGTGCAGGATTTGGTTGGCGAGTTTGGCGATCTCGGGCGGCATCGTTGCCGAGAACATGGCCGATTGCCGCGTTTTCGGTAACAGGCTTGCGATTTTCCGCACGTCGTTGATGAAGCCCATGTCGAGCATGCGGTCGGCCTCGTCGAGTACGAGCATCGATACGCGGTCGAGCTTGACGTTGCCTTCGCGCAAATGATCCATCAGCCGGCCGGCAGTCGCCACCAGCACATGAACGCCATGAGCGAGCTGGCGCGTCTGCGGGGACATTTTGACCCCGCCGATAACGATAGCGTGCCGCAGTTTCAGGTGCCGCGCGAATCCGGCGAGGCTCGCGTTGACTTGCAACGCCAGCTCTCTTGTAGGCACGAGGATCAGCGCCTGCACCGTCTTAGGCGGAACAGGTGCGCCCGATGCGGCGATTCTCTCTAAGAGCGGCAAGCCGAAGGCCGCTGTTTTGCCGGTCCCCGTCTGCGCAATGGCCATCAGGTCCGCGCCTTCGAGAAGGATCGGAATGGCTTTGCCTTGAATCGGGGTCGGCGTTACAAAGTTTTCAGTGCGCAAAGCGCGGAGGATAGGTTCGGAAAGACCGAACGCGTCGAAAGTAGTCTGGGTCAATGTTGGGATCTCGCGCGCGATTATCGCCGGGATGTCCGGGCGGTCGCGGGGCGTATGCCTCCGCCGCTGCGCAATCAGGGAAGACGGGTTTCGGAAATGGACAAAAGATGTGGAGCCGCTAAAAGCAGCTCATCGCGCAAT
>JBKQIH010000171.1:0-36692 GCA_052148445.1 Rhodomicrobium sp.
CGCCGCTCCATCTCGTCGAGCAGCGTGCCGAGCACCATCGCGCCGGTCGCCCCCAGCGGATGGCCCATGGCAATCGCGCCGCCGCACACATTGATCTTATCGTGCGGGATGTTCAGCACATCCATGAAACGCAGCACAACTGAAGCGAAGGCCTCGTTCAGCTCCCAAAGGTCGAGGTCTTCCTTCTTCATGCCGGCCTTGGCGAGCGCGCGCTCGGCGGCAAAGCTTGGGCCAGTCAGCATGATGGTCGGCTCCGAGCCGATGGAGGCGAAGCTTCTGATGCGAGCGCGAGGCTTGAGGCCCGCTTTCTGGCCGGCTTCTTTCGAGCCGATCAGTACCGCAGCGGCGCCATCCACAATGCCTGACGAGTTGCCCGGCGTGTGCACGTGGTCGATACGCTCGATCTCGGGATATTTCTGCAAGGCCACGCCGTCGAAGCCGTAATTCTTGCCCATATCGGCGAAGGACGGATTGAGCGCGCCCAGCGATTGCATGCTGGTATCCGCGCGGATCATTTCGTCGCGGGTCAGAAGCGGAATGCCGAGAACGTCGTTCACCGGCACGACCGACGACGCAAACCGGCCCTCTTCCCAAGACTGCCGGGCCCGCTTATGGCTTTCGACCGAATAGGCATCCACATCGTCGCGGCTGAAGCCGTATTTGGTGGCGATCAGATCGGCGCTGATGCCTTGCGGCACGAAATAGGTGGGGATGGCGACGGCCGGATCGACTGGCCAAGCCCCGCCGTCGGCCCCCATCGGCACGCGGCTCATGGATTCGACGCCGCCGCCGATAGCCATCGGCGACTGACCGGACATGACTTTCGCCGCCGCCATGTTCACGGCTTCGAGGGCGGACGCGCAGAAGCGATTGACCTGCACGCCCGGCACGCTTTCGTCGTAGCCCGCCGCCATCACGGCCGTCCGCGCAATATTCGCGCCCTGCTCGCCAACCGGCATGACACAACCGAGGATCACATCCTCCACCTGCTTCGTGTCGAGACCGCTATTGCGGTCGCGGAGCGCTTGCAGCATTTGCGAGGCGAGGCGCACGGGCGTCGCCTCATGCAGCGAACCGTCCTTCTTGCCTTTCCCGCGCGGGGTGCGCACGTGATCGAAAATATAAGCGTCTGCCATCGTTCACTCCTCCCTATCGACCCTTCGTCATGGCCGGGCTTGACCCGGCCATCCATTTTTGCTCTCAGATCAGCTTCTCAAATAAATCGATCCATTCCGGATTATCTTTTTCGATCAGGTCTATCTTCCATTTTCGCGGCCATCGCTTCAGGCTCGTTTCGCGTTGAATAGCGTCTTGAGGCGAGGTTAAGATCTCCAAGTGGACAAGGTTAGAAACCCCATACTTCTTTGTGAATTGACTCGCAGTTCCCTGTTTGTGTTCAAAGACGCGCCTGATCAGATCGTTTGTTACGCCAATATACAAAGTTCCGATTCGCTTGCTCGCCAGAATGTATACAAAGTAACTTGACATTCCCGGTCCCGTGGATGGCCGGGTCAAGCCCGGCCATGACAGTTGAGGCTATAGGGCGCGGGCGATCAGCTCTTTCATGATCTCGTTCGTACCGCCGTAAATGCGCTGGACACGCGCGTCCGCATAGGCGCGTGCGATTGGGTATTCAAGCATGTAGCCATAGCCGCCGTGCAGCTGCAGGCAGGCGTCCATCACTTTGCATTGAAGATCGGTGATCCAATATTTCGCCATGGCCGCCGTGGTGGCATCGAGTTCGGAGTCCATCATCTGCAGGAGGCAGCGGTCGACGAAGGTGCGGCCGACCTGGACTTCGGTTTTAAGCTCGGCGAGCTTATGCTTCGTGGTCTGAAAATCCAAAATCGTGCGTCCGAAGGCCTTGCGCTCGCGCACATACCCGATCGTCCATTGGAGCGCGGCCTCGGCGGCGGAAATGCCTGTGATCGCGATTTGCAGGCGCTCCCAGGCAAGCTCTTTCATGAGGAGGACGAAGCCTTCTCCTTCCGCGCCAAGGCGGGAATCGCCGGAAAGCTCGACATCCTGGAAAAACAGCTCCGAAGTGTCCTGCGCGTGCATGCCGAGCTTTTCGAGGTTGCGGCCTTTGGAGAAGCCCGGCAGGCCCCCATCGACAAGAAACAGCGTGATGCCTTTGGCCCCCTGCAACGGATCGGTCTTCGCCACGGTGATGACTACATCGGAGTTCTGGCCGTTGGTGATGAATGTCTTCTGGCCGTTCAGGATATAGCCGTTGCCGCGGGGCACCGCGGTTGTACGCACCCCTTGCAGATCGGAGCCGGCGCCGGGCTCGGTCATGGCAATGGCGCCGATAATCTCGCCTTTCGCCATGCGCGGCAGATAGCGGCGTTTTTGGTCCTCGGTGCCATAGTTCAGGATGTAGGGCGCCACGATATCGGAATGCAGCGAGAAGCCGGGTCCTGTGGCGCCAACGCGCGCTAGCTCCTCCATTACTATGGCTGAGTGCAGCCGGTCGCCGCCGCCCCCGCCATACTCTTCGGGGATGGCCGGCAGAAGCAGGCCGGTTTCGCCGGCCGCAAGCCAGACGGAACGCGGCACGATGGATTGCTTCTCCCATTGTGCATGATGCGGCGCGACCTCGCGCTCGATGAATTTGCGCACCTGCTCGCGGTAAAGCTCGTGCTCCTCAGAAAACAATGTCCGCGGTAACATGGTTTGTCCTCACCAACTACGATTGTTGTTTGTGCGCCTTCTCCCGGCGGCTTCTTGGGGCGGTGTCCGGCAGCGCGCACGCCGCGCCGCTTTCACTCAAATAGCGCAGGCATTGCTGCCGGATTTCTCTCAATTCCTGGAGCGTCGCCGCGATATCGGCCTGTTTTTGCTCAAGCTCTCCGATGAGCGTGGCGGAGCGGTCCGCGACGAACGCAACCTGCTGCGGGCGGCCTTCACCGCGGTCGCCGTAAAGATTGAGGAATTGCTTGATTTCGGCGAGCGAGAAGCCAATCGACTTTGCGCGCAAGATCAGCTTCAGGCGCGCGCGCTCGCGTTTTGTATAGACCCGCCCGCCATTCACGCGCGGAGGAGAGAGAAGCTCCTTCGCCTCGTAAAAGCGGATCGCGCGCGCCGTGATCCCGAAATCGCTCGCCAGCTCGGCAATTCCATAGAGCCTGTCCGGATCGGAGAGTTTCTTGGAGCCGGTCTCAGGTGCTGATTTCAAGTGCTTGTACCGGTTACGGCTGCTTTGTTAAACGAGCTGCCCCAGCTTCATGGCGAGGCCCATATCGCCGTCGACCCTCATTTTGCCTTGCATGAAAGCGGCTGTGGGCTGAAGGCGGCCATGGATCAGATCGTCGAAATCCTCAGAACTCATGACGATGGTGCAATTGGCGGGTTCGTTCTTGTTGAGGGTGACGGTGTTGTCCGCGCCCGTGCCGTCTACGAACAGGCAGCCATCGCTTCCCAGATCGAACTTCAGGGTTCCTCCGAGTGGAGCTTTGCCGCTTATGCGTCCCGTCATCGCGCCTGCCACTTCAGCCAAGTCCATCCTCAAGCTCCATTGGTTGCCTTCACGCGCACTTTCCTAGCGCATTCCGTTGACTTTAACAATAGGAAGTTGACGTATACGTCAACCTTTCGTAGCGTGGGAAGAAACCAAGAACCGGGATGGATCGCATGGGAGAAGACAAGCGCTACGAAAGCGTGTTCCGGGCAAGGCTGTTCGAAGGGCAGGTGCATATCGTCACCGGCGGCGGCAGCGGGATCGGCCGGTGCACGGCGCACGAGCTTGCAAGCCTTGGCGCAACTGTGATTCTCATCGGCCGGAAATTGGCGAAGCTCGAAGGGGTTGCCGCTGAGATTGCGGCCGATGGCGGAAAAGCGGAGCACGCCGTTGCCGATATCCGCGACGAGGACGCCGTCAAAGCGCTCGTTAGAGATATCGCCGCGCGGCACGGGCGTATCCACGGGCTCGTTAACAACGCGGGCGGCCAGTTCCCCTCGCCCTTGATACTCATCAATAAGAAGGGCTTCGATGCGGTTGCCGCCACCAACTTGACTGGCGGCTTTCTCATGATGCGCGAGGTGTTTCTGCAATCCATGCAGGCGCATGGCGGCGCGATCGTGAACATGGCGGCCGATATGTGGAACGGGATGCCGGGCATGGGCCATTCGGGGGCGGCGCGGGCCGGCATGGTCAACCTCACAAAAACGGCGGCCTTCGAATGGGCGTTTGCGGGCGTGCGCGTGAACTGCGTGGCGCCGGGCTGGATCGCTTCCTCGGGCCTCGACCGGTATGAGGGCGCGGCCAAGGCTTTGATCCCGCAGCTGAAGAACCATGTGCCCCTGCGCCGGCTCGGCACCGAAGCCGAGGTCAGCGCCGCGATCTGCTTTCTGCTCAGCCCCGCCGCTTCATTCATCACCGGGGTTACACTTCCCATCGATGGGGGCGCACCGCTCGGTAACGCCCTGATGGACATGGGCGATTACAAGCCGGCGCCCGCCTTCGAAGGCTTTCACCGCGCGAAAATGCCCGCGGCGCTAGCGACGGACGGGAGCGAATAATGCCGGTTCTGGTGTCGCGCCTCTTGCCGCAATCGGAGAGTTTCAAGGCCAATTGCGCGCAGATGCTGGCCCAGATCGAAGGGTTCCGCGCGCATGAACGGGCCGTTATTGCGCATTCGGCGCAGCAGGCGGAGAAGTTCGAAAAGCGCGGCCAGATCCTGCCCCGGGAGCGTGTTTCGCGCCTTCTCGACCGGGGCGCGCCCTTCCTGGAGCTGTCCACGCTTGCCGGATGGCGCATGCATGACGACGACGGCGAGGGCCGCGTCATGGGCGGCGGCTCCATCGCCGGGATTGGCATGGTTTGCGGCAAACGGGTGCTCGTCTCGGCGAGCGATAGCGCGATCAAGGGCGGTACCGTATCGCCCATGGGATTGAAAAAAGGCCTGCGTATTCAAGAGATTGCGCGAGGGAACAAGCTTCCGGTCATTTATCTTGTGGAGTCCGGCGGGGCGAACCTGCTTTATCAAAGTGAAATGTTCGTCGAAGGCGGGCGCTCGTTTGCGAACCAGGCGCGGCTTTCGGCGGCCGGCATCCCTCAGATCGCCGTCGTGCATGGCTCCTCAACGGCGGGCGGCGCTTATCTGCCCGGGCTCTCCGATTACGTTATCCTCGTGAAAAACCAGAGCAAAATCTTTCTCGCCGGGCCGCCGCTGGTGAAGGCCGCCATCGGCGAGGATGCCTCGGACGAGGAGCTTGGCGGGGCCGCGCTACATGCCGGAACGACCGGACTCGGCGAGTTTCTCGCCCGCGACGACATCGACGCCATTTCGCAGGCGCGCGAGTTGATGGCGAAGCTCAAATGGGACCGGGCGCCGCAGCGCGAAAGGGGCGCGCCTCCGAAATACAGTGCGGAAGAATTGCTTGGCATCGTTCCGGTGTCCGAACGCGAGCCTTACGATGTGCGGGAGATTGTCGCCCGCCTGGCGGACAGCTCGGAATTCCTTGAATTTAAACGGGATTATGGCGCCGAGACCGTGTGCGGCTATGCGTCCGTCGATGGCTTCGAGGTGGGCATTCTCGGCAATAACGGCGCGATCCAGCCCGATGGCTCGGCCAAAGCCGCGCAGTTCATCCAGCTCTGCGACCAATCCGGCGCGCCGCTCATCTTCCTGCAAAACACCACCGGCTATATGGTCGGGCGCGAGGCCGAGCGCTTGGGCGCGATCAAGCACGGCTCGAAAATGATCCAGGCCGTGGCCAACGCGCGCGTGGCGAAATTCACCTTCATCGTGGGCGGCTCCTACGGCGCGGGCAATTACGGCATGTGCGGGCGCGGCTTCGATCCGCGTTTCATCTTCTCCTGGCCGAATGCGCGCATCGCGATCATGGGAGGCGCGCAAGCCGCGAAGGTGATGGAGATCGTCACGCGCGCCAAATTCGAAAAATCCGGGACGGTCAACGAGCCGGTGCTGAAGCAAATGTCGGAGGCCATCGAACGCCAGCTGGAACGCGAGTCGACGGCGCTTTACGCGACCGCGCGCCTCTGGGACGACGGCATTATCGACCCGCGCGACACCCGCAAAATCCTCTCGCTTTGCCTCGCCATCGCCGCCGAGGGCGACGCCCGGGCTTTACATCCAAATACATTCGGCGTTGCCCGGTTGTGATGCAAGTTTACGAGTTCTAATAAGTACATAGTTACCATCCGCTTTTTCCCCAAGGCGGTATCTTGGAGAAAAGCGCCTTGCTAAAGCTTTAATTCGAATCAACCCATTGATAATACGAAAGAAAAGCCGCTCGTATCGCAAGAGGTGTTCAAGTTGTGGCGACGGACGGCAGCAATCGTAGATTAGGTTTCGTGGTTAACACGAGCAAGAATCTATGTTTAACGGACTTTCTGGATGCAACTTTTGCAGGTGAAAACGCGATAAATCACGGTTTTCGCGGCGGGAATAAATAAAAGTCCACCCCCATTCACCATGTCAAACTTAACCACGCCCCGGCGCCACGAAAATCTTTGGCGGTTTGGCGTATGTCTGTTGCGGCGCGTGGTGCTTTCCTGCACCTTCAAGGCCCCACGTCCAGAACTTCTGCCACCCCGTATTTTATCTCTTCGGGTACGCCGTGAAAATGTAATCCTTTGCCGCCACTATCGTATGGCAGGCATGACATTCCCCAGTTGCGGCTCGCGCGGGCAGCGCACCCTTTTCCGTAAACGTACCGGTCGCCGCATCGTAAAGGAACTCGGCGTATCCCCATCCATTCGTCCCGGGAAATCTTTTTGAATCCTTCTCGATGAATTCGATATATTTCAGGGTGCCGGGCACCACTACCTGGAAAGGGGCCTCCGGATTCTTTTTTGGTGACCATCCGATCTTAGTAATCTTGGAGCCATCGGGAAAAGGCTTGCCATTGCCGGGGATGCCTTCCCTGTACGCATCGATCATCACTTCATTCGCCGCGATCGCCTTCAAATCGTTGTCGTCGTGACTGAGGGCGACAACCGGCCAGTTTTGGTATCCTTTGAACTCGGAAAATGCGATCCCGTTTGGCGCCGTCAGCGTGAATCTGTCCTGCGCCGCGAGCGCAATACTGCCGAGGGCTGCAAGCAACCCCAGAATGGCTGCCGCCGCCGGGATTTTTTTGTTCTTCAGCGGGCGGAAAGCCGGAATGACTGACATGAGAGCCTCCAGTAATACCGGATCCGGCCGCGTGCTTCCCCCGCCCCTCATCCCGGAAGCCGCTCGCCCCGCCTCTCATCCCGGAACCGCCGGCGGCGGTATCCGGGACCGTTTCAAACGCCGGCGCGCTTTACGATCCCGTGTCTGCGCAGCGGTATTGCGCACCGCAGACCGCACGGGACGACGCGGAAGCCATGCCTGCACTCACGGCTTTTCCGATCCTGAGACCGGAGGGCCATGGGGACAGCACGGGAATTCCACCGCTTGGAATGGGGCAAAGGGTCCGTTGTTCCAACCCGCTAGCAGAATTGATCTAGTGCGTGCGCAGCCGGCTCTGCTTCGGCATGAGTGCCAAATATTGTTCGGCTTTAGGCTTGGGCTTCGCCGAATTTGCTGCGATTTTCCCTGATCGCGGATACTCCCTTGGCCGGGATGCGCGGTCTTCTGTGAAAGGCTACAGAAAATTTACATGGCGCAGCCGCTGGATAGTTCAGGCGCGCCACATCGGATTTCGCCCGCGGATGGCAGCGGCAGCCCGCGCGCGGAAACTGGAGACCGGATCGAACCTCCGGCAGGAACAATCCGCTCAAAGCCCGCACCAGCGTGCAATCGTTTCCGAATAGATCGCCTCCGCCTCCTCGATGCGGGCGATGGTGCAATATTCATCGGTTTGGTGCGCTTGGGCGGGCTCGCCGGGCCCGAGGACGATGGTTGGCGGATCGCCCATCCCCGGTTTCAGCGGAGCCGCGTCGGTGAAAAATTTCGCGCCCCCGATTGGGACGTCCTGCCCCGTCACGGAGGCCACGATGGCCGCCACATCGGCGATCCAGGGATCGCTTGGATCGGTCCAAACCGCGTCCGAGGTGCCTTTGACCTCAAACGTCACCTCGCCGCCGGTCGCCTGCTCGAAGCGCCTTAGCAGCCGCTCGCGGCCGGCGCCCGGCACGATCCGGACGTCCAAGCCGAAGCGCGCCTCGTCCGGCACCGAGTTGATGTTCAGCCCGCCGCGCAGCCAGCCCACATTCAGCGTCGGAGGTCCGAGTATGGGGTGCGTGTCTTCAGAAAAGTCGAGACTGGAAAGCGCGAGCGCGGCCCGCGCGGCCTTGTAGACCGCATTGACACCTTCTTCGGGCATCGAGCCATGCGCGGTAACGCCCATCGCCGTGGCTTCCAGCCAAAACACGCCTTTGTGGCCCGCCAGCAGCCGGTTCGCGGTCGGCTCGGCAACGATCAGAGCGCCCGCCTGCGGCAGCACGCCTTCGCGCACCAGGAATTTGGCGCCCTCGCAGCCGCGCTCCTCGCAGGCGGTGATAACGAAGACAAGGCCCGGCGTGCCGGAAAGCCTCGGCGCGAGCTTCACCGCCGCGGCAACGAAGGCCGCGACGCCGCTTTTCATATCGCTGCTGCCGCGGCCGTAAATCTTGCCGTCCGCAATCGCGCCGTCGAACGGCTCGACGCTCCAGGGCGCTGCGCCGAGCGGCACCACATCGGTATGGCCGGTGAACGCGAGCGGCCGTTTGCCGCCCCCCCCGCCGATGCGCGCGATGAGGTTCTCCCGGTTCGCATCCATTTCGAAATACTGAGTCTCGAACCCGGCCGATTCCAGAATGCTGCCGAGAAACCGCGCGCACGGCGCTTCATTGCCCGGCGGATTGATCGTCTCGAAGCGGATAAGTTCTTGGGTGAGCGCTATAGGTGAGATCATGGAGCGATGCCATGGCCGCTTATCCCGGCCCTGAACGGTTGCAAGAAAGCCCTATTTATGCAGCTCGCCGCGACTCTGGTAGTGGGCAAGTTCCGGCGGATCGTTCTCGGCCGTTCTCCGTCATTGCGAGGGGCATTCGCCCCGAAGCAATCCAGAAGCCGCAAACCCGGCGCTCGTTTCTGGAGCGCCACGGCGGCCAAGGGCCGCCTCGCGATGACGGGTGGGCGAATAATCGACATAACACCCATCTCAGTCTAAGCGCGGCCGGCGCCGCAGAGGCGGCTGTGGGCTGCTTAAACAGATGTGAAGGCTTTGTTAATCGACTTGACGTTGCGTGCTCAGTATAATATCGGGGATCCGAACCGGGGAACTTCCTGATGAAAAAAGTATTTCCAGACGCGAAAACGGCATTGGCCGGACTCGTGAAGGACGGCATGACGCTGATGTCGGGCGGTTTTGGGCTTTGCGGTATTCCCGAGAGCCTGATCGAAGCGCTCCGCGACACCGGCGCGAAAAACCTTACGGTCATCTCGAACAACGCCGGCGTCGATGGCATTGGCCTCGGCATCCTGCTCGAGACCAAGCAGATCAAGAAGATGGTCTCGTCCTACGTCGGCGAGAATAAGCTCTTCGCGCAGCAATATTTGTCCGGCGAGCTGGAGCTTGAATTCAACCCGCAGGGCACGCTGGCCGAGCGCATCCGCGCAGGCGGCGCCGGCATTCCCGCGTTCTTTACTAAGACCGGCGTTGGCACGGTCATCGCCGAAGGCAAGGAAGTGCGCGAATTCGACGGCGAGCAGTACGTCATGGAGCGTGGGCTGACAGCGGACATCACGCTCGTTCACGCCTGGAAGGGCGACACCGAAGGCAATCTCGTCTACCGCAAAACGGCGCGTAATTTCAATCCGATGATGGCCACCGCCGGAAAGATCACCATCGCCCAAGTCGAGCATCTGTTCCACCCCGGCGAACTCGGTCCGGACGAGATCCACACGCCGGGCATCTATGTGCAGCGCATCGTGCGGGTTTCGGACGCGAAAAAGCACATCGAACAGCGTACCACGCGCAAACACACGTCCCCTGCTGCGGCGACGGGAGGAGAAGTCTGATGGCTTGGACTCGCGATGAAATGGCCGCGCGGGCCGCGAAGGAATTGCGCGACGGCTTCTATGTCAATCTCGGCATCGGCATTCCGACGCTCGTCTCCAATTTCATTCCCGCCGGAATGAGCGTGCAGCTGCAAAGCGAAAACGGCATGCTTGGCATGGGCCCCTTCCCCTATGAGGGCGAAGAAGACCCCGATCTCATTAACGCCGGCAAGCAGACGATCACGGAGCTGCCGACGACGAGCTATTTCTCCTCGTCGGATTCCTTCGCGATGATTCGCGGCGGCCATATCGACCTATCGATCCTCGGTGCCATGCAGGTCGCCGAAAATGGCGATCTCGCCAATTGGATGATCCCAGGCAAAATGGTCAAGGGCATGGGCGGGGCGATGGATCTTGTCGCCGGCGTAAAAAGGGTGGTGGTGGTTATGGAGCACGTGGCCAAGGATGGCCCGAAGTTCCTGCATAAATGCACCCTGCCGCTGACCGGCTCGCATGTCGTCGATCTGCTTATCACCGATCTCGCGGTGTTCTCCATCGACAAGCATAACGGCGGATCGACGCTTATCGAACTCGCGTCGAACGTGACGCTCGACGAGATCAAGGCCAAGACCGAGGCAGACTTCACCGTTACGGTGTGACGGGCGGCCATCGCCGCCCGCTGTCATGGCCCGGCGTGTCCGCGCCATCCTGGGAAAAGCGATACATTTCAGAGACAGTATGGATGGCCGGGTCAGAGCCCGGCCATGACACCAAAAGCTTCAGCCAACGCCCGGTTTTTCATCTGTCTCTCGCGGGGATGCCCTCGCCGCAAGCCGTTACGCCGCTCCTTGCTATCTCGCCTTCACGAGGCCGCCTGTCCGCGAAGTCTTCGCTGTGCAGGGCGCCGTCCGCCTAGAGCCTACCCGCTTTTGATGGAATCAAAAGCGGGCTCTAAGTTTTTGCTTTTCCGTGCTTCTTACCGGAAAACCGCTTCGCACTTTTCCGGAAGCACTCTAGCCGTGACATCATGCATTAAATTTTCTGTGAGCTAAGGCCGAGTGGCGCCGTTTTTGGTGTGAAAGCTGCAGAGGAAGGACTCGCCACCGCGGCAAAAAGCTCCTAAAACTTAACTCTCACCAGTCCGGGCGATGCGGAAGAGTCCATGCTAGAGAGTTTCGACTGCCTCGGTGTGCCTATCTACCCGGCAGTCTCGTGAATGATGTACGAACTCGTCTCAAAATTTCGGCGCGCAATCCGCTGGCTCGTTTTCGGGGCGGGCGGATTGGCAATTGTTTGGGCCATTATTGCCCTGACTCTTCCTTTCCTTATTGAAGACCGGAGCGTTCACGCTGCATTGATCCGCAGCCTATCGGCGTGGAGCGGCGGACCGGTGGAAGTTCACGGTCCATTCCGGGTTGCGAGCTTCACGTCGCTCTCCATCGAGGCGAAGGCGGTGCGCTTCTCCGCGACGCCCCGGCTTTTGCCAATCGGCAAGGCGCAAGCGAAATCGGTGACCGCCATCCTTAGCGTCCGGGCTTTGCTCGGCGGACGGATCGAGTTCAGAAAGGTTGCGGTCGAGTCCGCCCAGTTTGTTTTTAGCCGCCAAGAGCGGCGGTCCAGGCTCCCCTTTTTCGGTCTGGAATCCGCAAGAGAAGCCGTTGCATTTGCGGACCGGAGCCGATTCGAGGTGCTTGAGCTGCACGATAGCGCCTTTTTCATTGCAGAGGGCGAGGGGCGCCCCTATTCACGTTTTCGCGTTGAGTGGATGAAGTTCGAAAGGGGCAGAGTCCCGGCCTCCGCGGCGGCAGCCTCTAGCAGCGCGAATGCGCCGCCGTTCACGCTTCAATTGAGGGACCCTGGTTTCGAGGCGTTCTTCCGCGGCACGCTCAGCCCCATCGAACAAACGGCGCAAGGCTCCTTCCGCCTAACAGCGTCGGCGGAGCACCCGGCTTCGCGCAAGATCGCCGCCGCCATTGTGCCTTGGGAGCAAGGGCATAGCGTTTCGCTTGCGGGAGACTTGACATGGTCGGGCTCGCGCGCATCGCTCGACGGCGCCGTCATCGCATTCGGCGATCGCAGCGCGAGAGGCTCGCTTGCGCTTGCCGCGCGCCATGGCCGCCCCTTATTGGAAGGCACGCTCGCCTACGATAGACTCGAATGGGCGAACCAGGGGGAAGCGTCCAATCAAGATAGCGTTGAGCCGGCGGAACCGCTTCGTGCCCTGGCTGCCGGCAGGGAACACGGCGCGGATCTGGACATGCGAATTTCCGCCGAGCGTTTCCGCGCGGGAACTTACGAGGCAGGACCGCTCGCGCTGGCACTGACCGCGCGGCCCGGACATTTTAGCATCGACATCGCGGAGTTAGCGCTTTTCGGCGGCAAAATTACCGGCCGCATCGACTACGATTCCGCACATCCCGCAATCCTCGCCCTAAACGCGGCCGGTACTGGGCTCAATTCCCAGTCGCTGACCGGAGCGTTGAGCTGGCCATTTAGTGTCAGCGGTCCAGTTACGGTTCGCGTGGCACTGAACGTCCCGTTCGGCGGCAAACCGCTTGCCGGAGCGATGAGGGACGCGACAGGCAATTTTGCCATCAAGTTTCCCTATGGCGGCGCTCTCGATGGGGACCTGTCCCAGCATCTCAGCACCGCGCTGGCCCAGCAGGATCTTTTCTGGGGATTGGGGTCAAGCTCGTTTCCGTTCAGCATTGCGAGCCTGGAAGGTACGGCTGAGCCGGGCGGAGTCGCTTTTAAGTTCGATGGAGAGCACGACGGCGGCCGCATCGGAGGATCGCTTCGTATCGCCTCGCCCGGCAACTCCGTCAGCGGAACGCTCTCTTTAAGTGAAGCAGCGGACGCAGGCGGCCCATCGCCGTCCGTCCACACATCGCAGGCCCTGCCGCCCCCGTCGCAAATCGTGCTCTCAGGCACGGTAACGGCGTTAAACTTTTCTCCACCGGGCAAGCCCAGCCTATCGAACTGAGCCTATCCCGCCGCGCGTTGCATTTTTGGAGCATCGTGCGTTTAACCGGAGGCAACCGTCATCGCGAGGCGGCCCTTGGGCGCCGTGGCGATCCAGGGCTGCATCTGTGATTTGGCCTGGATTGCTTCGCTCGCACAGCAATGACGAAGACTCCGATATCGCGCACGCCGCTCTAAAATTGCCTGCCATAGCGGATAGTTGCATAGGGACGCCATGCCGCCTCGTCGCTTGCCTGCGACAAGCCGCCCGAGAGCGATAGGTCGTGCGAGCCATAGCGAAGGTTAAGAAGCCCGCCGCCGCGAACATAGTCGTTATAAAGATCGAGCGCCTTGCCTTCCTTAAAGTCATCCGCGTTGCTCAGCGTGAATCCGGCCTCGCCTCCGGCCGAAATCTTGAGGCCGCTGCCGTGGTAAAATTCGTAGGCAGCGCGGGAGTAAATCGAGGTGGTATTGCCCGGCTGCAGCCAAGATATGTTTGCCGAAGTCCAGACGCGGTCGCTCGCCTGCCAGTAACTCTCGACCGCCGCGGCTGCCCCCCAGGATTGCTGTTGCACAACCTGACCGGCCTGCCAAATCAGCCTCGCTTGAAGCTCATACGAGGCCCCGGCGTAAAGCTTGATCCACACCGGGCCGCGATTGAATTGATAGCCCGCCATAACATCGCCGAGCCCCATTATGTCTCCGGGCTGGAAGCCTTTGCCGAGGATGCTTGCGTTCGTGACGCCGTAAACATCGGCAAGCCCGTCGAGCTTGATCCTCAGCCCCGGCTGGTTTATTGGGTTGAAAGGACTCCATACCAGGCTGGTCGTGAGATCTGCCGAACGGCTGTCGTAATCCGCTCCCGCATAGCTCTCGAAATGAGGGGCGGAGGGACTATCGTCCAGCGCCCAGCATGACGGCAGAGCCGCAGGCACAAAGGCCAAGCCTATGAGAGCGGATCGAAAGGGACGCATCACACACACAAACTCTTAGTAAATTTAA
Source organism: Rhodomicrobium sp. (assembly GCA_052148445.1). Taxonomy (GTDB): domain Bacteria; phylum Pseudomonadota; class Alphaproteobacteria; order Rhizobiales; family Rhodomicrobiaceae; genus Rhodomicrobium. Next base: position 13,899 of record JBKQIH010000171.1, read on the forward strand.
CTTAAACTTTAGCATTCGGCTGGGGTTGGGGCATCATGTTTTTACGAATGCGCACATATGTTTTTCGCGAATTGCGAAAAATAGCGTGCCACAGAATTGCCCCCCTTGACGCCCAGACCGAAGCCGGTCAACGGACACGCAATTGCGGATTAGCGGGGCACATGCGGCGCGGATTTATGCTTATGTGTATGGCGGCTCTATTCGCCGCGGTTGCGGCTTGCGCTCCGCTTGTGGCCCATCACGAGTCCGAAGTTCAGCTTAGGTCCGTCCAAACGCCTGCGGGGCCTCTGCGCCTGGCGGTGATCGAAAAAGGCCACGGGCGCCCGATCCTTTTGTTGCACGGCTTTGCGACGTCCAGCTATACGTGGCATGCGATCTTGCCGGAGCTTTCCAAAAATCACCATGTCATAGCGATCGACTTGCGCGGTTTTGGCGCTTCCGACAAACCTCTCGACGACCGCTACTCGATTCAAGATCAGGCAGAGGCCGTCGAGGCTTTCATCGAGCAAGAGAATCTTCGCGATCTGACGATTATCGGCCATTCCTTCGGCGGCGGCATTACCCTTGCCCTCGCGCTCAAGGCTCAAGAAGTGCGCCAGCCGCGCATTCGCAATATCGTGCTTGTCGACACTATCGCTTACAGGCAGCCGATGCCAGTTTTCTTCAGGCTCTTGCAGGTTCCAATGGTGGGCGAAGTCGGAATGACCCTGGTTCCGCCCGAGGTTCAGGCCAGCCAAGGCCTGCGGCTTGCTTATTACGACCGGGACAAGATTTCGCAGCAGGATGTCGCGGAATACGCGAACACCTTATATTCCCCCGCCGCCAAGCACGCGCTTATGAAAACCATCGAAAAAATCATTCCGGACAATATCGACGAGATTGCCGCCCGCTATAAGACAATCAAGATGCCCGCGCTTATTCTCTGGTGCGTGGAAGACAAAGTTGTGCCTGTCCCGCTGGGGCTTAGGCTTCACGAGGAGATGCCATCCTCGGAGCTGGCCATCTTCAGCCATTGCGGCCACATGCCCCAGGAAGAAAAGCCTCAGGACACGGCGGACGCCGTTCAAGCATTCCTGAAGCGTAACGGCGGCTAGACTGCTGCGCTCCCGCATTGAACTGCGCGGCACCCGCGCAGGTGCGTTTTCCTCTTCATCGTAAAACTTGTAGACTCGTGCCCGCCAGGCGGAAGGCGCTGTTGCGCGCGCTTTTACTCGGATGCCGGCTGCGTCCAGGCCAGGCAACGCTTGACGCCCACGGATACCCATGCTATCCCATATATACCCGTTCGGAAGGGGTTGATTCGGAGGGAGGTTGAAAGGCTTTAGCCGCGCACGGCCACTGCGCGCGAGGTTTCTCCCTCCGATCCATTCCGAATCTGGATCGAATCGCTACTGCGCAGCTTTTAAAACGACCTTATTGCAGATTTTGTATCGAAAGAATGAAGATCGAGCTTGAATTTGTGCATTTTTGGGCATGGGTTTTTATGGGTATGGTTGGGATCGTGCCTGACGTAGGATGACAACAGCGGTGCGCGGCCGTCGCGTGTGCGCGTTATAGGCGGAAGCGTGGGCTTGGGAGATGGACGAATTTGCCTCGCGCTTTGAAAGCAAGATCGACCCAAGGGGACGCGTCGCCATCCCCGCGGTGTTTCGCGCCGTGCTCGCCCAAGAAGGTGCTGACGAGATTCATTGCTACCCGCACCTCGACTGCGCCACGATCGAGGCTGGCGGTCCGCGTTTGGTCGAAGAGATTAAAGGTATCGTCGGACGCCAGCCCACGGGTTCTGCGCTTCGCGAAGCCCTTGAGCTTGTCTACTTCGGCGAGTGCGAAAAGCTTAAAGTGGACCCAGATGGACGAACCGTTTTGCCCAAGCGGCTCCGGGAGCACGCTGGCATTACGGACACGGCGATTTTCGTTGGCTTTGGCAACAAGTTTCAAATCTGGGAGCCAGCGGCTTATGAAAAATATCGCGGAAGCGCGCGCGAACAAGCGCTTGCGCTTCGCAGAGAGCTCGGCGCGGGGAGCCGCTGATGAAGCGGCGCAAACGAGGGGGCAAACGGGACGTGACGGACCGCGGGAGGCAGGTAGAGGGCCAGCCTTCCGATGGCGGACCGGTCCGTCACATCCCGGTCCTACTGCGAGAGGTGCTGAGGGTGCTCGAACCGGGGGCGGGCGGGCGCTTCATTGACGGCACATACGGTGCGGGCGGCTATGCACGCGCGATCCTCGATGCGGCGGATTGCGAGGTATTAGCGCTCGACCGCGATCCCGCGGCCATTGCGGCTGGCCGCGGGCTCGAAGCCGTTTATGGCGGGCGGCTGAAGCTCGCCGAGACTTCATTTTCATCGATGGAAGATGCGGCGCGGGCCATTGGCTGGGATCGCGTGGACGGCGTGGCGCTGGATCTCGGCGTCTCTTCCATGCAGCTCGACGAGGCGGAACGCGGCTTTTCCTTTATGCGCGATGGCCCGCTCGATATGCGCATGTCGGGCCAGGGCCTTTCCGCCGCCGAGGTGGTCAACACCTTCGAGAAAGACGAAATCGCCAATATTCTCTTTGAGTTAGGCGAGGAGCGCCGCAGCCGCGCCATCGCCGCCGCCATCGTGAAGGACCGCGAAACCGCGCCTTTCGAGCGGACTGCCCAGCTTGCCGCCCTTGTTGCGCGCGTGCTTGGCCATCGGCCCGGCGATTCGAAACATCCGGCGACCCGCACTTTCCAGGCCTTGCGCCTTTATGTGAACGGCGAGCTTGGCGAGCTTGAGCGCGCGCTTCCCGCGGCGCAGCGGATTTTAAAGCCCGGCGGACGGCTCGCCGTGGTGAGCTTCCACTCGCTCGAAGACCGCATAGTGAAGCGCTTTCTGGTGGAGCGCTCCGGCAAGCGGGCCCACACATCGCGCCACATGCCAGCCGGCGCGGAGGGCCCCGCACCGGCATTCGTGCTGAAAGATCGCCACGGCATCGAGCCATCCGAAGCCGAGATCGCTGCCAATCCGCGCGCGCACTCGGCGCGGCTGCGCTGGGCGATCCGGACGGAAGCCCCGGCAGGCAATTGAATAACCACAATAGAAGGGGCACCTTCGCGCGCTCTTCTCCTGATTTTGCTTGCGGAACCTTATTTCAGCGGCTCGTAGCTGCTGAAATGGTAGTTCACGCCGCCGCGAACGATATCGTAGCCGTGATGCACCGTGAGGGTTGCTAGCGGTGCTGCAAATGGCGCCACGGTAAGCTCTGTGCTGCCGAGATCCATATGCAGATACTCAGTTTTTAACGACCACTCCTTGGTGAGGGCAAACTCAGCGCCCGCGCCGGCAGCCCAGCCAGCGGCGGTTTTACTGCTGCCCGCGCCGTAGCTCGGGACGGAAGGAAGGGTACCATCGGTAGAACTTGCCCGCACCCGGTCCTCCACACCTCCGAATGCAAAACCGCCGGTCCCGTAAAAGAGCCAGCTACCTGTGGCATAGCCTACGCGGCCGCGGAGCGTACCGAAGTAATCGAGATCGCTTTTCACTGTGCCTTCAGTGGCAACAACACTGACGGCATTCGCCATGGCGGCAGACTCTCCGTGAACGCCCGCCGCGTCAGCGTCTGCCTCAACGCCGAAAACGATGTGCCCTTGCTGCCAGTTGTAGCCAATTTGGCCGCCCCCCAGCGCGCCGGAGGGGGACTCTTCAGAACCGGCCGATCCCGAGTAAGGCGAATTATAAGCTGTAACGCCAAGCGCGCCCTCATGTTCGGACCATGCCGAGCCGGAGTTCCAACCGCCATAGAAACCTCCCCAGCTGGCAGCGAAAATGGGAGCATCCTTCAGGCCTCCTGCCGTGCCCCCGCCCGGAATGAAATCGGAAAAGATTCCGGCGGCTACTGCGAGCGGCTCGTTGCTGCCGAGGCGATAGTTTAAGCCGCCGCGCACGATGTCGTAGTCGTGATGAACCGTGAGGCTGCCAGCCACAATACCGCCGGAGCTGCCTGCCGGGATAGACGCGCTCGAAGTTATGCTACCCAGATCGATGTGCAGATATTCGGCCTTTAATGTCATCGCGGGCGTTATGGCGTATTCAACGCCGGCACCCGCCGCCCATCCCGTGGCGGTGGTACTCGCATTTTCTCTCAGTGCGCCCGAGACCGGGTTGATGAGGCCATTCGTGTAGCTCAAGCCAATTTCGTCCCTCACGCCTCCGAATGCAAAACCGCCCGTGCCGTACAGGAGAAAGCTGCCCGTTGTAACGCCGAGGCGCCCGCGCAGAGTGCCAAAATAGTCAAGCTCGCTTTTCGCGGTTCCCAACGTCAGAGGATATTGCGTGAAGGCGGCGGCCTTGTCGTATACGCCGGCCCAGTCCGCGTCGGCCTCAAGGCCAAAAACTAAGCTGCTGCGCTGCCAGTTATAGCCAATCTGGCCACCGCCGAAGCCTCCGGAGGGCGATTCCGCCGCTACGCTCGATCCGGTCCCGGCGTTATCGGTCGCTGTAACGCTCAGCTTGCCGTTATGCTGAGACCAGGCGGCGCCGGAATTTGTACCGGCGTAGAAGCCCGTCCAGTCGATCACGGCATAGGGAGGCACGTCCTTGAAACCGCCATCCGGGCCGCCCGCGTACATCCCGGCTGCCGATGCCGCCGCGCTGCTCAGGAGAGCCGTAACCGCCACCATGAGTGTTATGCGCATCACCAACTCCCCCGCGAACCTTATAAGGCGCGATCCACAGCTCACACTGCGGCAAGACACGCTCGCCTCAGCGCTTTACCTTGTAAGGTATTTTTCTTACCGGATTCATACGATTCAGTTCCTCCCGCGCGTGGGCGGCGGCGGAGGGGATTAGCGGAATAATTGCCGCGTAAGCAGAGGTAACTCCGGAGGCATAGGCACCACCTCACCGCCGGTCAGATCGATCCTCTCGTCATCGTTGAGAATGCCGGCCGGGACAAAGGCCCCAAGCCCGGCCACTGCAAACCGCTGCCGCGGCATGCCCTTCGCTGCCGGCGTCGCCCGGCCCATCGTTTTACCCCGCAAATCATGACACTATCGCGCGGCTGCAGCAGCTCTGGCGAAGTGCGGCCAAGCCCTGCCTCCTTCTGAAATATGGCCGTCCGACCGATGGTCGGATTGACACCGGCACAGAGACGGGGAAAGTGGTGCTTAAACGCAAAGGAAGCATGGCATTGCCCACGAAATCCAAATGGAAAAGCGCCGCTGCTCTCTTTGCACCGGTGTGCATTTTGCCGATTCTCGCCGGGGCCACAAATTTGGCGGCGGGTGAGCGCTTTCGTGTTTACGTTTCGAACGAGCAAGACGGAACCGTTAGCGTCATCGACGGCGAAACATTGACGATCGCGAGCACGATTGCTGCCGGCAAGCGGCCCAGAGGCATACGCCCGTCGCCCGATGGCAAACAGCTTTATGTCGCACTTAGCGGCTCTCCCATGGCGGGGCCGAAGACCGATGAGAAATCGCTGCCGCCGCCCGATAGGGGGCAGGACGGGATTGGAATTATCGACGTCGCGGAGGGGAAGCTGCAACGGGTGCTTAAAGGTGTGCCCGATCCCGAACAGGCGGCAATTTCGCCGGACGGAAAGACGATTTATGTGGCGAGCGAAGATTCCGGCAAAGTCTTCATCATGGATGCCGCAAGCGGTGCGATCCTTGCAAGCGCCGACGCCGGGGGAGAGCCGGAAGGTGTCCGGGTGAGCCCTGACGGCCGATTTGTCTTGGCGACGGCTGAGGCCAGCAATTCTGTCGCGCTAATCGACGCCGCGTCACGAAAGATTGTCGCGGCAATCCCAGTGGGCCAGCGCCCCCGCGATGTTTTGTTCTCGCCGGACTCAAAATACGCCTATGTGAGCGGTGAAGCCGACGCCAGCTTAACGGTCATCGACATTGCGGCAAAGTCAGTGCTCTCCAAAACCAAAATAGAAGCGCCGGGAGCGCTACCCATGGGCTTGGCCCTATCTCCAGACGGAACCAGGCTTTTTCTGTCGACCGGGCGCGGGGGCACCGTCGCGGCGTTCGATGCCAAGACTATGGCACTGCTCGGCCAGGCGAAAGTTGGAGCGCGCCCCTGGGGCATCGCCTTGAGTCCAGACGGTACGCTAGTCTTTACCGCGAATGGACCGTCCAACGATGTCAGCGTGTTAAAGGCGGACACACTAGAAGTCATTAAGACAATTCCAGTAGGAAAACGCCCCTGGGGTGTCGCCGTTACCAAGGCTCCGTGAGGGCGTAGAGGCCGCAGGCCCCGCGGCCATATTGTCACGCTTGATCCAGGTCAACGCTGGCAAACACAGTGCACCGTTAGGCTCAAGCAGCCTAAAGCTTAAGTTAAACATCTGCCCGCGCCGTTGAGCGTGCAGAGCATAAGGAAGGATAGCATGAGGCATTCGATCGCTTGGGCGGCTTCAGTGGCCGCAATTGTTGCCTTCAGTGGAAGCGCTTGCGCGGACGATATCGCCGCAGGTAAAAGCATATTTGACCGCACCTGCGCCAACTGTCACTCGATACAAATCGGTGTCAACAAGATTGGACCTTCCTTATGGGATATAGTGGGACGGCCAATAGCCAGCGTTCCCGACTATCCCTATTCGGAGAAGCTCGTCAGCATGCGCAAGGAATGGGGCGCGTGGGACAAGACACGGCTCGATTCGTATCTTACAAACCCCCGCGATGTCCTGCACGGCGTCAAGATGTATTTCAAGGGCTTGCCCGAGGAAAAAGACCGGATGGCAATGATTGCCTATCTCGGGACGCTTAAGTAATCCATCCAATGTCGAGGGACATTAACGCCTGCCCAAGCACTGTCCCGCGAGGCGTAAGTCAAATAATCGATTAAAGCCCCTGCTGGCATGACTGCGCTCCATGCACGGTCAAAGGGCTTACTTTGTTTACGGAATATTCATTCTAACCTAGCGTGACCCCGGAAAAGCGCTTCGCGTTTATCCGGGAGCGCTACGGACACTGGACCACGGTGTCCCGCGCGATCCCGGAAAAGGCGCGAATGGCGCCCTTGGGATATGGATGTTGAAATCGATGCCGAATTCTCCCGGACTGCCGGGCACTTGATGCGGTTATCGAGGAAACGGCGCGAGATTTCAAAGACAGCCGGGCGGCCGGATCAAAGCCTTACCCCTGACGGCAGGGGGTCTACGAGCGCCGGATTTTTTTTACCCGCCCGCATGCGGGCCGCCGGCACATTCGACGAAAAAGATTCGAGAAATCCGTAACCTAACGCAGCGCTCGCTGGGGCCGTGCCAGAGCTTAATCGGGAATCGACGTCATTGCGCCCCCGGCTCGGAGACCGGGGTAAACTCGGCGAAGCAATCCACGCTTAAGTCAACACGCCGCTCTCGCTCGCCGCGGCGGGCAAGGCGGCTTCGGGGTGACGGCGCGTGCGATTACCGCACGATGCTGACGTCTGTCCGGTTGTTAAAGTAGCGTATAGACAAGAATTTGCGCGAGGCGGGTACCGGCAGCGAGCTGCCGGCGATCGTTGCCGCAAAATGCGCGGGGCGGCAGACCGCTGCCTTTCGAAGAAATACGGACAAAAAAACCGGCTAAAGGAGGAGCCTTTAGCCGGGGGCAGAAAGCAAGAATTTAGCTTGCCGCGGTAGAAGCGGATCGATGCTTCCTACTTGAGCGACTCAGCTGCCGGATTCCACAGCGGGATGATGACGCGGGTCCAGAGCCTGGTCTCATAGGACTTGGAACCATCCATGTTGAAATAGTTCTCGGAGTATACGTCCTTCGTCCCGTACATCTGTACGGAGATCCCTGGGAAATCGTAACCGATGAGGCCGCCGATCGCGAATTGGCTCTGGCATGGGCCAACGCAAGACGTGTCCGCCGAACCGAAAGCCACGGCACCGAGAGTCCACTTTCCGAACGTCTTCGCAGCGGTCAGGTCGTAGTTGACATAGTCCGGATTGGCCTTCAAGCCGGTATCCAAATTGTCCCCGGTGATGCCGTAAATCACATGGGCAGTCAGGTTCCAATGATCGCCGGTATAGCTAAGGGCAGCGCGCTCATTGAACGTCCAGTGATTGAAGACCGAGCCGAGCAAGCCGCCGTCGGCAGCGGGAGCGTAGCCGCCAAGAAAGTTGCTGAATCCCCAGCCATTTCCAAGATTCCAAGCCAGACCGACAGTGGCGAATGGGTTATACATGGCCATGTAATCCCGGCCGGCTAGCGGCCCGAGCGCAAGTTCCGGCACGGCGGCATAAGCCTCGATGCGGCCGCCGAGGAACGTCCAAGGGGTCGACCAAGCGATAACCGGGATGTTAACGGCTTCTGTGGCTTTGGAATCGTCGACGCCGCGGTAACCGCCCACGCTGCCGGTATCGACGAAATACACGCCTTCTGGAAGTGGTGCGCCGAGGGCGATACCCACGGTCTCGCCGGGCTGCGTAACCGAGCCAGCAAACGCAGCGCCACTGGCGCAAAGCGCCGCGCCGAATGCGATAGACGTAATTGTAGTTTTGAGATTCATAATTCCCCTCCGTTGGCCCATTAGGTAGCCGGTTTTTTTTATTCTCCCTTACGCGGAGAATGGACTCGCCCAAGCCCACTTTCACCGATTGGCCCAGAAAAACAAGTCTTGGATGCTGTCTTGACACGCTTTGACCACTTCGTGTTGCTACTCGGATACACGATAATGCTTGCTACGAAGTAGTTCGCGTATTTATTCCGTAACATTTAGGTGGTTTAACAAAGATGCTAGTTTGTTTGCCGGAAAACATGCGCCTGTTCATTTGAATATTGCATCCCGGGCGCGGGCACGCAAAAAAAGGCGCTACACTGATATGTAGCGCCCGATATGATTGAATAGCGATTCGCTTTTGCAGTGCCGCGGGACGGTAGGATGCTTTGCATTCACCTTGCGCGGCCCATTGCCTGTCATCCTGGATAAAGCGGTTTACGACCCGCCGCCTTATGCATTTGTCAGTAAGCGGAACCAGAAGTATCTTTGAAGATTGCCACTTTGAACATTCTGACCAGGGGGTAAGCGGCCAGAAAACGAAAGCCGGCATTCAAAAAAGATATTACTTCTTGCAGCTCCGCCTAGCGGCAATATCCAGGGTAGAGGGCAAATAGCGGGTTACTTCAAACCCAGCGTCCGTTGTCGACGCAACTGGCTTTGTCCAAATCTTCATGGTTCCTCCTTCTTGGTATTTATGTACATGCACTTGCTCAAGCGCATGTTACGCTACGCTATTTCGAGATGTTGTTCAAGTGCAATCCAATGCAGTAGTGCAAGTGTTGCCCTAATATGTGATTGATATCCCAACGTAGCCAGTATTGCTCTGATGAATAGCCCAATAGTCTCAGTCTGCGCGTGATGTGTTCTGTGAAGACACGTGCTGCCACCTATTCGGACTGCACCGTCTTAAGGTAAGCGTAAATAGCGGTGAACTGGTCATCAGTAAAAACGTCTTTCCAGCTTGGCATTCCCTTCGATGGGCGACCGTTCCTGACCGTCTTATGAAACATCTCTTCCATCCCGTCGGTGTAGCGATGGTGAAGAAGGCGCAGGTCGATTTTGCGTTCGGCTTGGATCGCATCCGGGCCGTGGCAATGGGCGCAGGTGCCGTTGAAAAGTTCCTTGCCTTCGGCGACCAGGGCCTCATTGCTAGCCGCGGCTGGCGGCGCCGGCTGCGCTACAGGTTCGGCAGCGGCTGGCTGCGCTGCTGTCGTGGCGGGCGAGGACGAAGGAGCCGAGGTTGCCTCCGCAAGCTTCACCGGCGCGGCTTCAGCTGGAGCGTTTTCGCTGAACTTCACTGGCGCTTCGGTTGGAAAGCCGTATTTTGCTTTGAGTTCCTCGATCTTGCCGGTAAGCCGGCCGAGTGCCCCGTCAACCGCGTCTCTGAGCGCCGTATTGTTCTTGGCGAAAGCGACCGCGACGGGCCATTGCATGCCGGGGCCCTCAATCGGAACGATGTTGAAGGCGTCCGAATACACAGTCTTATTCAGGTATCCCGCAGTCGGCGCCCAGACGAAGGCTGCATCGGCATCGCCCTTGGCAAGTGTTTCGATACCGTCCTCGGGGCTCATGCGTGTCACCATCCGGATACCCTCGTTATTGGCGAGGAAATTCTGCGGCGATGTGCTGAATTGCACGGCGACGCTCCGGCCGCGCAAGGCGCTCAGGCTCGATACCGCAGCCGCCGGCTTCTTCGTCACGATGGCGTATCCGGCCTGCATAAAGGGCTTCGAGAAGATCACGGCTTGCCCCATGAAATCGGGATCCGCCGGCAGGCCGATGGCGAGGTCGCATTGCTTGGCAAGAAGTGTGACCCGCGTTGCCCGCTTGCCGAAATTCGTACGGTACCAAACGGCGGTCACGGATCGGTTGAGCTCACGCCCGAGCTCTGCACCGAGTTCACCGTATAATCCGGGATTGTCCATATGGTCGCTGCTGAACGGCAGATTGTCGGGATCTGCGCAGAGGCGGAGGGACGGGCTGTTACCGGCGAAGGCGCCCATGGCAAAAAGCGGAAGGCAAAGAGCCGGCAGGGTAGCTTTGAGGAGCGCTCCTCCTCTCCGGCCAGCGCCTGGAATTTTCGAGCTGGAAGCGATCGATGGCAATAGTCTCAAGGTCATTTCCCTTGCCCAATTAATTTGTTCCCTTAAGCGGGAGCTGCCTGGTGAGTGCTAAGGCGGCCGCTTTGTGCGGCCGCCGTCTTTCGTTTCGGTTGAAGTGCGGCCCTGCTACTCAAGCGTGAAGACGAAGAGCTGTCCGCCTTCGGGCGTAGCCTTCACCATGTCCTTGCCGATAGCGCCAAGGAATGCCGGAAGTGCTGCCGTCCGTCCCGCGACAATTGCGATGTATTGCTTGCCGTTGATGGAATAGCTGATCGGGCCGGCGCCAAGGCCTGTTCCGAGCTGGACTTTCCAGAGTTCTTTGCCGCCCTTGGCATCGAATGCACGGAAGAAACCATGCAGATCGCCCCAGAAGACGAGATTGCCGCCGGTGGTCAGCGTTCCGCCGTTGAATGGCAGGTCGGTCTTGACGCCCCAAACCTTCTTCTGCGCAACCGGATCCCAAGCGATCAACTCACCCAGATAGCCTCCGGGTCCAGGCAACGTCGGGAACTCGGCGCCGAGATAGAACACGCCGCGCTTATACGACACGTCGCTGACACCCCAATCCATGCACACGTTGTTGGATGGGATATAGACAAGCCCGGTCTCGGGATTGAACGACATGGGCTGCCAGTTTTTGCCGCCGATGAGGTTCGGGCAAGCAAACTTGATGGGATGACCTGGACCGGCGCGCTTCTCGGGGTCTTCGACAGCCCTGCTGGTCGCGATGTCCCACTTCGATGCCCAGTTCGCGGGCACATATTTCTCAGCGGAGATCACCTTACCGTCATGGCGGTTCGCTACGAAGAAGAAGCCGTTGCGGTCGGCCTTCATCATCACCGGGGTTTTTTTGCCGTGGATGGTAAGATCGGTCAGCACCGCCTCGTTCACGCCGTCATAGTCCCATGCGTCGGCGGGCGTGCCCTGCAAATGCCACTTGATCTGACCGGTATCGGCATCGAGCGCAACGGTGGAGGCTGAGTAGAGATTGGTCAGCTTGCCGAAATCGCCATTGCCGGTGCTCCGGACCACGGAGTTCCACGGCCCTGGGTTGCTCGTGCCCCACATCACAAGGTTCGTTTCCGGATCGTAAGATCCGACGAGCCAAGGAGCGGCGCCGCCATGCTGCCAGCTGTCGCCCTTCCAGCTTTCGTTGCCAGGCTCGCCTGGGCCCGGGACCATGTAGGTCTTCCAGACTTCCTTGCCGGTGTTGACATCGTAGGCTTGCAAACTGCCGCGCGCGCCGTACTCGCCGCCACCGAAACCGGTGATAACCTTGTCCTTTACGACAAGCGGCGGGGAAGTAATCACGGAGCCTTGCTTATAGTCGACCGCTTGCGAGGTCCAAAGTTCCTTACCCGTCGCTGCATCGAGCGCGGTCAGCTTACCGTCCAGCCGTCCTACGAAGACCTTGCCGTTCGAATAGGCCACGCCGCGGCTATTCACGTCGCAGCAAGCGTATTGCAGCACGTCATCGGGAATTTCCGGCTCGTAGGTCCACTTGCGTTCGCCGGTCGCCGCGTTCAACGCATAGACGTATTTCGGCCCCCAAGAGGTCGAGACATACATCGTGTCGCCAATGACGAGCGGGGTCGACTCATTGGATCGCAAAGAGGCAAGCGAAAACGAATAGGCCATTTTCAAGTTGCCCACGTTTTTCGCATTGATCTGCTTCAGCGGGCTAAAGCGCGTATTGGCAACGTTTTGCCCGTACACCGGCCAGCCCTCGTCCGCGCACAAGCCGGTGGCGGGCACGATGCCAATCGCACCGAGCACCAGCAGCGTGCGCGCGAGTGACTTCCTTCTGAAGTTCATTGACAGTTTTCTCCCTGTTGTGGCTATCCGCTTAAGGAACAACCTTGCAGATGCGATGCTATGCCGCGGCGGCGGCAGGTCACATTGTACTTTCGGTCGCAAGGACACGCAAATTCAAGCAGGCTAAATTTGCTAAAAAAGTACAGAGCATTATCTAGAGTTGCATTAGTAATGCTAAAGGAAAACCGTATCTATGCATTGAGCGCAGCATCTTCTTCATCTGAGAAGAGCCGGCTACGCGTAAGAAATCTCATGCCTTCGGGCGCTTCCAGCGAGAAGCCTGAGCCGCGGCCTGGCACGACGTCGATGATGAGCTGAGTGTGCTTCCAATACTCGAATTGCGCGCTGCTCATGTAGAACGGGCAGCCGCCGATCTCGCCAAGCTTCACATCCGAATCGCCGGTACGGAACTCGCCGAGCGGATAGCACATCGGCGCGGAACCGTCGCAGCAGCCGCCCGACTGGTGGAACATTAAGCGGCCGTGCCTGCCTTCAAGCTTCCGGATCAAGGAAAGCGCCGCATCCGTTACAAGAACGCGCTCAACCATATTCGCCCTCGGGAAAAAAAAGGCGGGCACTCGGGGGGAGCGCCCGCCAGGGCAGGAGTAGGCTTAGAAGAATCCGAGAGCTTTCGGGCTATAGCTAACCAGCATGTTCTTGGTCTGCTGGTAATGATCGAGCATCATCTTGTGCGTCTCGCGCCCAATACCCGATTGCTTGTAGCCGCCGAAAGCGGCATGCGCGGGGTACAGGTGATAGCAATTCGTCCAGACGCGCCCGGCCTGGATAGCGCGGCCGAAGCGGTATGCACGGTTGCCATCGCGCGTCCATACACCGGCGCCAAGCCCGTAAAGGGAGTCGTTGGCGATCGCAAGCGCGTCCTCGGGGGTATCGAACGGCGTGACGGACAGGACCGGGCCGAAGATCTCCTCTTGGAAGATGCGCATCTTGTTATGGCCTTCGAGCACGGTAGGCTTCACATAATAGCCGTCGCGCGTCTCGTCGAAGTTGATCTGACGCTCACCGCCGATGAGAACCCGCGCGCCTTCTTTCCTGCCGATATCGATATAGGACAGGATTTTCTCGAGCTGGTCGTTCGAGGCCTGCGCGCCGATCATGGTCGCCGAATCGAGCGGATGGCCTTGCTTGACCTTGGCCACGCGTGCGATGGCCCGCTCCATGAAGCGGTCGTAGATCGAGCGCTGAACGAGAGCGCGGCTGGGGCATGTGCAAACCTCACCCTGGTTCAGGGCGAACATGGCAAAGCCTTCGAGCGCTTTGTCGAAGTAATCGTCATCCTCGGCCATAACGTCGGCAAAGAAGATGTTTGGAGACTTGCCGCCAAGCTCAAGCGTAACGGGTATGATGTTTTCCGACGCATATTGCATGATGAGCCGGCCGGTCGTGGTCTCGCCGGTAAACGCGACCTTCGCGATCCGCTTGCTTTGCGCCAGCGGCTTACCAGCCTCCACGCCAAACCCGTTCACGACATTGATAACGCCTGGGGGCAATATGTCCTTGATGAGGTCCATCACCACCATGATGCCCATCGGCGTCTGCTCGGCGGGTTTCAGCACGACGCAGTTGCCTGCGGCGATTGCCGGCGCGAGCTTCCAGACTGCCATCAGGATCGGGAAGTTCCACGGGATGATCTGTCCGACAACGCCGAGCGGCTCATGGAAATGGTACGCGACCGTATCGTGATCGATTTCGCCGATAGAGCCTTCTTGAGCGCGGATGCATCCCGCGAAATAACGGAAGTGGTCGATGGCAAGCGGGATGTCCGCAGCCCTCGTCTCACGGATCGGCTTACCGTTGTCGATCGACTCGGCGAGCGCGATGATTTCGAGATTTTCCTCCATCCGGTCGGCGATCTTATTGAGAACGCTCGCGCGTTCCGCAGGTGAGGCGCGTCCCCAGGCGTCCTTGGCTTTGTGTGCCGCATCGAGCGCCAGCTCGATGTCGGCGGCCTGGCCGCGAGCAATCTCGGCAATTGGCTTGCCGGTGATGGGGCTAATATTTATAAAGTATTCTCCGCTTGTAGGAGGAACCCAACTTCCACCTATAAAATTGTCGTAGCGAGAACGCCAGACAACTTTACCCTTAATTCGGTCGATTGCTTGTTGAAGCATCGTCGCTTCCTTCCCTAACCGTGACTTGGCTGTTGATTTTTGCCAGCTTCGGCAATATGCGGGCCAACTATCTGCTCCCGCCGCTAGGCAGTCGCTAATATTACTTAGTCCGCCCTTCGCATGCGAAATAATCATAGGTTGACAGCTCGAATGAACGGTATTGTACTTTCGGTCGCACATTGAGATTTGAGATGGCGCTGGATTAAGAGGATACTCGCGCCGGCGCGAGGGGCTAATGCCGCCGTGGCGCTCTAGAGAACTCAGGCGGGGCAGTTCGATTTTTTGCTTCAGCCGCAATCGCTGAGTTACTCTAGACACAGAAAATTCAGCTGGCGCCAGAAGAAGCGCAGCAATGGAGGACGCACCTTTGGAACGCTCGATGCGCGCTCGCAGCAAGACCTACGCCTGCGGTGTACAGGCAGCTTGGACGGAAGAGCATTCGCCCGGGCAGGCGGCTTCATCCATCGCAGCCGCGCTCGACCGGTCCGATATCGGGCAGCTTCTTGTTTTTTTTTCTCCGTCGCTTCCCGCTGCCGCTCTTTCGCGCGCTCTTTCGGATGAGTTCGGCGGGATTCCTGTCGCTGGATGTAGTACGGCAGGGCAAATCTCTCCGGAGGGCTTCAGCGAGGCAGGTCTCTTGGCTGTGGCATTTCCAAAGCAGGGATTCCGGGTTGTCAGCAAGGTCTTGCAGGACCTTCAAGGTTTAACGGTCGAACGCGGGGCAGAGGCTGTGCGTGAGCTTCGTGCCCAGCTCGATCATTCTTCGAAAATGTTAGCTTGTAATCGATTTGCGCTTTCATTTATCGATGGGCTCTCGAATTGCGAAGAAATGCTTGTGTCCGTTTTGGGCTGGGCACTCGGCAACATCCCGCTCGTTGGAGGGTCGGCGGGCGATAACCTCGCTCTGAGCCAGACAAGCCTGCTTCACAATGGGCAAATCCATCACAACGCCGCGCTTCTCCTTATTGTGGAGACTGGGTACGCTGTACGAACCTTTAGCCACGATAATTTTGAGCCGACCGAAAAGAAGCTCGTCGTCACGGCGTCGAAAAGCGAGATGAGAACGGTCCACGAGTTCAACGCCGAACGCGCGGCATCCGAATATGCTTCGTTGGTCGGTGTCGATCACAAAGGCCTGACGCCCATGAGCTTTGCTGCCCATCCTGTCGTCGTTAGGATTGGCGGCGACTATTACTGCCGCTCGATCCGGAAGGTAAATGGCGACGGGTCGCTTTCTTTCTTCTGCGCGATCGATAACGGCGTCGTCTTAACGGTCGCCCGTGCGCGGGATTTAATCTCGGCAGCAGAGAAAGAGCTGACAGAACTGGATGCCGAAGTCGGAGGCCTCGATCTCGTCTTGGGCTTCGAATGCGTGCTCCGGCGCCTCGACTCGCAAACCCAGCAGATCATGCATCACGTGCACGAGCTTTACAGGCGGCATAATATCATCGGCTTCCATACCTATGGCGAGCAGTTCAACTCGATGCATCTCAACCAGACCTTAACGGGCGTCGCGATTGGGGCGAGGAACCTTACCCATGTCCGCTGATCCTGGAGACCATGCTTCTGAAGCCGAACTCCTCAAAAAGGTGCAGAAGCTTAGTAAGATAAACGAGGTTCTCATGGATCGCGTCGAGCGGTCTATGGACCGGCAGGGGAACGCGTTCTCGCTGTTTCAGACTGCGATTATGTTAGAGGGGCAGGTCCGCTCCCGGACCGAAGAATTGACCCTCGTCTTAAGGAGTTTGGAACGGATTAACGCGCAGCTTACCGCCGCCAAGGAGGAGGCAGAAAAGGCGAACCTGAGCAAGACCCGGTTCCTTGCCGCCGCAAGTCACGACCTCTTGCAGCCTGTCATTTCCGCAAAACTATCGATATCGACACTCGCTGAAATGCAAGAAAGCCCGGGGGGCAAGCGTCTCGCGCTCCAAGTTGAAAGCTCGCTGCAGACGATCGAGGATCTCATAAAGACCCTCTTGGATATATCGAAGCTCGACGCCGGAGTGGTAACGCCAGAGGTGCGGTGTTTTCCTCTCGACGATTTGCTCGCCGGGCTCCATGCCACCTTCGAAGGCGCGACGCAGTCAACCGAAATCAGGCTTAAGGTCCGCCCCTGCGGACTTGCCGTGGAAAGCGACCCGGTGCTCCTTCAGCGCGTGCTTCTCAATCTGGTTTCCAACGCGATCCACTACACCGTGAAGGGCGGGGTGCTCGTTGGGGTTCGCCGCCGCGGCACGATTTGCTATCTCGACATCGTGGACACCGGCCTCGGCATCCCCGAATGCGAACAGCAGCGCATTTTCGACGAATTCTACCGGGGCTCGACATCGGTTCATGGAAACCAAGCGGGGCTCGGCCTTGGCCTGTCGATCGTCAAGCGCATCACAGTGGCATTGGGGCACGATTTGTCGTTGAAATCGTCCCAAGCGCGCGGTTCCCGCTTCAGGATCGCAATTCCCGTTGTTGGGACGGTGGCTGAGCAGACGCAGCGCTCGCCTTGCCTGCCGCTGCTTCCGCCGTTGAGCGGTATTCGAGTTCTTATCGTCGAAAACGACCCGCCTGCCGCCAAGGCCATGCAGCGGTTCTTCGAGCAGTGGGGCTGCCAGACGGCCGTCGCCTCGGGACTCACCGGCGTTGACGAGCATTTAAGCAGCGACGATAGGCTCCCCGACGTTGTCGTTGCCGATTACCATTTGGACAACAACGACTTGGGCGTTGCAGCCATTGCGGCGGCCCGGGCGCTGGATCCCGCCATTCCTGCGCTTGTGGTTACGGCGGACCATAGCGAGGAAACCGCAAGGGAAGTACGGGCTGCCGGGGCTCTATTGTTGCAGAAGCCGGTTTCGCCCGGACGGTTGCGCGCAAGCGTCTCGCATCTTCTTGCGAAGCGGGCGCAGCCTCAGCTCAACTCTTCGGCGTCTGCCGCGGGAGAAATGCTTCGAAGTCCAGATGAGAGGTTTCTATAACCGCCTGGGTCCGGCTCGACACATTAAGCTTACGCAGAATCTCGCTAACATGCGCCTTCACCGTCGTCTCGCCGACGCCCAGATCGTGAGCGATCTGTTTGTTAAGCAGACCTTGTCTTAGCAGTTGAAGAACCCGGATTTGGGAAGCAGTTAGGTCGGCGACCCGTCTTGCGATATCGTTCGGTTGCTTCTCTTCCGACAGCAGCGCGCGCACGTCCCGGCTCATTTCTTTCGGAATATAGATATTTCCGGCGTAAATCTCCTTCACCGCTTCCGACAGAACGGTTTTGCTCGCCGACTTCGGGACGAAGCCCGAGGCCCCGATGCGGATCGCTTCGGCGGCGATTTTGGGATCGTTGAGACCGGAGAATATCAGGACCGGCGATTGGGGAAACCTCGAACGGACGAGGAGGAAGCCATCGAAGCCCGAAACGCCGGGAAGCATGAGATCGAGCAGGATGAGATCGAAGTTTTCATTTTCCGGGATGTTTTCCAGCAGTTCTTTAATCGCGCTTGCCTCGCGAATCGAGGCCTCCGGCAAGGCAAGCTGAATTGCACTCTGCACCGCCTCGCGGAACATCGGATGATCTTCAACGATCAAAATCGACACCATAAAGTCCACCAGCGCCCATTGGCTTACCGCTCAAGGCTGAATCAACCTAAGAACGTGAATCCGGCCCCAAAATTCCCGGTTAGAGAATGATCGATCCGCAAACCGCTGTCTACTTTGCCGGTACGCGCTCCGGATCGAAATCGCGCACCGGCTGCTTAAACGTTAGACTATGCAACATATTGGGGCTCGTTTTCGAAACGGCAGGGCCACCGGCGAATCAAGGCGGCCGCCGGATCGCCCCCGCCCCGATAATTGCGGTGGCATGCGTCCGTTTCCTTGCTTATCCTAGCAGCGGTGCCCGGCGGCACGGGAGGTGGCCCTCTGTCAATAGAAGCTGAAGAATTGCCCGGTCTTTTTACCTTCGACAATAGCTACGCGCGGTTGCCCGGCCGCTTCTTCGCACGCCTTCCCCCAACGGCCACCGCCGCGCCGCGTCTCGTGCGCTTGAACGAAAAGCTAGCCTTGCAACTGGGGCTCGATCCGAAGGCTCTTGCCGCGGCGGAAGGCGTCGAGGTCCTCGCCGGCAACAAAATTCCGGAGCGAAGCGAGCCGTTGGCCATGGCCTACGCCGGCCATCAGTTTGGAAATTTCGTCCCCCAGCTTGGGGACGGGCGCGCGATTTTGCTGGGCGAGGTTGTCGATTGCGACGGAGCCCGCCGCGATATTCAACTGAAAGGTTCGGGCCCCACGCCTTTTTCCCGCAGGGGCGACGGGCGCGCAGCCCTCGGGCCGGTGCTTCGCGAGTATATCGTCAGCGAGGCTATGATGGCGCTCGGTATTCCGACGACCCGCTCCCTTGCTGCCGTTACGACCGGCGAGATTGTCCGGCGCGAAGGGCCGCTGCCTGGCGCTGTCCTGACCCGTGTCGCCTCGAGCCACATGCGTGTGGGCACCTTTCAATTTTTTGCGGCGCGCGGCGACACGGAGGGTGTGCGCATCCTTGCCGATTACGCGATTGCCCGGCATTACCCCGAAGCCGCGCAGGCCGCGAACCCCTACCGCGCGCTCCTCGATCTTGTCATCGCGCGCCAAGCCCGCCTGATCGCCCAATGGATGCTCGCTGGATTTATTCACGGCGTGATGAACACCGATAACATGTCTATTGCGGGCGAGACCATCGACTACGGCCCCTGCGCGTTCATGGACGCCTATCGCCCGGATACGGTTTACAGCTCCATCGATGCCATGGGCCGCTATGCCTACGGCAATCAGCCGCGCATTGCGCAGTGGAATTTGACCCGGCTTGCCGAAACGATGCTGCCGCTCTTGGCGGAAGACCGGGACGAAGCCGTCGCATCGGGCCAGGAGGCGATCGACGCATTCGTCTCCCTTTTCCAGACGGCCTATATTGACGGCTTCCGCGGTAAGCTAGGGCTGTCGCGGCCGGAGCCCGGCGACCTTGCGCTCGCGAAGGACCTGCTTTCGCGCATGGCGAGCAATGGCGCGGATTTTACCTTGACCTTCCGGCGGCTGTGCGATTTGGCCCCGGCCACGGAGGCCGGCACCGGCATGCAGGGGTTATTCGCCGATCCGGAAAGCTTCGAGGAATGGGCGGCGCTTTGGCGCGCGAGGCTCGCTTGCGAGGAAGGAGACCCGGCCACCCGGCGGACCGCCATGCGTTCGGCTAACCCCGCTTACATTCCCCGTAATCATCTTGTTGAAGAAGCGATCGCGGCGGCGCAAGGCGAAGGCGATTACCGGCCGTTCGAAAGCCTGCTGCAGGTCCTCTCCTCGCCCTTTGAGGACCGGCCGGAGTTCGCGCGCTACGCAGACCCGCCAAGGCCCGATCAAATCGTGCACGAGACCTTTTGCGGCACGTGAAGCAACCCGCGCCAGCGGACGCTTAGAGCGCTTCCGGAAAAGTGTGAAGCGGTTTTTCTATAAGGAGCACGGAAAAACAAAAGAGCCCGCTTTTGATTCCATCGAAAGCGGATAGGCTCTAGGAACTTCTGCGTCCGCGCCGCGTTTCAAGCTGAAAGGCGGCTGTCGCGAAATTGTCGCACAAAGCCAGCAGAATCGGCTCATGCCGATGATCGTCAACCCTGGAAAACCAGCTCAGAAGCTTAACGTGGTCGAGATCATCTCGGCTCCCGCCGGCGCCGTGAACGACGACCGCGCAGGCTACGCGGGGGATTGTGTCTGGGTCATCGACGGCGCCACCGATTGCTCAGCCGAAAAATACCTTCCCGGACAAAGCGATGCGGCTTGGCTCGCGGAGAAGTTTCATCGCGGCCTTCTCGCCGGCGCGCCCGGTTCCGCTTTGCCGCTGCCGGACCTCATCGAAGACATTACCCAATCGGTCCGTGCCGATTTTGAAGCCGAGGCCGTTCGCGAAGTGCCAGGCCGCGGGCATCGCCCTTCGGCTGCGGCTCTTATTGGCCGGCTTGACGGCGGAATCCTCTCAACGGTTGCGCTCGGCGATTGCCAGCTTTTTGTCGCGCAGCCGGGCAGGCCCGCGGCCCTATGCGGCACCGACCGCTCCCGGCTTGGCGACCGGGCCGCCATCGGACGCATCCAGGCGGCGATGCAAGAGCACAATCTCGATTGGCTCGCGGCGCGTTCGATGCTCAAGCCGCGCAGCGACGCAGGCCGGGTTATGATGAACGTGCCCGGCGGATATGGCGTGCTGAGCATCGACATGACGCCGCCCGGTCTCATTCACCGCGAGGCGATCCCTCTCGAGCGGGGCGCGCGGCTCCTGCTGGCAACCGATGGATTTGCAAGACTTTACGAGGTTTTCGACGCCTATTCGGAAGCAACGCTGCTCGATGCGGCTTTTGAAAAGGGCTTGGCGGCGCTGATCAAGGAGCTTCGGACGCTCGAAGACCGGGACGCCGCGTGCGACAAGGCGCCGCGCCTCAAGCCGCGCGACGACGCGACCGCGGTTCTTGCTATAGCGGAATGATCGGAGAGGGGAGAAAGAGAGAGACGAAGCCTTTGGCTAGCGGGGGGGTGGGGGCCATGCGGGGGGCTTCGTCTCTCAGGGGCAACTCTTTACCGGGATTCGGCGTCCCTTAGATACTCTCGACGCTATACCTAACTCGTAAACTAAGGGTTACGCCGAACTGCGGTGCTCAGGGGGGTACGTTAGCGCCACGCAATACCGGCCACGCGCTGACTGATACGCCACAAACGCAACACCACAAAAACTCACTACCTACTACGCAACCCGAACAATCTACTACTACGCAACCCGAACAACCTACTACAACGCAACGGAACGCCAACTCTACTCAAACTTAACTTCTCTACTCAAACCTCACATCGGCGCTCCGTTCTGGAGGGGGGTGATCCGAAGGACCGCCGTCTTGCGATGTGATATGTATGCCGCAGCGTTTGGACGAAATTAAGGCCGGATCAAGAAAAATCTTGACGCGTGACTTTTCCACATCAAAACGCGCCGCGCCGGGTAAGCCGCGGAAGCGCGGGCATTCTTTCAGTGCCGGGGCCGTTGCGCGCATGCTGCCGCGGTGACAAGATTGCGCCGATCTCCAAAAAAGCGGGGTGCCGGCATGGCGCAAACCTACACATCGATCCCCACGGGCCTTCCGGTTCCGCAAGACGACGGCGCGGCGGACCATCTCGCCGGCCTCGCGCTGCCCTCGCTTGCGCTCGCCTCGACCGATGGCGGCGCGGTGGATTTGGCCGCGCTCAAGGGCCAGACCGTGCTCTTCATCTATCCGAAATCGGGCGTGCCCGGCGAGCCGCTCCCCGAGGGCTGGGACGCCATCCCCGGCGCGCGCGGCTGCACGCCAGAAACCTGCGGCTTCCGCGATCTTTTCGCCGAGTTGACGGCGGCCGGCGCCATGCAAATGTTCGGCCTTTCCACGCAGAGCACGCTTTATCAGCGCGAACTCGCGGCGCGGCTGCATTTGCCCTTCCCGATCCTCAGCGACGAGCGGCTCGAACTCACGCGCGCCCTGCGCCTGCCAACCTTCGAGGCCTGGGGCGGCACGCTCATCAAGCGCATCACGCTCATCGTCCGCGACGGCCGCATCGCGCATGCGTTCTATCCCATCTTCCCGCCGGACGCCCACGCCGCCGAGGTTCTGGCCTGGCTGCGCGCGCATCCTGTTGAGGGGTGATGCCATCGAGGGATGGCGCCCGGTGCGCCTACTATGCTGTTTACGATTGCCGTACAAAACCATGGCTGCTGGGGCCGCCTCGACGCCGTTCCTGGAGATGGCATCATCGCGTAAAGCGCTTTGCTAAAGCTTTAACTGCAATCTAAGGCACTGATAACAAGAAAGAAACCCAAGAGGCAGAAGCGCCACTCCGCCGGCCGCGCGGCGCTTAAGATGGTTAACTGCGAACTGAGAATATATTTAACTGACTTTTTGGATGCAGCTTTTGCAGGCGAAAACGCGAAAAATCGCGATTTTCGCGGCGGGACAATATTCGCGCCCACCGCGATTTACCAATCCCGCATTAAGCATGCCGCGGCGCAACAGAACTCCGTCAGGACAAGCTTACGCCCGCTCCGCCGCAGAAGGAACCGGATTAGCCCGGCGCCCGCTCCGGCATGCCCACCCAAGTAGACACCTAGCTTTTGACGCTTGTGAGCGGTTTTTCCGGTCAGATGCACCGCAAAACAAAAACTTAGAGCCCGCTTTTGATTCCATCGAAACCGGATAGCTCTAGCGCGGCGAGGTTTGCAAGCGGATGTCCGGCAGCAGCGCCGTCAGCACCAAGGTCAGTCCCGCG
>JBKQIH010000172.1:0-68433 GCA_052148445.1 Rhodomicrobium sp.
GCGCCGGTGTACCCGCGGCGGCCATGGCCGCTGGGCGCCCTTTTTCGAAATCCTCATATCCATTCGGGTCGACGCCGTTCTGCCTCAGCATCGCGATCGTAGAGGCCCATTTCGTGGGAGTGTCCGAGAGCAGAGCCGCATGACCGATGGTGCTGGCGAGCAAGACCGGCAGGTTCGAGGGAGCGCGTGGCGCCTGCTGGTACGCCGGAGCAGACAGAGGCGCCGCACCAATCAGTGCGTTACGCGGTTGCGTGCTGGGTGCCAACGTATTGGGTGTCATCTCAAGAGTTCCTCTGTGCGCCGTAGTAGTAATTTGCGTAGTTGTTTGTGGCGCCGGAAATGCCTGTCCCCAAGCCGGAGATCCCGCTGCCTTGAGCTTGGCCTGCTGCCACGTTGAAGTTTCCTTGCGCCGTCGCGCTCGATGTGCTCGCCGAGCTTAATGCGTTGGCTGAGTTCGCGCCGAGCTGCGCGCCCTGGAAAAGATCCTGGAGCCGAGTTTGATATTGTTGTGAGAGCGCATTCTGAGAGTAGCTCTGCAGCGCTGCGAGCGCATTGCCTGACAGCCCCATTCCTTGCGCTGCATTTTGTGCTTGGATTTGCTGCAATCCGTAATTGACGCTGGCTTGGTAACCTGGGTCGTTCTGGAAGTTGTTATAATAGGATTGCTGCGCGGCCGATCCGTTTACACCTGTCGCATTGTTATATTGGTTCAACGCGTTTTGGCCGCTTTGCATGAAGGGCTGCTCATAGCCCACAGCCTGGTTGAACCGCTGCTGCTGCAGGGCTGCGGACTGCTGCGCTGCATTGGCCGTAGCCTGCGCGCCGAAATAGTTTCCAAGCGCGGAGGCGGCTCCGCCTATGAGGATGGGAAGGGCTGCTTCTGCCATGGGAGATCCTTTGAGGTGACGGTTTCGAGGGGGGCATAGCCAAGGCGGTTGAGCAAGGCGAGCGTGCGCTGCTGCCGGCCCGCCACGATAAGACGGCGCGCGCCTTTTTCCTTCGCCCAGGCCTCAAAAGCGCGGAGAAGATGGGCACCAAGCCCGCGCGCTGCTGGAAGTGCGTACCACGCTGTTTTGAATGCGGTCGGCTCGCCCGTGAGGTAATGCGGCGCTATGACCGCGCAAAGCACTGCGGCAACAGGCTCGCCCGCGACGAGGAAGACGCGATCCTCATCGCGCAAATGCGAAATTGCGAACCGGGCAAGCTGATGAGGGGACGCATCGCGCTTTCCTTCTTCAGCGTAAAAGCGCAAGCCCAGCTCAACGAAGCACGCCACTTCGTCATAAGTGCCGCGCCGCACCAAGGGTTTGCGCCCGCTCATGTGGCAAGCCGGTTTTGCGAGCGCAGCACGGCAAGAAGCGCGTTGATGGCGTTGGCCGCTTCTGCAGGAGTTGGATCGAGGGACACGCTCGGAATTGCGTCGCCTTGAATATATTCGATCCCCTGGAAGAAATCGCGGTATTGCTTGTCGAGCTTCCCCGTCGCCGGATCGACGATGTAAGGGCTCAGGGGAGCGGAAGTTGTTGCGACTGCCATGCTATTAAGCTCCTGCGGCAGAGCGTAGGTTGAAAGCTTGCCGCCTATCCATTGACCGAAGATCCAATTGGGGCCGTCGCTCCACACAGAATCGTAGAGCGGAAAATAGGGATAGGGCCTTGCATCCCAGGTGTAGATCATCATGCGGCTGAGATCGGCCATGCGCCCCGCATAGAACGGACTTTGAGGGTTCCGGTCCTCGGTAAACTCGGGATCGCTTGAATTGAAAAAGCGCAGCATGGAGTCGAGATGGCGCCGCTGAATAAGATAATCCGAAGTGCCATCCGAGAAGTACGGGATTGCGCTTTCCGACGATTTGGGATCGTAGAAGACGTTGGGCTCGTTCGAGCCCTTGTCGATCGAAGGACAGCCAAGTTCGGTAAACCAGACCGGCTTCGATTGCGGCACCCACGCTGTCGGTGAAGGGTTTTCGGTGCCGCCTGGCCTGTCGAAATGCTGGTTCGACCACCAGTTCCACACGTCCTTGTAACGGAATACCCAGGGCTTCCCATTGGCGCCGTCGGTGATCGGCGTGCGCGTTTGGGAAACCCGGTCCGCCTGGCTTGCGTAATACCAGGTGTAGCCTTCGCCGCCGCGGACGTTGCCCATCAGATAGGCGTAATCGGTGATGGCGGTCAGCGTTCCATCGGAGTTCACCACCTCATCGATGTTCGGAGCGGTGTCTCGCCAATCCGAAAGCGGCCAGTAATTGTCGAAGGCGACGGCGGCGATATTGGGGTCCGACCAAAGCGGATCGAGATGGAAGAAAACATCGCCCGAGCCGTCCGCCGGTTGATGGCCGAACCATTCCGACCAATCCGCCGCGTAGGAGAGCTGGGCGTTGGGCAAGATCGCTTTCACATCCGCGGCTAGTTGAACGAGCGCGGAGACGAACGGATAGCTGCCCTTCGCGTCGCGCATCCAGGTCAAGCCGCGCAGCTCCGTGCCGAGCAGGAAGACATCGACGCCGCCCGCAAGCACGCACAAATCGGCGCAATGCAGAACGAAGTTCCGGTATTGAGCCACGAACGAGGCAACCTCAGCCCCGGCCTGCGGTGTCTTATCCGCGGTGCTGTAGTCTTTTGTTATACGCCCGCGCCAGGGATAAACTGCCTGCCCCGTGCCGCCGCTGTAAGGATCGGGCAGCATGTTCCCGGCTGGAATATCCATCAGGATGAAGGGCGTGAGGCAGACTTGCAGGCCTCGGGCCTTCAAGTCCTTGATCGCCGCGACGACGGACTGATCGTCCGGCGTCCCGCCAAAAGCCGCGCTGCCATTCACGGTCGAGACCGGATGTGCCTCGTCCCGGTGAAGGCCGTTGCACACCCATTCGTGCGGCATGTCGTCGAACGCAGTGCGCGTGACACCGGGAATAAGCGTGCAGGAACCCGCCCGAAGATCGCTGCCATACCAAGCGACGTAGAGATTGACGAGCCGGCAGTTCTGAAGCTGATTTTGCAGGTTATTGAGCGACGTAGCCCAATCGCAAGCGGCCCCGCCAATCCGGCCCGAGCTCGCAGCCTCGCCATATTGAATAAGCCATTGCGAGCTGTCGTAAACGCTGTAAGCGTTCTCCGTGGCAACGAACTCGACGCCTGTTGCGATTTGATCCCGGAACACCTCGTAAGGCGCGTAGGCCCATTCGGTCGCCGCGGGGATCATAGTCACCGCTTGGATGGCATTGGCAAACGCCGTCTCGTCCGCGTCGAAGCCCTTCTGGATCCAGCCTTGCGCCACGAACTCGTTAATGAGCGCATTGACGGTCGCCGCGACCTGAGCCCAGGATGCATTCGTGTCGAGATTGGGGATGCTCGGGCCGACGCGGCCAGCGAACCTCGAAAAAAAAGCGCGCGTGTAGTTATCGAGCTTTCCATCGGGGCCGGCCTGAAAGCCGAAGCGGCTGAAAAGATTGGCTTGCCCGGTCATGCGAGTATCTGCCTCACCCTGGCGTCGGCGTTGAGGATGCCGCGCATGACCGAAGATGAGGACGCAAGACGGAAAGTCCGCCCCGCCCTTTGCGTCGAGCCGAGCTGATGGAAGCTTGCGACTGCGAATCGCTCACCTACGCGGCCGAGAGAAGCGGTGCGCCCGCCGGTCCAGGTGTTGCCGCCATCGTCGGACCAATCCAGCATCAATTTCGGGTTCGCGGCGTCAACATCGGTGCCGGTTATTCCCACACCTGGGATGATGTCGACGTCGAGCTGGTCCACAATCAAGCCCCTTGGAAAGGCGTGCAACGGGCCCGATTGTGCCAGAAACAGATAGGGGTTGCCGCTCTCGGTTTGCGACGTATCGTCGAGCACATGCAGGGTTGCATCCTGGCTCGAACCGATCACAACGAGGCCGTTGAACGACGAGAAGCCTTGCGCGAACCAATTGGATAGGCCGCCACTCGCCCGCTCGTGCCAAAGCCCGGTGGCGAGGTCGAACTCCCATGTCCAATAGGGACTCGTGATCGCGTAGAAGTCGTGGCCGTTGAAATGCGTATAGACCGCGTAAAGCGCGCGGCGCTCATCCCACGTTAAATTCGAAATGGCCCGCTCCAGCGCATGGGTCGAAATGCGAACCGGTTCCGATGCGGAGAGCTGGCGTACCACGCCGTTTTGATCCACCCACATGAGTGCGTCGGCGACGATTGCGACCGTCTGCTCGGCGATGCAGCCGATGTCGATGTCCGCCCGGATGGGGGCAAAGGCGAAGGGCGTGGTGCCTACGTCCTCCCAAATTTCGAGGCTCGATTCTCCGAGCGCGATCAGCGCACCGCGGTGCGTGACGATCCGGCGAAGCCCATCGGAGCGGCTGGAAGCGGTGGCGTAGGCGAGCGCGTTAACGGTCAGGGCGTCATTCAGGTTCGTCTGGAAAATGCGCCCATCCGGGATCGAAAAAACCAAATAACCATCGAGAAAGGTGATGCTATTTGGCGCGGGTAAACCTGAAATATTGGGCTGGGAGATGGTCTTCGTACCTGTGTCGAGGACATAATAGACATTATCGGCGACGATCCCGATCTGCGGATTGGGCCGCTGATTGTCCGCCATGACAACCATGGAGGTGCCGGGGATCGTCCCAGAAACCGGGGTCGCGTTGCCTTCGTCGTCGAACAGCGCGGCTGCCGTTCCGCCGACGACATAGAGACCCTGACCGGATACATAGAGCATCCCGCGGCACGGCCCATTAAGGCCGGCCTGGCCGGTATCGAAGCGCGACGTCCCCGGCACCGCGTAGATGGGCAGCGGCGACTTCGCCGCCTGGCCCAGCGCTTCCGGGTAGCCGTTCAGCAAGCGCTGGTTCGATCCGAACCCGCTCTTGTCGGGGTTCGACGTATGCCCGAAATCGACTGCGACCATGGCGAGCCTCCGATGATCCTGTCATGGCCGGGCTCGACCCGGCCCTCCACTCTGAAATCCAAGCGCCAATTCTCTTTCTGGTCCGCCGGGTCGAGCCCGGCCATGACAAACCGGCTATCGAAACCCATACCGGCGAAGGCTCGGCATCCAGGTCAAGCCGATGTCCTGGCTGGCCTGGGGCGCGATGACGTAATACGCGAGCAGCGCGGTGTAGGCCTTCTGCGCGCGCTTTTGCGTCGAGGGTTGCGCCTCGATCCCGCTGGCGGACGCAAGTTCCACGGCAAGGATCGCCTTCGTCCCCTCAATGAATTGAGCGAGCAAAGGGAATGGATCGTTCAAGCCGTAAGATAGAGGTTCGGGCTTGGGAGGCTTCGACGTATCGCTCGGGCCGTAGGGCGGATAGGCGCCCGAGCAGTCCGTGATGTCGCCATCGATAAAATCGCCGCTGAAAAAGATGCCGTCAGTTTCCGCGGCGGGCGGGTTGGGCCCGCCGGGAAAGATCCCGTCGGCCGCCCATGCATTCAGCATGTCGTTATACATGGCTAGGCCGGCCTCTGCCCGGGCGGGATCGAGGTCCGAGCCGAGCGGCAGAAGGCCGAGGCGCCGGTAGGCGCCAGCAATGATGTCACGGGCCGTTGTCATTTAAGACCTCGATGATCGCGTGTTTGAGCTGGGCCTTGGTCCAGTTGAAATCGAAGCGGATGCCGCAATCGGCGGCGACCTGCGTGAGGCGCTGGCGCGACATGCGGTCCAGCTTCTCCTGGCCGGTCAGTTCTTGATCGGGACCGGGCTGCGGCAGGCTCACGCGCGGCGTCTCGGGAAGCGGCGCGCGATCGAGGCCTGGCGAGGGAAATCGCTGCCAGCCTTGATTGGCCGGCACGCGATCGGGATGCTCGAAAAGCTGCGCCTCGCCGTTCCGGTACATCCAAAGGCGCGTGTCGCCGGTCATTATTGACCTTTCATGAGACCAACGCCAACGAGCGTTGCCCGGATCTCGTTCAATAGCGTGAGGATCGCTGCGGCTTGCGCTTGGCTGAAGCCGAAGGGGGTTGCATTCGTCGGTGCTGTTGTATCGACAGCCGCCTGGACGGAGCCAGAACGCTGCGGGGCGGGCGGCACATTATAGAACGAGATCGAATCGCTCGGGCTTTGGCCGAGCACGGTGCCGTCGGGATTGCCGTCGGAAAGCTGCTTCACGGGCATGCGGTTACTCCGGAATTGAGGGGGATAGTCGGGCGCGTCATCCCTGAAAGCGCATCGGGCTTATCCGGGATCGTTCAGGGGCTTGCGATTTGGAAGCCCCGGACAATGCCTGCGGCATTTCCGGGGCGGAGAAGATGTTAGCTCGAAGCGCCGGAAATGCGGGTGGCGAGGTCGGGATAGATCGGCTTCACGCCATAGAGGATATCGAGACGCCACATATTGATGTCGTTGATGATATCGTAGTCGCAGATCACCCGGATCGAGAGCCCTTTATAGCTCTGCCGCGCCTTCTTGATCGCGCCTTCCGGCAACTCCATCGGCACCATGCAAAGCGCAAACGCATTCTCATGGAAGACGAGGTTCTGCGGATAGGAAGCGCCGGCCGTTCCAACAAAAGTGAGAGCGGCATTCTGCGCGGGCGCGGCGCTCACGGTCTGATACTGACCGGAGACGATAATGGCCGGAGCAATGGTAATCGCGTCCGCCGTACCTACCGCCGTGACGGGCGCGCTTACGACAAACTGCTGAAGATAGGGCAGGACCTGTTTCGTGACGGGGTTGACGGCGAAGACGCCGTTGATGGTGAACACATCGCCTGGATTGAGCGTAGCGCCGGCGGTGAGGCCATCCACAAGGATCGCGGTTTGGTTCGTGTTCATCGACGCCAAATATGTGGTGACGCCCGTGTTGGTGGCGCCGTTCGCGGACGCGGTCGCGGAGATCACAGGAGTGCCGGCATAGGCTCCAACGGAATAATTGATGACGTTTTGCGACGAGTAGCAGTCGGTGTTGCCGACCATGGGGAGTTTAGACTTCTCCAACGCCGTCCTGGCGACGTCAGGAACGTAAAGGCCGGTGAAGCTCGACGCCATGCCATAAAAATCGGCCGGCGAAAGGCAGGATGCGCGCGGCCCCGGCACAGCCATCTCGTCGAGACGTTGCGGGCCCTTGATGAACGACTTGTAGCCCGACAGCGTCTGGCCGGGCGTGCCGACCCAATTCCACACATATTTGTACATTGACAATATGTCGAGATCGACCTGGTTCGCCAGCGCGATCATCGGATGCTTCAGATAACGCTCGGCGAAGCGGTCGATGGTAAGCGTGAGGTCTTTCGTTGGGAAGCGCAAATCGACGCCGCGCTGGGTATCGATCACGATCTGCACCTTACCTTCTGTTGCGTCCTGCATTTGGGCTACAGCGCCGGTACGCACAGCATATTTCACTGGCCTGCGAATGGTGAGCGTGTCGCCGATCTTGGACTCGCCAAACTCGGACTCATAGGCGCGGTAGACCATTTTTGCGGCGACAAGATTATTGTCGAGCTGCATCAAGCCTTCCTTGGCGATGATGCTCGGGGTAAGCAGGGTTGAAGCCATGGGGCATTGCTCCTTGGTGTGAAGCCCCCCCCACCCTGTCCCTCTCCCCAAAGGGGCGAGGGGACGCCGTTTCAACGGCCGCGACTGGCCCCCTCTCCCCGGCGGGGAGAGGGCTGGGGTGAGGGGGGCTAAGGCCTGAGGTCGCGAAAGGGATAAACAGATTAAAACCCGCGGGTGCGGCGATATTCTTCGAAATCCATATCTTCGAGTGGCTTGCCTGCACTTCCGCCGCGGCCTGAAAGCGTGCTGACAGGCTGAGGCGCACGGCTGACGGAAACGGCATTGGAACTCAGGCGGCCCTCGAGGCGGGCAATGGCGGTCGCCTGCGAGACAGGCGGAAGGCCCGCGATCTGCGCCGCTTCAGAAGGATTTTTGCCAAGGTAATAAGCGATTTCCGCGCCCCGGCTCGATTCGCGGATGGCGTCCGCCATGATGGGGGTCACCGCGAGGTTTGGGTTATGCGCGACGGCATCGAAATCCGGCACCTTTTGGCGGAACTCCGATGTAGATTCGGCCCATGCATCTTGCGCGGCCTTTGCCGCCAGCTCCTGCGCCTGAGCCGCTTGACGCGACAGCATATCGGCGCCCACCTCGCGGACTGCATGGCCGGCGACCGCCCGGGTATAATCTTCGGGAGTCGGATAATCCTGCGGCCGGCCAGGGTTCTGCAACTGGCCGCGCATGGATGCCGCTTCCGCCGCGCTCCGCGCCGCTACGGCATCGGCGGCGTGCTTTTGACGGATGAGCTGCTGGACGCGGCCTTCGCGTTCGCCTTCGTTGCCGGCTGGCGCCGCTTGACCAGCTGAAGGTTCGGATTCCGCCTGCGCGGTTTGCCCGGAGTATGCCAACGTGGCATCGTCCACGGACGGATCTTCGTCGTGTTCGGTCATGAATTTGTCCTGACTGAGTTGAACCGGACGGCGCTCGGCAAATCGCGCCGGAATGCTAGGCGCGTGCCCGGAAATATCCCGGCGCCAAAAGGTGTCTTGGATTAATCAATCCTCTGCGGGACGAAAAGATAGGCCGGCCTGGATCGCGGAACTCATATCCACGCCAAGGCCTACCCCGTTCATCGCGATATAAACGGCCTTCAGCATCGCATTGACGGCTTCAGCCGGCGCCAGACACGTAATATCGGGATCGAATTCTCCAATTACGGCATAGCCCGCC
Source organism: Rhodomicrobium sp. (assembly GCA_052148445.1). Lineage (GTDB taxonomy): Bacteria > Pseudomonadota > Alphaproteobacteria > Rhizobiales > Rhodomicrobiaceae > Rhodomicrobium. The sequence continues at coordinate 8,636 of JBKQIH010000172.1, forward strand.
TGAAGCATTTCCGGTGTTATCTCGCAGATATTCTTTGCTGTAGAAGGCTGTTCTGCGTTCATGGCGCCCTCGCAAATCTCTAAAGTTTATAGGGCGAGGGCTCCGCAAAGCGGGCGCGCTTCACCTCGTTGTCGAAGACCTTGGCTTGCAGGTCGGCCTCTGCCTTTGCGGCATTGACCTGGCGCTCACGAAGCGAGGCTTCCTGCAGCGCCGTTTGCATCGGGTCTTGCGGCGCGCCGTAAACGGTAGCTGCGACCGTCGATAGGGTGCGCGCGGCGGCATCTTGCGCTTCCGCGTGCGCCCGTATTGCATCGGCTTCCGACTTGACGGCGAGTCCCTGGACCCGGTTGAGATGGGCCTGGGCGAGCGCTGCCTGGTAAGCCTGTTGCTGGGCCTGGGCGATCTCCACACCGATTGGCGGCGCCTCACCGGAAATTTGCGGCGGCAGCATGCGCTTGAGCCGGTCCGCGATTTCGTCGGCGCCGGGCCAATCCATGTTCCGCGCTACAAGATCGCCTGCCACGCTCGCGGCTTGCGGCACGGCCTGGATGAATTGCAGCATGGCGTCGGCAGCCTCGGCGCGGCGCGTGGCGTAGGACGGGCCGATCTTCACGCGCACATCGTAGGTACCCTGGTTGAGATCGTTCAGCAGCATCGGCTTACCGTTCACACCCATCACCGGCACATTGATCCGCACCGGCAGGTGCGTCTCGTCCTCGCGCATGACGCGGACCGTGCGCTCGCTGTCGTAAATCTTCGGGATGAGATCGATCAGGACCGTGCCGAGATGGTTCAGCGTTGCCATCAGATTATCCTGATAATGCAGCGCGGAGACCCCGCCCTGGCTTTCGCGGGCCCTGATGGCCACGCCTGAAATCTCGTTCGACTGTGCACCGAGCGACGCATCGTAAATGCCGGTCGTTGCCTTCATCTCGTCGGCGGCCATCGCGCTCTCGTTCACAAGCGCCGAAGGGATATCGGGCGGCGGCTCGCGCATGGGGCGTCCGCCCGGGACCTCGGGGTCCGGCTCGTAGAGCAGATAGGGCCGCGATACTGTGTTTTGCGTGTCCCATTGCCCTTTGAACTTGGCAATCATCGAGGGCGTGGCAACGAAGGGCGCGCGCGGCGCAAGCGCGATGGCTTCGGCGGCAGCGGAGCGCCAGAAGTTATAGAGCTGCTGCGAGTCGCGGCTGAAGCGGATAAGGCCGCTGCGGATCACTTTGGTTTCGAGGGAGGTCTCCGAGCCGATCACGGGAAAGATCGGGATATAGCGCCCGGCCCAAAGGTTCGGGCCTTCCAGCACTTCTTCGCCGCTCAGGAGATAATGCTCGACCTTGTGCGACTTCACCTTCCGCTCGGCGACGATCTCCAAGTCTCGCAGCTCTGCCGGGTCCACTTCGGTAATGTCGAGGGTCACGCCGCCCGCAAGCCGGACGATTTTGCGCTCATGCGGCCGCTTCACCCAATATTCGCAGACGCGCACGCCGTCGCGATTGGCCCAGAACAGGCCGCTCTCGGCGTTCAGGTCGGATGGCGCCATGAAGTCGGACATGGCCGCGCCGGGGAACCGCTTTTGGAACTCTTTGCGGCCGATGATTTCGGAGACAAGGCAATATTCCGCATCCGACCGGCTGGGCTCGACCGAACCGGGCGCCCAAAACACGGAAAGCGGATGCTGAATGCGCTTGATCCGGATTTCCTGATCGAAGCCGTCCTCGTCCGCGTAATCGGTGACGATGCGGAAATGGCCGATGCCGCAGGCGACCGCGTAATAGACCGCGTTCGCGAACACATTCGTGGCGTTCGAGCGGTATTGGATCTGCCGCAACAGGCCCGAGTAGACCTCGGCCAGCTCGGCCGTCGCCTCGCCGCCCGCCGGGATCGCCTTGATGGCCGGCGGATTGACGCGCACGGTATTGGCCACCTGGTTCACGAATTGCGGCAGCCGGTTGATGGTGAGGCACGGCCGGTTCTGCGCCTCGCGCTGCAGCCGGATCTCGTTGGGCCATTGGTCGCCCGCGAGGAACTTCAGGTCCATGAACCCATCCTCGCGGTTCTCGCGATCCTGAATCCATGCGGCTTCGAGGCGCTCTTGCGCCTCTTGAACGATGTCAATTTTGGGCAAGGGAACCTCATCTGCGCGCTGCGGCGCTTAGATACGCTGGGAGATATTGCCAGGTGAGCCTTCCGGCTTCGGATCAGAAGTTGAGAGCGTTTCCGAGGAGAGACCCGGAAGCCGGGTTCAGAAAGTTATTCAATGCGTTCCGATCCGGGGTGTCCGCCGGTTGGGGGACATAAGGTTGCTCCAGCGCGCCGCCTGGATCGAAGGGATTGGGAGCCGGAACGTAGCTCCTGCTAAAGTCCGCTCCCGCGGCAATCGAGTTCATATTGCGCGCATTGTTGTCCCAGGCTTGCCTGAAGCTTAATTTGCCATTTACCCAATTTGCGCCTTGAGCAGGAAGATCGTATAGACTGCCGGCTACCTGCGCGGCAGTGGGGCCATATCCCGTTAACTCCGATACAAGCCCAAGATGGAAAGACGCCGCGTCTTGAAACATCGGAACCGAAGCTCCGGCATAGGTCATTGAGCCGCCGGCATTCCGATAAGTTCGCTGCAGGTTCTGAGAACCAGGCCCGACAAAGGCAGCCACCATCATGGTATTTGGGGAAACGCCGTACGAAGCCGCGTTATTTACATCGCTGGCAAACTGTATCGCGTGGCCAAGCATATAGTTATGAGGCACAACGAGGTAATTGCCTGGATTTGCATTCCGGATCTCCGATCCATCTGCATTATAGTAACGATTGCTATATCTGCTTATTGTATTAGGTGTAGCGTTAGGATTAGTCACATACTGACCGTCTTGGCCAACCATAAATTTAGCCGGGACAAGTCTGTCGTGAATATTTCTTACATAAAACGGAGCGTTAACCTGCATTGGCTTACACCCTCCCCAATAATCAAAAGCTTATCTTTGGCACCTGGTACCTCATGCCGCGGTTGGGCCAAACCAGGAATATTGAACGGCTACGCCACGTCGCGCCATTACTTTCCTTAACCGCCAGCTCGAAGCAGGAAGAAATGGCCAACCAGATGCTTCACCGATAGCCACGGCTCCAAGTAGCCAGCGGTAGCCGGTTCAAGCCGCGCTTGATTGCGCACTCGCCAGTCAGCCGATCTATCCGCGGGATCGAGGCCAATCTCGTCGCTCTCGTCGTAAACGATCGACGCGTACCGGGGAGGTGCCGTGACAATCCCAATAGAGACGTCACGCGTTTCGACGACAGCGAAGGCTACGGCGCCGGCCCGAGAGATAGACTTCGCTTGCGTTTCGAAGCTGGCTACATTCGCAAGCACATACCAATAATAAGGATCGAACATATTGAGCCGCGCCTGCATCACAAACAGTAGCGGTATTGCAATGATCGCGAAAATAAAAGACAGCCCCCGGCGCACGCGCCGCTTAATTAGGGCCAAAACTGCCCCAGCCACGAGCCAAATAGCGAATCCGCAAAGGCACAGGAAGATGAACGGAAGCGCCAAGTCCAGCGCGAGACGCGCGCCGAAAGCAATACCGCCCTTCGGCGGCATTGAGGGCAAAAACTCCAGCGCCTTCATTTGTGCGGCAAAAACAGCGGCAAGTCCAGTCCACGCCCAAATAAGCCGCCATGCACAGGTATCGGTTCGAACCTGATCCGCCATAAAATGCACGTCCTCCTTAGAACCGGTCTTTTTTGGAACACGGGGTGCTGCACACCGGCTACACCGCGCGAATAGACGGGTTTTCCCTTCGCCGCAAGCCGGGATCGCCTTGATAGCTGGCGGATTTGACGCGCACGGTATTGGCCACCTGGTTCACGAATTGCGGCAGCCGGTTGATGGTGAGGCACGGCCGGTTCTGCGCCTCGCGCTGCAGCCGGATCTCGTTGGGCCATTGATCGCCCGCGAGGAACTTCAGGTCCATGAACCCATCCTCGCGGTTCTCGCGATCCTGAATCCATGCGGCTTCGAGACGCTCTTGCGCCTCTTGAACGATGTCAATTTTGGGCAAGGGAACCTCATTGGCGCGCGGCGGCGCTCGCTATGGACTGCAGCGAAAATTTGGCCTATGCTTTGGCCTATGCCAAACGGAGGACTAAGTGGAACTGGAACGTCACGTCAAACTTTTCAAGAACGGAAGAAACAAAGCCGTTCGTATTCCACGCGAGTTCGAATTTCCCGGCGACGAAGCGATTATGCGGAAGGAGGGCAATAAGATCATCATTGAACCCGCGCCGAGCCTAAGCTCTCTCCTGGAATACCTCAAAACATTAGAGCCATTAGACGAAGACTTTCCTGAAATCGAAAGGCTTCCAACTCGGTCTGTCGATTTTTGATGCGATATCTACTCGACACCAATATTATCTCCGACTTGGTTCGCAATCCGGGAGGCCTCGTCGCCCAACGTATTGCGGAAATTGGTCACGTTGACGTGCTTACCAGCATCATAGTCGCGTCAGAGATGCGCTTTGGTGCCGCCAAGAAAGCCTCGCCGAAATTAACTGCGCGGGTGGACGGCATTCTGAAGCGTTTTAGCGTTATGCCGTTTGAAGCTCCGGCCGATATTTATTACGGAAGCATGCGAGCGGCCCTCGAATCCCAAGGCCGGATCATCAGCGAGAACGATTTGTTGATCGCATCTCACGCGATGACGCTCAGCTGCACGCTCGTGACTGCGAACGAGCGCGAATTCGCCCGCATCAATGGGCTTATATGCGAAAATTGGCTCGCATAGCGAGGTTTCAGCATGAAAATTGTTGTAATCGGGGCGGGGGCAACGCTTGAGGAAGCAATTCGTCTTGGAATAGCAGAAACTCAACGTCCTCCTTTGATTACCAACTTTGGCGCATCGCTTTGGAACACTAACCTAGCCTTGCCATTGAGCTTATACCAGCTCATGGCCGGATATTTGCAGTCCAATGGTTTTGAAGCCGGACCAAATTCCGTACATACTTTCATCCGTCTGGAGCCAGTTCTTGAAAACAATATTAATGTCGAGCACTTCTTCGAATATGCATGGCTCCATAAAAGCAGATTGTATGAGGGAGCATGGGAAGATCTTTTATATATGGGCGTCTTCAATCCTCTAGTCTGTTTGTTGGTCTCAAATGGCTTCCATGAAAATGGCATAGGCTAGAAGCCATTGATGGACTACGAGCCCTTGTTCGAAATGGGTGTAGCACAAGCGGGATTACCTTTTTGCTACGTTCCGCTTCCTTCACAGCGTGAAGAATTCCTAGTCGCGAAGCCACACGGCTCTATGAATATGATTGTTGAGAAGGAAACCTTCTGGTTTTCTGAGCCCAATATCACCGGTAGTGCTATAGTGAGCGGCGAAAATCGACAGATTTTTCGAGGCTTAATCCCTCCAAGATTCAATAAGTCCTACGATCAGCATCCCATCGCCAAATCGATATTCGATGCCATTCGAGATTTCACCCCAGAGAGCGTTGCTTTCTGGGGTGTAGGCTTCACTAGCAGTGATGTCGATTTGTTAAGCATTTATAGACATTGGTGTCAGCAAGCTTCGTCTGTCTTTCTAATTCATCCGCATCCAAAATCAGAAATTAGAACCCCTACCGAGCTTCTTAAGAGATCGGTTCATCACTTGAAACGACCGGAAGACTTATAGCAACCAGCTTCCTGTCCCGCCGCCGGTCTCATCTTCCCACGACACGTTCTGTTGCGGCTTCACCATGCGCGGGAACAAATCCGCCATCGCCCACACCAGCGCATCCACCCTATCCGCCGCGCCGTCACCCTCGATGCCGAACGGCGTGAACAGCACCATCTGATCCTCCAGCGCCGCGAACGCGCCGGCGTGGCTCACGCGGCCCTGCTCGTAGAGCGCGGCGATGGGCTCGGCGCGCACGGTCTTGCCGCGGCTCGCGCGCACCTGCCGCAGCGGCAGGCCCGCCCGCTCGGCGCGGAGCACCGCCTCCACCATCGCGCCACCCTGATTTATCTCAACCACCAGGGCGTCAGCATGATAGCGATCAAACGCAGCCACGGCTCTTCGGGCCCAGCCGGCGGGGCTTTGTCTTGTGGAGCAATCGTCGAGGACATAGCCGCGCCCATCTTCACCGAGCCCAGCGACGATGATTCCGGTTTCGGAGGTTCTATCGCCCGCGGTGCTTGCTTTTGCAGCCGGATCGACGCCCACGACAACCCTTTGCATAGGGGGAAGCCCCGAACCGGCGCGAACGCGGTGACGGTCCAAGATCGCGCGCGTCCAAAGAGCGCCGGCCACATCGTCCAAAAGTTCTGCATTCAGTTCCTGCCTTCCAAGGCGTGTGCCCTCATAGCGCTTGACGATGGTCTTGAAAAAGCTCGCCGCCAGATTGGCGCGGTTGTCGTAGGTCGTGCCACGCGTCACCGCCACGCCTTGGCCCTCGCGCGCGATAAAATCGCGGAGGAGCGGGATCGGCCGCGGCGTTGTGGTGATGACCTGCCTCGGGCGCTCGCCCAGCCGCAGGCCGAATTGCAGCATGTCCCAGGTTTCCTGCGCATAGCGCCATTTGGCCAGCTCATCGCACCAGGCCGCCTCGTGCTGCGGCCCGCGCAGCTGATCCGGCTCGGTCGCGTTGTAAAGCGTTGCGACCGCGCCGTTCGGCCAAGTGAGCCGCCGCTTCGATTGCTCGAATTTCGGCCGGAAGTCTGAAGGGTGGATGGCGAGCAGCCCGCCCGGGCCTTCGACGATCACATCGCGCGCGTCTGCCGCCGTCTCCGCTACAAGCGCAATCCGCTTGTAGGCACCGCCACCCAGCGGAGTGGGTCCGCAAACGCATTCGCGCACCCACTCCGCACCGCACCTCGTTTTGCCGGCGCCGCGGCCGGCTAAAATCAGCCAAATGTGCCAATCGCCTTCCGGCGCCAACTGCCCGGGCCTCGCCCAAAAATGCCAATCATGATTCAGGCTCGCCAGCGCCCGCGGCGTCAGGCTCGCTAGAAACTTCTTCCTCCAGGCTTGCTTCAGCGATGCGAGAAAGCTTGCGTTCGATTTCGTCGCGGAGCCGTTCGGCATTCGTGGTCTCCTTTGGCTCCTCGGCAGCCAGCGCGGGCAGCGTGCGGTCGCGGAAGCGCCTGCCGAAGCGATTTCGCATTTGCAGCGCCCAGCTCGTCGCGTTCCAGGTCTTGATGAACTGACCCTTGCGGCCGGCGGCGAGCCACCATGCAAATTCCAGGTCCTTGGCGCGGTTCAATGCTTCGCGGAATTCTGGGTGGGCCCTGGCCCAGCCGTCGAGCGTTTTGCGGCTCACGGAGAAAGCGGCGGCTATTTCCGCCTTGCCGCATCCTTCGGCGGCAAGTTCGAGGACGCGCTCGCAATAGGCGGAATCGTAAAGAGACGGGCGTCCGCGAGGGCGCGCCGGCAAGATTTCGAGATCGGCGCTCACGGCACCTCGCAAGACGTTACTGAAGTGTTTGCGGGAGGGCGCAGCGCATTACCCGGAAGTTAACCGGATGACGAAGCCATCGTTTGGCTCATCTGCATGCTTTTCTGCGACTGTACGGATTTATAGGGCAAGTCACCGTCACGGCGCAAGATGGCTTTTCGAGGAGCGCAAGACAAAGCGAGCTTTTGGCTAAAATTATATTAAACGCCTTCGAGCCATATTGACCGGCGGGCGAGGCAGGCATATGGTGCACGGCATGATCGACACTGACCAATTTCAGAAAAGCTATTGGCCGCTGCTCCCATAGGTGCGGCGCATTCGATCATGTTTTGACGAACATCGCCGCCTTTGCCGGCGGCGTTCCTTCAAAAGCGATCGGGGTCTCCGGCTCAGGCGGCTGGAAATGGAGACCGATCGTGGATTTATTTGGTTTTAAAATCCGGCCAGCGGCCGCCAGCGATTTTGCGCAGCTTTGCAAGCTGTTCGACGAGCTTGACGAGTTTCACCGGCGGGGGCGCCCGGACCTGTTCGTCAAGTCCGAGGGGCCGCCGCGCGAATTCAGCGAAATCGAAACCCTGATCGCCGGGCCGGAGTCCACCATTCTCGTGGCCGAGGATTCCGCTTTTCCGCATTTGATCGGGCTCGCCGCGGTGCTGATCCGCGAGACGCCCGCGCTTCCGATCCGGCCCGCCCGCCGGTTCGCCGAAGTCGATAATTTGGCCGTGGCCAAACATGCCCGCCGCCACGGGGTTGGACGGGCGCTTATGCGCGAAGCGCGCGCATGGGCCGCCGGGCGCGGCGTTGCCGGCATGCAAATCGGCGTCCATGAGTTCAATGCCGGAGCCATCGCGTTTTACGAGGCGCTGGGGTTCCGCACCGTCACGCGGCGCCTCAACGCCCTTCTGGAGGAATGACACCGGCCCTCCGTTGTCATTCCGCGCGCGCTGCTGCATGAAATGACGCCGTGCAGACACGGAATGACAAACCCCGCGCGGAGCCCGAAAGCGCCGCCGGCAATCTGTTAACAGGCGGTGAAATCGCGCGTCCAACGCGGCGTGGTAAATGCCGCCAAGGTGAACGCCCGATGGTCATGTTTTTTGCCCGCCGCTCAATGCCAAAATTTAGCAGGTTAGGGGCGCGAATCCGGCGCTCAAATAGTCCGTTAAATATAATTGAAACTCGCGGCTTAACGGTACAATGCGCCGGACCGCCGCCACAGGGGCTCGCAAGCGCAAGAAATTATCCGGCGTTATCAATGGATTACGGCGCATGCCCGGTCCGTTAAATCCGTAGCAAAGCGCATTTGCCTACAATGGCGCCTAAACGGAAACCCTTTGAGGGAGCGCCGCGATGCCATCGGAGGCTTTTCTATCCTTCAGACCGGGTTCGCCCGGCCGTTTTACGGTCACCGCGAGGCGGCTAGCCCCTCGCGGTGACAATGGCTTAATACTAATCGGCAGCGGCCTAGAAGGCCTCGCTGAATACGTAGAACAAGCCGCCCGAAATCAGCATGGCCATCGGGAGCGTGAGCACCCAAGCCATCAGCAAGTTGCGGACAGTCGAGAATTGCAGGCCGGATTTGTTGGCCGCCATGGTTCCCGCGACGCCCGACGAAAGCACGTGGGTTGTCGAGACCGGCAAGTGGAACCCGTCGGCGGCGCCAATCGTGGCCATGGCAACAATTTCGGCCGCGGCGCCTTGCGCATAGGTCAGATGCTGCTTGCCGATTTTCTCGCCCACCGTGACCACGATCCGCTTCCAGCCGATCATCGTGCCGAGTCCGAGCGCGATGGCGACAGCAACCTTCACCCAAAGCGGGATGAACTTGGTCGAGGCGTCGATTTCCGTCTTGTAGGCTTTGAGTTTGCCCATCTCATCCGGCGAAAGCTCGGCCTCTTTGTCCCTCATGAGGTTTCGAATCGCCTCGGAGGTCAGGTACATGTCGTTACGGGTGTTGCCCACAGCAGCCGCCGGGACCTTTGCAAGGGAGCCGTAACTCGCGACCTGGTCCGAGATTTCACGCATAAGCGCTGCGAGCGAAGGATAGGTGCCCTCGTTGATCGTATGCGAGGATACGTACTGCGTCACGGCCGGGCGCGGATTGCCAAGCACATTGTAGCCGGCGGCCTTGGCTTCGACGACCTTGGCCGCTTCCATCGCCGCCACCTTGAAGGTTTCGGCGTGGGATGCTGGCAGTGCGCGGTTCAAGGCATAGGTCGTCGGAACGGTACCGATGAGGATGAGCATGATGAGGCCCATGCCCTTTTGACCGTCGTTCGAGCCGTGAAAGAACGAAACGCCCGTGCAGGTGAGGATAAGAATGCCGCGAATCCACCACGGCGGCGGTTGATTGCCTTTCGGCTCCTCGAAAAGGGCGCGGTTCTTGATCGCGCCCTTCAAGGCAAGCAAAAGAAGAGCGGCTAGGAAAAACCCGAACAGCGGAGATAGGAGGAGCGAATAGCCGATTTTCGTCGCCTGGCCCCAATCGACGCCCGAGGTTCCATCCCGGCCGTGCAGATAGGCGTTCATAATGCCAACGCCGATGATGGAGCCGATCAAAGTATGCGACGAGGAGGCCGGCAAACCAAGCGCCCAGGTGCCCAGGTTCCAGATGATCGCGGCGAAGAGGAGCGCGAACACCATCGCGAAACCGGCGTCGGAACCGACCTGGAGGATCAACTCGACCGGCAGCAGCGAGATAATACCGAACGCGACCCCGCCTGCCGACACAAGCACGCCCAAGAAGTTGAAAAAGCCGGACCAAACCACCGCGACCTGGGGCGGCAGCGAGTGCGTATAGATGACGGTCGCCACGGCGTTTGCCGTGTCATGGAAGCCGTTCACGAACTCGAAGCCGAGCGCGACAAAGAGCGCTACGCCAAGGAGCAAAAACGGCAGATATGTTGTAACTTGAGCGCCCGACTCCTGCACGTCAGCGTACAGGCTATAGGCGGTAAAGCCCAAACCAGTGGCCAAGAGCAGGATGAAAAGGATGGCCGTAGCAGGACCGTTTTTCGCATTGAGATCGGGCTTTGACGATGCCTGCATCGGCATCGGCGCGGCAATATCGGACATAGGAACCTCCCGAGGGTAAAGCCCTGAAGGTATGTCCCGTCTGCATGACACGCCGATGAAAGCTAAGCCGCCAGCTCGCAATTTCCGGTAAGTCTAAAGATCGCTGCTTTCGCGAGTGGCCTCCCAAGAGACCGCAGTGACGAACGGCTCAAGGCTCAGCCGGCCGACGATCTGTTCCAGCGCAGCATCTTTGCGCGGGCCGGCGGCCGTTTCCACCGTCACGCGAACCCGGGCGATATCGGCAAGATCCTCGCTCTCGATGCGCCGCAGGCCGAGGCCTGCTTGCGAAAGGGCATGGAGCAAGAGCGAGCGGACATGCGCCTCCTCCGCGCTTCGGCACGTCACCGAAATGGTGTAACGCGCCTCGATTTCCTCTGCGGCCGGCCCGCCCCGCCGGTTAAGCCTCAAAACCAACGGTCTCATCGCAAGATTAACCGCAACAACGAACCCGGCCGCTCCAAGGCTCAGCACATAATACCCGCCGCCCGCGAAAGTGCCCGCCATCGCAGAGCACCAAAGAGTGGCCGCGGTGTTGAGCCCGCGGACATTAATTCCTTCACGCAAAATAATGCCGGCACCGAGAAAGCCGATCCCGGAAACGACCTGCGCTGCGATCCGCGTGGGATCGCCTTGGCCTACGGCAGCGGAGAAGGCGACGAAGCCGCCGGCGCCCAGCGCGACGAGTGCGTTCGTGCGCAAGCCCGCCATCTTTTGATGCCACTGCCGCTCCGCGCCAATGGCGGCTCCGGCTAGCAGCGCCGCAGCTAGCCGTGCAAATATTTCTACCGCCGGCCAAATCTCGCTCATCGAATCGGTACCTTCAAAGCTTTCGTGCCCCATTGATGCCCCTAGCGTACGTTTCTGTGCAAGACCCAGCGCGTTTTGTCCTAGGGAAACCGGAAAGAGTGGGTTGCTTCGCCCAAGCCCTTGCCAAACCGGGCTAGGCTTGCAACCTGTAGCGCGCGCGTTCGGTTAAAGATTCGCAAGGCGTCTTTGGTTTCGGCGCCACCAACGGGAATGAGCATGAGCAAGCAAAGCACGGCTATGACACGGGATCTTTTCGGCGGCGGCGAAGCCGAGAGCCCGAAGGCGAACGTCGCTCGCTTGCCGGTGCAAAAGCCGGGCGAGAGCTATACCGCGGCCGATATCGAGGTGCTCGAGGGACTTGAACCCGTGCGCCGCCGTCCCGGCATGTATATCGGCGGCACGGACGAGAAGGCCATGCATCACCTCTTCGCGGAGGTGCTCGACAACGCCATGGACGAGGCCGTGGCTGGCCATGCGAGCTTTATCGAGGTCGCGCTTGAAGCGGATGGCAGGCTTTGCGTTACCGACAACGGCCGCGGCATTCCTGTCGACCCGCATCCGAAATATCCGGGTAAGTCGGCGCTTGAGGTCATCATGACCACGCTGCACTCTGGCGGAAAATTCAACTCGAACGTATACTCGACCAGCGGCGGCCTGCATGGCGTGGGCGTATCGGTGGTGAATGCTCTTTCGGAGCATCTCGAGGTGGAGGTGGCCCGGGGCGGCCGGCTTTACCGGCAGACTTTCGCTAAAGGAGCGCCGCAGACGGGGCTTGAGGACCTTGGTGCCGTTCGCAACCGGCGCGGCACCACGGTCCGTTTCCGGCCGGACCCCGAAATCTTCAAGGAGCGCGCTCATTTCAAGCCCCTGCGCATTTTCAAAATGGCGCGCGCGAAGGCTTATCTGTTCGGCGGAGTTGAAATTCGCTGGACCTGCGCGGCGGAGCTTTTGCAAGGCGATACGGACGTGCCGGAAAAGGCGGTCTTCCATTTCCCAGGCGGCCTCAAGGATTTTTTGGCGGCGCGCATCGAGGGTTTCACCCCGGTCACAAAAGATCTTTTTGCCGGGCGTGTTCAGAAGGAAGGCGGGCATGGCAGCGTCGAGTGGGCCATCGCTTGGCTTGCCGATGAGGACGGCTTCACGCAATCCTATTGCAACACCATCCCAACGCCCGAAGGTGGAACGCACGAGCAGGGTCTGCGGGCAGCGCTTTCCAAGTCGCTGCGCGCTCACGGCGACCTCACGAACAATAAGCGGGCCGCGCAGATAACCGCCGACGATATTTTCGTTTCGTCCGGCGTCATGCTATCGGTTTTTATCCGCGAGCCGGAATTCCAAGGTCAAACGAAGGACAGACTCTCTTCCGCCGAAGCAGCCCGCATCGTCGAGAACACGCTGAAGGACGCCTTCGATCACTGGCTCGCAGCCTCGCCGCAGCAGGCGAATGCCCTGTTGGAGTTCGTGATCGAACGCGCGGAGGATCGCCTCCGCCGCAAACGCGAGAAAGAAACGCAGCGCAAGAGTGCCACTCGGAAATTGCGCCTGCCCGGCAAGCTCGCGGACTGCTCGAAGAACGCCAAGGACGAGACCGAAATCTTCATCGTGGAAGGCGATTCGGCTGGCGGCTCCGCCAAGCAAGCGCGCGACCGCGCCACCCAGGCCATACTTCCGCTGCGCGGCAAGATCCTCAACGTCGCCAGCGCATCGCGCGACAAACTCGCGCAGAACCAACTCCTTGCCGACCTCACGCTGGCACTGGGCTGCGGGGTGGGAAAGCATTACAACGATAGCGAGCTGCGCTACGACCGCGTCATCATAATGACCGACGCCGACGTGGACGGAGCGCATATCGCCTCGCTGCTTATCACCTTCTTCTACCGCCAAATGCCTGAGCTGATCCGCAATGGGCATCTCTATTTGGCGGTGCCGCCGCTGTACCGGCTCAGCCAGGGTGGCAAGACCGCTTACGCCCGCAACGACGCCCACCTTGCCGAGCTGAAGGCGAGCACGTTTAACGGCCGGGGGAAGCTCGAAGTCAGCCGATTCAAAGGCCTGGGCGAGATGATGCCCGCCCAGCTAAAAGAAACCACCATGGCCCCGAATAAACGCACGCTATTGCGCGTGGAGATTGCCGGGCGTAGCGGCGATTTGAATGGCCTCGACCTTGAGGCGGACGAGGCGGCGGCGGCTGATATCGTCGAGCAGCTTATGGGCAACAAGCCAGAGGCGCGCTTCCGTTTCATCCAGGAGCGCGCCGCCTTCGCCGAGCCCGAGGCGCTCGACATTTAGCGCATCGTGCGCCAAATCGGGCGCAAGCGTCATCGCTCAGCGGCCTTGGCCGCCACGGCGATCCAAAGCAGCCACAGCAATGACGTAATACCTGATGAAGCGCGATGCTCTAGCTAATGGCGTAGTACGAGTGAAGCCGATCCGCTCCCGCTCCGCAGGCTTACTGTCTGCGAGTTTCCGTGCACCGAGATATGGATGCTACCGGAAACGTTGAATTGCGGGTTGAAGAAACTGCCCGAATAGCTGTTCGGTCCTGTGCGGCGCAGCCGTGCCGATTGGGCAACGCTACCCGATGGCGTGGCGCACGTGGCTTCAACGGCGACGTTCGCCCCGGAATGGGAGAAGTGGGCACGGCAGCGTGCGCGCTCGCGATGGCCATCGGCGTATTGGACGGTGCCACCGCCGCTCCATGCTCCAGATAGATTAGCCTCCGCTCTCGCTTGCGGAGCGATAAATGCCGCCGCGACGAGAACCACACCAAGAAGCTTCGAACACTTCACCGCGTTCGAAAGCGATAGCTTTGACATATTCACGGGCACGCCTCCACACCTGTCGCTGTCTTAATCGAAGTCCTACAACCAAATCGCCTCTACCAATGCTTTCTCTAAAGAACTGGTTCCACTTCAGGATTGCGAGTTCCCGCGCGGTCCCTGCGGCGTAAGCGCAGCAAAAACATGATCGTCGGCCGCAAAATGAGAAGATCGGCGAAGAGCGCGGCCACCATCGCGAAGGCTGAAAGCCAACCGAACAGCCTAAGCGAGGGCAGATCGGAAAACACTGTCACAGCCAAGCCGCACGCCAGCACCACCGTTGTTAATATCAGAGCGGGACCGACCAATACTGTGGCACGCGCGACACCGATTGCCGGATCTTGGTCCGGACTGTCCTCAAGCCGTAGCCGGTTCAGGAAATGGATCGTCGCGCTAAGTCCCAGCCCGAAAGACACGGTCAGGGCGACGATACTTGCGAATTGAAGACCCATGCCGAGGATCCAAAGAAGCACGCCGGAGGCAAGGATGGGGAAAATCGCCGGCAGTATTGCAGCCAGCATGACGATCAACGAGCGGAAGGCCAGCCCGATGAAGGCCGCCACAAAAACGATTTCAATCGTTAATGCCTGATTAAGCCGCTCGATCATGCTTGCGCTATTCCGCGCGGCAACCACAGACAGCCCTGTCACCGAGATGTCATAGGCGGGGTGCGCGGCACGAACGGCGTTAAGCGACTTTTCGAGATCGTTGACAATCGGCAAAAGCTGGCTCGCGTCGATATCGGGTACATAGCCTGACACGACGGTCGCATCTTGCTTCTTGGAAATGAACCGCTGCACCAAGTGCTCGGGCAGATAGCCAATATATTGCTTCAGAGTCGCCACATCGGACTTGCCCATCTTTTCCTTAAGCCAGCGCTGCAGAGTGTAGAGCGACCACACATTCCCCACTCCCGGCTGTTTCTCCAGGATCGTATGCACTTGATCCAGGACCGCAAGCGATTCCGGATCGTAGATAGAGGCGCCTTGCGGCAGCTCGATCAGGACGTTTATGGGATTCGAGCCCGTTAGCTCTTTATCGAGCCGGTGACTGGCGGCGACCGCCTGCTGCTTGTCGGGCACCTGGTCTGCGAGACGGTAACGTGCATGAAGGTTGGAGTAGGTGAACGCAAGCCCTGCAACCACGGCCAAACTAATGAGGCTGTAAACGCCAGGCCGCGCTACGACGCGCGCGGCTATCCACAGGCAAAACGCCCGTAGTCCATCCACAGCCGCATCCGCCCCCTTGATGCGCGCGGCAAAGGCAGACTCCCGCCTGACAAGCAAAACGCCCAAGAGCGGAAGCAGCGTGATGACGGTAAAAAGCGCGATCACCGTCGATATGATTCCGGCCTTGGCGAAGTTCTGGATCATCTCCGAACCGGAGAAGAGCAGCGCGACGAAGGAGATTGCCGCCGTCGCGTGAGTCAAGACGCAGGCAGGACCGACGACCAGGATGGCATTGCGGAAGGCTTCACGCTTACTTTCGCCCCAAATCAACCTGTCACGGGCCGCGAATGTGAGCTGCATACTATCCGAGAAACTAATCACCATAATAAGGGGAGTCATCACATTCAGGAAGGTATTCAACCTGAAACCGAGCAAGCCCAAGGTGCCGAGCGCTAGAAGAATGGCAATCAAGGGCGGCCCTGCCGCGATAATCATGAAGGAAATCCGGCGGAAGAAAACGATGGCAATCAGGCAGCCCGCGGCAAAGCCTATGCTATTGTAGAGCAACTCGTCGCGCTCCACCGCGTTGCGGATCTCAAGGCGCATGACCGGAACGCCGGATAGATCCACCTTGAGGCCGGAACCTTCCATATCTTCGGCGGCTGCCTTGCGGATATCGGAGATTACCTTGCTAACCTCTTTGCCATTCGCCACTTCGGGTTTGAGTGCAATCACGATGAGAGCGAGCTTGCCATCATCCGAAAGGAGCTTTCCCCGGATGATCTCGTTCGTGAGCACCTTGTGGATCAAGTCTTCGTATTGCGGACCTTCTGGCAGGTCTGCGGGGAAAAGTGGCCCAGGGAGCTGCCCGTTTTCTGGCGGCTGCCGGGCCGAGAAGAGAGAGAGTACGCCTCTAGTTCCGTCGATGAGTTGAAGATCGGTCACGAGATCGCGCAGTTTTTCTATGGACGCGCGTTCGAGAAGACTGCTGCCCTCGACCACCATCAAAACGTCATATTCGTTTGAAGGAAAGCGCGCGGAGAAGTCTTCGAAATGCTTGAAATCGGCGCTGTTCGAACGGAAAAGCGAGCTTAAGGAATCGTCGACCTGGAGCTTGCCAACGCCATAGGCGGCTACCAAACAAAGAGCGGCAGCGATGACGGCGGATAGGAGCGGTGTCCGGAGCGCAATGAGCCCAACGCGCTCGAAACCGAGCACTAAGCGATAGGGAGTTCTATGAGGTTTCGCCTTTTGAAGGTTGCCAACGCGCCGGTTGTTCTGTTCGCTGCCGGTCATGGCTCACCCGTCTCTGAATCCGCTTACTTTGCGCTACGCCTAGCGCAAATTCTCGAGGGGATAAAGCACATCATGCCGCCAGTGTTGCGTCGAAATGCGAAATTTGCGCCACAGCCGAAACCCTGGGACGCCTTAGTGTGCTCAAATTCCAAGAAACTCAATCCTATATGCCGGACATTCAGATAAGTGCCCTTCCATTGCGGGCGCGCAGTGAGGTTCGTTTTCCGATGAAGGGATCTTTTCTACGGCCGGCGCCTCCAAAGCCCGACTACGGCATCGATGCAGCCCCGGCTGTCCGCAGACTGCTGCTTGCCGGATTTTGTGCTATAGCGGCGGGCACAGCGATACCGCCATTCCATGCCGGCGGTTTTAAAATCTCTCTGGCCGGTCCTACTCTTCTGGCGCTAGGCTCGCTCAGCCTCATACTTTGCATTTCCATGCTCGCATGGTCCTTGCGAGGCAAATTCAATATCCGCAACCGAATCCTGAGCATGATCCAATGGCGTGGCAGTGAGACCGTGCTCGACATCGGGACGGGGCGAGGATTGCTGGCTATTGGCGCCGCCAAGCGCTTGCGCACCGGCACTGTGACTGCAATCGATATCTGGGACGCCCCCGCCGCAGGCAATGCCCTTGAGATAGCTCAGCGGAACATTGAGATCGAGGGAATGCAAGACCGTGTCGAATTGCGAAGCGGTGACGCTCGCGATATCGGCTTCGTCGATAATTCTTTCGACGCGGTTCTGTGTCTGCTTGGCCTTCATTGTCTCGAAGAGGCGGCCCGCGACGCAGCATGCCGCGAAATTGCGCGCGTATTGAAGCCGCGCGGCATAGCCATCGTGGCTGACACCTCCCATGCCGAGAGCTACGCACGCGTATTCCGGGAGGCAGGCCTCGCCGTCCAGGAACCCAAATTCTACACCCGCGAAGCGTTTATCAGCCTCGCGGTGGTAATCGCCCGCAAGCGCTAAACCTGCAGCGCGGCGGCGTTTTTATTTTTCGTTCTTGGCAGCGCGAATCCCCGCGGCGGCTGTATCTTTCTCGCACATATACGCGCCGCGCTTCGTCGCTCCATATTTGGCGGTGCCTGCGCGGTGATAGACCTTTGTACCGGTATTCGCCCACACCACCGCGTCGCCCGGGCAGTTTGCCTTCGCGTCGGCCTCGCGTGCAAATTGACCTGCCTTCAATGAAGTCGCACCGCGCACTTTCTTCGGCGCGGGCGCGGGCGCTGGCGTCGCGGCAGGCTGGCCGCTTCCGCCGAAAGGATTCGGTGCCGGTGCCGTTTGCGCGAGTGCATCGCCCGTCGTGAGCGCGATAAGAGCTGAAGCGAACAGCAGGGCGGACAACGCTATTTTCATAAACGGTTTCTTTCCGGCAATTTCATCTTGAATTGAGACTGTTAGATTGCCAGCACTGGCAAGTCAAGCTTCCGCGCCCGCGCGAATCACACCCGCTACAAGCCGGGCGATACCCGGCCGCCCCCTGGGCCGGCTGCCTGTTCGCCGCCGGGCGCGTGAAGAATGATTGTCCTCACAAGAAGAAATAGAACCGCCGCATTGAATAAATGCCAGAAATAGTGAGTGCCGATGGAGAGGTGGCTGCAAACCGGCACATCGATCGTCCGGGCGATAAAAGATAGTACGAAAAGCCCTGCCGCGGCGAAGAACGCCTTTCCTGCGCTTGCATCGCAGCGCCAGATCCCGATGCCAGCTCCCACGAGAAAAAAGAGCGTCGGCAAATACATCGCGCCGCCCCACAGAAATTTCTCGAAGGCATCGGACTCGAGGTAAAATGTTGCGGCGAAGAATGCAAAAGTTGTGAGGGTTTTGAGCCAGACGGGCCATTTGAAAAATACTGTCAAGATGAGCCAGCAATAGGCGATCATGAAGACGAGGATTGGGATAACGTCTGCCCACTCGGCCCAGCGCGTCGCAATTGTGTGGAACGTCAAGCTCCCCGCGCCGACAATGGCAATGAATATCCAGAGCGCTTCGATGGGACCCCGAAGCGCGGTATTGGGCCGGCGTTTTTGCAGGCGCCAAGCAGCCCAGGCCGCAACAAAAAAGGCAATGTTGGAGACGGCGTTGAGAGGTTCGGCATTCCAAGATGAGCTATTTGCCCGTTCACAATACATGTGGACCGGCTGGTCCATGTTGCCGAACCAGGAAGCCATTGAGATTATCACGTCCGCCCCTCCGGTTCCGTATGCGGAACGCGTTTGCAATTGCTCGCTAAGCTCCGCGAGCCTGGCTGTTGGAGGCGTAGCCCAGGTTTAGGCTGGCAGCAAGTGTCTGTTTTCCGCCCCGTAAAAGCCGCCTCGCATAGCTATATTGGCCATATTCACGCTCTAATAACCATTTCTCATTTGCTTCTCGCGCCGTGTATGCTAGGCGGGCAACTCAGCGGAAGCGTAGGGCGTGGGCGGTGGAGCGTTCATTATGCCAGCGCCTGGAACTCTCGCCTACCATCGCGCAGGCGCAGAATTGGATTCTCTCAAACTGGAGTGGAGCAGAGCATGGGATTGTTTTCGGCGCTTTTTACACCACCGGCGGGCGCTAGCAAAAGTCTTGGCGGCAGGATCGCCGTAGCGGCAGCCGTTATTGGCGTATCGTTTTCGTTTTCGGCGGCGATGGCCACTGAGGACACCGTGACCATCTGCGATGGCGGCGGAAGGGATTGCATGTGCGCATCGCCCGAGCCCCAGTTGCCGGAGGGCTGCAAACATGAGCGCATAATGGCTTCCGGCGAACAAACCCTCGGCGTTATCCGTAGCAAGCATCACCTTGCGAGAAAGGCTTGGCAGCGGCAAGTCATCGATAAATTCGGCGAACGGTTCCAGCAGTGGGAACATGCCGCTTGCCGGACGGTCGAGTGCGGTCCTGGTTCCATATCTGGCTATTCGCGTTGCACTTACGCTGCGTACGCCTGCGCTCCCGACGTCAATATGCACGATGTCGACGAGTTGAAGAGAGTGCGCTCCGAAGGGCCGACGCCGCCGGAGTTTTATCAGCGGCATGAGGAAGAAAGACGCAGCAGCCGCGAGCTTGGGCCGGATGAGATTTCTGAGATGCAGCGCATTTTGAGAGATATGGGCTATCGCGTTTCGATCGATGGCGCTTTCGGCGAACAGACCAGCGAGGCCTTGATTGCTTGGCAGCGCAGAGCCGGCGTGCGCGAAGACGGAGAAGCGACGATCAAGAATCTAGAGTTGCTGAGGCGCGGCGGCCGCTCTTAGGCTCTGCTAAGGCGGCCCTGAGTAGCTAAGGGACGCTGAAGGCTGTTTTTACAATAACGATTTCAAGGCCACGCGCCTTGAAATCGCACCCGTCATTCTAAGACTTCGCTTTGTCGCGCGGGATTGTCCCAGAGGAGTTTTTTATAAGACAGACGCTACGCTATAGCTTAGCGCGCGGCTGCCGCTTTCTGTGCATTTATTCTCTAACTTCGCATCAATTTATGGAAACGCTTCGAACAAAACTAACGTATCGAGCGTTTTGAACGTGTCCGGTCCTCGAAAGCCTTTAAGATGGATCGAAATCGTAGCAAGGCTAGGCCGCCCGTAAGCGCGGGCCCTTGCTTCGCAAGAGACCGGACAAAGCGAGGTTGTCATGCGTTCTGCCAGCCTGAGAATTGGGCTGTTGTTAGCGTTGATTTCGGGCAGTGCTGCACTTGCACTTGAACCGCAACAAGACGATAAATCCTACCTCCCGCCAGCATCCCTGCAGGCGTCGCCCGGAGCGGCGCCGGCACAGCAATCTCAGACCGCTTCTATCGAGCCAAGACGGAAAAGCGCCAGGGTTATGCACCGGCGTCATGAGCCGCATGCTTATCACGTGCCCCGCTACCCGCGCTACGCTGGGCCAAGATTCTTCTTCCGCCTGTTTTAGCGAACGGGAACCTACTCCGTGCAGAGCCCAAATCTGCCGAAGATGGAAGGCGGATGGTCGGAGTGGAGTGATTCGAACACTCGACCCCCTCGTCCCGAACGAGGTGCGCTACCAGGCTGCGCTACACTCCGATGACCGTGAGCCTTGTATATACCCGCGAGACTACTACGCTGCAAGCGATCCGCGCGGGTTTGCGCAAAAAACCTCTCGCGCCAGATTTTCGACTAGCAGAGCAGGGCCGGGCGGCCGATGGCCGTGTGCTTTGGAGCGCCCTTCTCGCGCGCGGCAATTTTTAGCTTTGCCGCGTAGACCGCCAAGTTGTCGGACAAATCGGACGCTTTATCCGGGCTAAGTTGGATATAGGCAAGCGTTTCGCCGTCGATGTCTTCGATTTGGATGGTGATTTTCTTGTCGTCTTCGTCGGCCCAGGCTCTGATTACCGTGGATACCCGCCCAGAAAGATCCTTTTTCATTATCCGGCTTCCCCTTACTCCTACTCAACTGGCTGCCCAGCATACGCCCGGCTCCAACAGCCAAACTTTTAAGCAAGGATTGTGCCGGTTTTACGCCGTCACTGTGTCCCCACGCTCACAGATTTGCCCCAGAACCGCCGCCCCGGATGGCGCGGAAGCGTTATCCGGGGTAGCATTTTAGCCGGCTATCGTGCAAATAAAAAAAAGCCGCAGATCGATGCCGTTGAGCTAAGCCTTTAGGCCCAACGCGGTTTGTTCAGCTCGCATCAGTAGGTGTTGGATTGCGTAGTGTTCATCTGAGATTGCATCGCGTTGCCTGCTATTTTGGATCCGTCTTTGACGGCCTTCACCGTCAACTCGCGAAGCTCTTCAAGCTGGCGGCTGAACGTTTCCATCTGGTCGCGGACATGAGCATTTTGCAGTTCGACGATGTCGCTCAATTGACGGGCGTCGGCGAGCTTGGCAGCGAGATTGAAGTTCGCTTCGGCATTTTGTCTCGTAAAAGAGGCGATCTTTTCGTTCAGATGCTTAAGGCTGTCAGCGACGGGATTCGAAGAAGTGTCCATGCCATGGATCATTTTCTCGCTGGATGCGACGAAGGTGTCGAAGGCCTTCCGCGCTTGCTCGATGCTCGACTTCATAACACTGCGAATGGAGTCGGGTAGTTCTGCGAAATTCGGGGTGTCTTGCATAACGATCTCCCTGAGATGTTCGAAAGCAGAAAAAGGAAAGTAACGCGCTGTTTTTATAGGCGATGCGCGTCACCCGGAATATTGAAGAGGATCGCCGGATTAGCAAGCTTAATAACCGGCGATCCTCGTCTTAATAAGCCTCCAAATATGCGGGCCGGTCCTGTCCAGGAAGTATCGCGAGTGCGCTGTAGCTTTAGCTAGATCTGCGGTTCATGTAGGGAAAGCCTATGGCAATCATCGCGATAAGAGAAAGGACGAGCGCCCAAACGAAGTCGGGCGCCACGGCTCCGACCTTCGCGCGGGGATCCCCGGTTGCAAGACCGGCGCCCTTTATCAGAGGTTCCGATAGCTTGACGCCTGCGTCGATAATCTTTGCCAGCGCATTAGCCAGGGTCACAGGCGTCTGATCGTTCAACCGTGCATACGCCGCATCCGCGGTCACAGCGACCGACGCCCAAAGCACAGCGATCTGAACCGGATAGCGCGCTCTCGACATGAGGCTATAGCCCAAAACCACTCCGGCGAGGAGACCGAGCGTTGCGGCTGCGCCGCGCGCCGGGGCGAACAGAATGAGCGCCACGGCAAAAGCAAAAAGCGCAACGGCGCCCGCCAAAGGTGCCGAACGTCTCGCCCAATATTCGATCGTGTCACGCCAAGTCATCGTTCTCCCCCTTGATTCGAGTCGTGGCATCATAGCGCAAGCCGCCCCCCATGACGGCTCGGCCTTTCCGGGGGAGCTATTGCTTGCGCAGCGTGTAGACGTAATCGTTCAGGCCTGTTTTTGCCGAGCCGTCATCGGCGAAATGGAAATCGAATTCACAGCCGGTCTCCAGCGTCTTAATTTTCGCTCCGGAAAAGCCGATGGATGCGGCCAGCTTTTCGGTATCCGCAGAGCCGTTCCGCGCATGCATCTCGTCGAATGCGCCCTGGAACAAGAGACTGGCCGTGTAATCGCTGACCTTATACTTCGCTCCCTTGCAAGCGAAGGGTTGCGGTCCGGCGATCTCCTTTTCCTTAAACATGATAGTCTTGCCGATGAGCCGCGCCGGCTCCCCGCCGTCAGGCTTTTGCGCCGGATTCGCCCATGGCGCCAACGCAGCGGCGGAAATCCTCCATACCCCCATATAGGACGCATCGGCTGCAAGCGCGGTAAATGCCGGCAAAGCAGCTACGCAAAGGGCAGCGCCAAGCGCGGCAAAGGCTATCTGTCTCAAATGTTCCTCCAGGCGCCGGCCGAGTCGTGCTCTCACTTTGCACCATTTTTGAGAGTTCGTTAACTTAACTTCACCGGCTTGCCCGGTTGCTTGCTGGGGGAATGGCAGCTCCGTTTAAGCCGGATGATAGAGCAAAGCGCCTTGCCGAAGCTTTAAGCGCGCGCTAAACCGTTGAAACGGCAATATAAAATGCGACACGGCGCAGCATTTTCGCCGAGCGATTTATGCCTCTTCTTGGTTAATTACGAACTTCAAATATATTTAACGGACTTTTTGAATGGCGATATTATACTTCACGTACCTTGACGGTACGGAATGGCGGTGCTAGCCATGAATAGCGCCGGGAAAAATTTTTGGAAACCCGGCAGATTGATCGATCTGTGGGACCTTATGAAAAAGTTAGATGGTAATATTTTCGGTGCGTGGAACGCCATAGCAACAACTTACACAACCTGGTCGTCGCGCAGTTTGCGAGGTCACAATATTGTGGGTTCTGAACTGTACCAACCCGCCACCCATGCGATGCTAAGAGAATTTGCACGTAGCTTGGCTACTGCTTTTCAGGAGGTTGAATTAGACACATTTGCTAACGCGGCGAAGGAGTTAATTTCGGAAATCGACAAGACAGAAGTATTGCCGAATGGTGATCGCAGATTTTCCGGGCAGAACCTTGCATCTGCGGCTTGGCAGATGAGAATACTTGCAGAGCACTTCCCCGTCAGCATGCAAAGCCGCTTTTTACTCATGATGCGGGAAGGCAGTGCTGAGCTTTACGCGCCTAAGGGGCCATTGTTCGGTATAGAAGTTGCTGAAAAATTCAGAACTACCGCAAAGGACGAGATAGAAGATGCGGGCAAATGCTTAGCTCTTGATCGCAACACGGCCTGCGCTTTTCATCTCTTGAGAGCGGTGGAGCATGCGCTTGAGGCGGTTCAAAAGTGTCTACAACTGCCAGAGCCAGTTAAGGGCCCGCATAAAGCGTGGGGTGCGGTTCTTAATCGTTACGCAGAAGAGTTGGACGGACGAGAGCATATGACATGGCCGCGTCAATGGTCATCGATGCAGGACAGGCAAGATTTCAAGGAAATATATCAATATCTTTCTGCGGTGAAAGATACATGCCGCGACAAAACCATGCACGTTGAAAAAAGATATGACGCAGAACAAGCCAAAGAATTGTTTGATAATGTAAAAGCCTTCATGAAGAAGGTTGCTTCCCGCCTCGATGAGGACGGCCTTCCACGGGCTTAGGAGACTTTGCGACAGTTCGGAAAGCCTTCTCAAAGGCTTCCGGGTCTTCGCTGGCTTCAACTTCGCGAGCTGTCCTGATGAATTCCTCGGACTGTTCTTTATCGTCGGCTCGCTTCGGCACTCTCGGCTTAGATGGCTTGGTCATTAGCTTCGTTTCTATCAGCGGCTTTGTAGGTCAAACGCTTGCCCTTCACACCGAGCAGCGCCTTTTCGGCGCGGGTTTCGTCGCTCACGCCACGGGCGACCCGATTATTATACCTGAAATCGAACTCCGCCAAATAGCGGTGCAGGTGCTTCTCATCGCAATGCTGATAAACGCCTTTCATGCCGCGCTTGAAGATCGAGAAGTAGCCTTCGAGGGTGTTGGTGTGGCAGTCGCCACGGACATATTCGCCCTTGCCGTGCTCTACCGTGAGGTGCGCCTTGAAGTCCCGGCCGATGGTGCCGTAAAGCTGGGCCTCGTCGGTCATCAAAATGGACTCATACCGCAGATTCTTGTGGATGATCGGCCAGACGTTCGCCGCGTTGGCCTTGTCGATCACGAAGCTGCGCACTTCCCCGCCACGCTCGACAAGACTGAGAGCTGCTTGCTTGTCAGCGTAGCCGCGGCGCTTTTGCTTCGGAGCGCCTTCCTTCCGGCCGATAAAGGTTTCGTCAACTTCAACGATAGAACCCTCGCCGCCCATCGGAGCCAAGCTACCAGTCCGCATGGCTTCGCGAATACGATGGCCCAGGAACCACGCGCTTTTCAAGGTGATCTTGAGCGTACGGTGAAGCTGGTTCGCGCTGATACCCTTCTTGCTGGAGCAAACCAGGTGGATGGCCTGCAGCCAGATATTCAGCTTGATGTGGCTGTCTTCGAATATGGTCCCAACCTTCACCGTGAAGGGCTTTTTGCAGGCATAGCACTTGTAGGTGCCGATGCGCGTGCTTTTGCCCTGCAATTTGCCCACGCGCTCAGTTCCCTTGCAGCGCGGGCATTCAGGACCGTTCGGCCAAAGACGGGACTCAACCCATTCGTAGGCCGCTTCTTCGTTGTGAAAGTGCAAGTCAGAAAGGATAGACATTGGAATCTCCTATTGATTCCAATGTAGTATAGATCGTTAGGTACGTCAAGTACTTTCACAAGAAAAAAGGAAGAAAACGATGGCAGCGCTACGTGTAAATGACTGCGTTTTGTTCGATGCTGATGAAGTCATGCATGACCAATTTCAGATTCCTTCAGTGCTTCGCTTCTCAACCGATCTGCAAGGGCCAATGCAATTGCTGGAGGGAATTCGAATCGAAAGGGCACACCAAGCACCGTTATTACATTCATCAGAATATGATCTGTTAGCGGGTTCTTCTGCGCCTGGATTTCCCTTAGCGGAATGACCGGCACACCCTCCCAGCCTTGCTGCTCGCGCAGAGCGATTGTTAGAGCATGGAGCGCCATTCCCAAATTGGAGAGAAGCTGCTCCATAGCGCCAAACCCGGCAACGAATTCAGCCGATGAGCCGTCGGCCATCTCGATAGCAAAGCGTATGTCTCTTGTGCCGGTATTCGGAGTCGCTGTAACTATGCCGGTGAGGCGCTGCGGCGTCTCGGTCATGATGATCTCCTAGCTTGCGCCGGGCTGGTTAGCGCAAGCTAGGGGTTATCTGAGTCGCCTTGGTACGTGAAGTATAATATCGCCTTTTGAATCCTCGATTCGCGGGCGAAAACGCGAAAAATCGCGACATTAGCGGCGGGAGAATATCGAACTGGAGGCCCGTAAACCATACAGGCATTAACCCTGGCATGGCGCTCCGAAAATACTCGTGGTGCGCCCATGAAAAATAAGGCGTCCGGGCGGTTCTGGGGCATCGTCCGTTTATCCGGACGCATCCGTCATCGCGAGGCGGCCTTGGCCGCCGTGGCAATCCAGAACGATAGCCGTGACGATTGCTCTGGATCGCTTCGCTGCGCTCGCAACGATGCCGGTTCGCCCGGTGCGATGGGTCAACCCATGCAGAATGTACGTTTGGACGGAGTGTGGAGTTGGGAGCCGCGGCAGCCTAAGCTCTGCCACCGCTCCCGCCTTCCCGGCCTATTCGGCCGCTACTTGCAGCCCGGCTTCTCTTGCCTTGCGCTCGAAATACTTATTGGCTTCATCCGTGAAGTCGTCGGTGCGGACGTAGCAAGACGTGCGCGGGTGGTTTACCATATTCGGATCGGGATCGACGCCGATGGCTTCGAGGAAGGCCGGCAGTCCGATGCGGTCGAGGCACTCGCCGATCCGCTCATGCTCGAGCGCGTTTTCCGCGAAGAAGTCGACGATCTTGCGGGCAAACTCGACGAGGTTCTCGTAATCCTCGTCGGTTTCAAGCTTCATGAAGGGGATGACCATGGTGCCCATGAGGTCGCCGACCTTCAGAGAGCGCTTGCCGCCAATCAGGATCGAAGCACCACGGTCGTCGCCTGGCGCAAGCGCCTTCGACATGACGTTGAGGCAGTGCATGCAGCGCACGCAGGACTTGTTGTCGACGTCGAGCGTATCGTCGTCGTTAAGGCTCAGCGCCCGGGTTGGGCACATCGCAATGACGCTGTCGATGGTGTATTTGCGGCCGTGGGAGGCGACGTAGGCTTTCACCTCTTTTTGGTTCACCTTCATATCGTCACGCCACGTACCGATCACGGCGAAGTCGGCCCGGTGAATGGCGTTGACGCAATCGTTGGCGCAGCCAGAGAACTTAAACTTGAACTTATACGGCAGAGCCGGCCGGTGCATCTCGTCGAGAAAGTTATTGAGAATCGTGCGATGCGCCTTGACTTCATCGTAGCAAGACTTCTCGCAGCGCGCATGTCCAACGCAACTCATCGAGGTCCGCATCGCGGGGCCTGCGCCGCCGAGGTCGAAGCCGATCTCATTCAACTCGTCGAACGCCTTCTGGGCATTCGCTGTCGAGCAGCCCTGAAACATGATGTCGCCGCTCTGGCCGTGGAAGGCGATCAGGCCAGAGCCGTGCCGCTCCCAGATGTCGCAAAGCTTGCGGAGGGTTTCAGTGTCGTAATGGAACCCCGCCGGCGGCTGAACGCGGAGTGTATGAAATTCCTTCGATGCGGGAAACTTGTCGGCGACTTCTGAGAAGCGCGGGATGATGCCGCCGCCATAGCCGAACACCGAGACCGTGCCGCCCTTCCAGAAGCCCATACGCTCCTCATAGGAGTGCTCGAGCTGTCCGAGCAAGTCGTTCATCATCGGGGCGTAGGCTGCGCCTTCATTATCGCGCAGACGCTTCAGGCCCGTCACGAAGCTCGGCCAAGGGCCGGATTCCAGCTCGTCTAGCAGCGGGGTCGCGTGTTTGGTGGCCTGACCGCAGCCGCATCCTCCGGAGTCGCCGCAGCCTTCCTGCGCCGCCTTCGTCACGTCGTCACTCGCCATGATGCCTCCTAAAATATTGCTGCGAAATCCCAATTGGCGGTTTCGCTGATTCAAGTTTTCCTGCTCCGGACGGTTGAGCGGACAGCCTGCCGAGCACCGTTCGTTGCCTTTGGCTGCTTCATTCAAATCGGCCGGTGTTGCGGGCCGGACTGATAATACCTTAGCATGGAAGTCAACTAATGACAATATTCATATTTGTGAATAAACCGTTGGTAAATAGTGGTTTAGTCTAAGCTGATGGTGCATTATACTGGATGGCCGTTTCGCCCTTGCACCCAGAAGGCGCATAATTCTTGCAAGAGGCCAGCCTCGCACATCGCCGCGGCGGCAAGCTGGCTATCGATGTCCGGCGCCGACATTTTTCAACCTAAATCTGGCAGCTGGAACAGCACTGGATAGGAGCTTGTCCGGCAAAACAGCATCTTGGCGGCAGCCGGATTGCTCAGGTCGTCATTCCCGCGAACGCGGGAATCCATGCCAGCCAAAAACACTTCGTGTGCGTGTGTTTACCATGGGTTCCCGCCTGCGCGGGAACGACGCCCTGGATCTAGATAAGTATCCACAGAGAAAACGGGGCACTAACCCGCTGTGATATTTGCCCCACAGCCACCCGCCCTCGCGGACGTGCACTGCGATCGGGGTTGACGCTGAGTGCGGTTAAGCGCATAAAGGCGCCAAGCGTCAGGCGGGATTTAGCTTTCTGCCGCGTGCGCCGCTTCCGGTAAAGCACTGAATTGAAGTGATCTGCCGCAGCCAGCCGGCATGCCCCCTGCGAAATAATTCCTGACGCATGCAATCTGTCATCATTTCGCATTGTGCGTGTGATGATACTCACTGAACCTCAACAATGCGGTTCCAAGAATTCACAGGATATGACTTTTAACGAACTAAAGCTCAGCGTAAAAGTGCTGGCTGCCATAGAAGCGGCCGGATACACGACCCCCACCCCGATTCAAGCCCAAGCCATTCCGGTCGCCCTCGAAGGCCGCGACGTTGTTGGCATCGCTCAGACGGGAACAGGCAAAACCGCCTCCTTCGTCCTCCCCCTGCTCACAATGCTGGAAAAAGGCCGTGCCCGTGCGCGGATGCCGCGCTCGCTCATCCTTGAGCCGACGCGCGAGCTCGCAGCACAGGTGGCCGAGGCGATCGAAGCACTCGGCGCTCAGCATAAGCTGACCGTCGCGCTCCTCATCGGCGGCGTCTCCTTCGATGACCAGGAGAGAAAGCTCGAACGCGGCGCGGATATTCTGATCGCCACTCCCGGCCGCCTTCTCGATCATTTCGGGCGCGGCAAGCTTCTTATGAGTGCGGTCGATTATCTCGTCATCGACGAGGCGGACCGCATGCTCGACATGGGCTTCATCCCCGATATCGAGCGCATCTGCAAGCTTTTGCCGCCCTCGCGCCAGACCCTCTTCTTCTCGGCTACCATGCCGCCGGAGATTCAAAAGCTTACCGAGCAATTCCTGCGTAATCCCGAGCAAATCCGGGTCAGCGCGTCGGCAACCGCTCCAACGCTCATCACGCAGAAACTGAAGTTCTCGCCCGCCGATTCGAAGATGAAGCGCCAAGTCCTGCGCGAGCTTATGCGCAGCGAGGCCGGCACCGTTAAGAACGCGATTATTTTCTGCAACCGGAAAAGGGATGTTGCGGTTCTGCATAAGTCCCTGGTCAAACATGGGTTCAACGCCGCAGCCCTGCATGGCGATCTCGATCAGCGCCAGCGCATGGCGACGCTCGAAGCGTTCCGTAAGGGCGAAGTCACCTATCTGGCCGCCTCCGACGTGGCCGCTCGCGGCCTCGACATTCCGGAAGTGAGCCACGTTTTCAATTTCGACGTGCCGATCAGCCCCGAGGATTATTTTCACCGCATCGGCAGAACCGGCCGCGCTGGCCGCGAAGGCTACACCGCGATGATCGTGACACCGAAGGAGATGAAGTCGCTGAAAGCCATCGAGACGCTTTGCAAAGCCAAGATCGAGTGGATCGACGGCGAGCCTTCAACCGAGAATTTGACCTCGGCGGACTTTAGCGCCGGCCGCGAACGCACGCGCCGCGAACGCGTAAAGCCGAGCCGCGGCGAGGAGCGCAAGGAGACCGCACCGCGTGCACAGAGCGATGTACGCCCCTTCCGCGAGGAGCGCAAGGAAGCTGCACCGCGCCCGCAAGCCGATGTGCGGCCCTTCCGCGACAATCCCCGGCGCCGCGACAAGGACAGCAGCGTGTCGCGCTATCACCGCGAGCTTTTACCGCCCGCCACATCGGCGCCCGTGGTTGGGCTCGGCGATCACGTGCCGGAATTCCTGAAGCGCCCAGTGCGGGCAGCAAGCTAGCGTTCGCGCGTCATCCGGCTTGTGCGGCGCGTACTCTTATTCCCTTAGGATGAGAGTGGCGCCGTTGAGTTCAAATCCGGATAGCTGCTTGATAAAGCTCATGCCGAGCAGATTTTGCGTCATCCGCCCCGGCTCGGCCACCACCGCCTGAACATTCTTAATGACAATGTCGCCAATGCGGATCGCTTCGATTTCAATCGAGGCGACGCGGGCAACGCCGTTTGCCGTCGTGGATCGTCCGCTGAATCGCATGTTTTGCGGTGCAAGCCCAAGCTTCTGCGCGGTCTCGTAGCTCAGCGCGACATAGGTTGCGCCGGTATCCGTCATGAACTCGACCGGCTGTCCGTTGATTTCGGCGACCGCGTGGAAATGGCCGTAATTGTTGGCACTTAGCACGATGGTCTTCGGTGCAAACGGCGTCACACCGATCGTCCCGCGGAATGGCGGCGAAACGTGCGTGTCAAACTGAGGGACGCCGGCTTGGGCGATGTCAAAGTCGAAGATTCGCGTATATCCAGCGTTGGCTGCGGTCCGCAGCGCGCTGTTATAAAGCGGCTCGAAGTAGGAGAAAGTGAGATATCCGCCAGCAATTGCGGCGCTCCATAGGAGCAACTCCTTCAAGGCCCATCGCCGGAGAGACTGGCTTTCCATAACGCGCACCGCGGTCCGTGGTCCTTAGAGCCGATTGGGGGATCTGGCTCCAATTTGCGAGCCTAGCGCCGATGCGGCGTGCGACCGGAGTCTACCTCCGCATCAAGAGCTGATCCCTAGAGAACTCATATGACTGCAAACGGCTTAAAAAACTCATACCGAGCAAGCTTTTATGCAATGCATTCCGCCTCGTGACGAGAGCATCGACCTTATCGAGCGTTAAGTCGCCCAAGGACACTTTATCGAGTTTGACGCGCGCCGCAAAAGCCCTGCCATTGGCCGTCTCAACCGGAACCGTGTAGCTGAGCGAATCCACCGGTATTCCCGCTTTGTGGGCGTCCTGATACCGCAGGACCACGGTCGAGGCGCCGGTGTCGACAATCATTTGTATGTTTCTGCCGTTCACCTTGGCTTTGGCTTCGAAGTGCCCGCCAGTTCCCCTGATTTTGACCACCGCGCCACGCCCTGCGGCGTCGGGTGCAACGGTTTGCACAGAGCCCGGATTCAGTTCCTGAACGACACGGTCGCCTACTTGTCCGAGTTCGGCCCGATAGGCATAAAGCGCCACAAGCACGAGCCCAACCGCCATCCAGCCGCCAACGGCCTTTAGCGCTTCGGCGGCTCTTCCCGCGGTAAGTCTGGCGGTTCCGGCCATAAGGAAGATGAAAAGTGAAAGGGGCCCCGCCAGCCGTGGAAAATCTTCGCGGGGCAAGCCGGCTATCGTGTCGCCTTCGCCAGTCAGCGCGTAGAGCACGACGCTTACGACAAGCAGTCCTATGGCGAGAAAAATCATGGACCATCCATCTTTCAACAGCTTGCACTATATAGGCGGAAATCGCGCAAAACGACAGTCCGCCTCGTCCCGAAACATGCGAATCGCTTCGCGAATCGGTTCATAGTACGCGCCAAGGATGACTCTTCCATCCGCCGCCCGTTCAAGACCGTATTTGCCGGGGCATGCCGTTATGCGATATCCACCCGATTTACTCGATGAAATCCGCAGCCGTTTGCCCGTGAGCCGCATTGTGGAGCGGCGCGTCAAGCTGAAGCGTGCGGGCCGGGAATATATGGGCTTGTCGCCGTTCAAGACAGAGCGCACGCCTTCCTTCACCGTGAACGATCAGAAGGGCTTCTATCACTGCTTTGCCAGCGGCGAGCACGGCGACATCTTTAAGTTTTTGATGGCAACCGAGGGCTTGACCTTTCCCGAGGCCGTGGAACGCCTCGCCGCGGAGGCCGGGGTTTCCTTGCCCGCGCCGATGCCTGCCGATGAAGCCAAGGTCTCCCGGGAGGCGCGCCTGTACGATGTTCACGAAGAGGCATGCCGCTTTTTTCAATCGTCGCTTTCGAGCCGAGAAGGCTGTGGCGCCAGGGCTTACCTAGATAGGCGTGGCGTGGAGCTTTCCGAAATCGAAGCCTTCCGTCTCGGCTACGCTCCAGATAGCAAGTCGAGCCTGAAGGCGCATCTGAGCCAAAAAGGTTTTTCGCTGGATGAGTTGCAAGATTCCGGCCTCGTGATCCACGGGGACGATATCTCCGTCCCCTACGATCGCTTCCGGGGACGGTTAATTTTTCCGATTTGCGATGCAAAACGCCGCCCGATTGCTTTTGGCGGGCGCGCTCTTTCCGAGGGCCAGCAGCCCAAATATTTGAACTCGCCGGAGACCGCGCTTTTCCATAAGGGGCACGTACTTTTCAATTTCGCGCCGGCCCGCGAAGCCTCGCGGACCGCGAAAACCGCTATTGTTGCCGAAGGCTATTTGGACGTGATCGCGCTTACGCGCGCGGGCTTCCCCACAGCGGTCGCACCGCTCGGGACCGCGCTCACCGCCGATCAACTCCGGCTGCTCTGGACTATGGCACCCATGCCCACCCTCTGTTTTGACGGAGACACGGCGGGACAAAAAGCCGCGCATCGCGCCCTCGACAGCGCGCTACCCTATCTGGAGCCTGGCCGTTCGCTTCAATTCGCCTTTCTGCCTGAAGGCCGCGATCCCGACGATATGGTGCGCGCGGGAGAAAGGGAATCGCTCGCGAAGCTCCTCGCGCACCCTATTGCGCTTATCGATGTGCTTTGGTCCCGTGAAGAGGCGCGCCACCCTCTGGAAACCCCCGAGCAACGCGCGAGCCTCGAAGCAAGGCTCATGGAGCTGGCCGGGCAAATCGAGCATAAGAGCCTGAAATATCACTACATCACGGCCTTCCGCGAGCGGCTCCGCGCCGCCGGTAGAACGCGGGCCGCATCCCCGCGCGCGGCCGCTGCCAGGCCCGGATACGGAAAGGATCGGGGTACGCCCGGCAGCCTGGGTCAGTCAGGCAGGCGGTCATTTCCAAACGTGAACGCCCGGACGGGCAGCCTTCTTGCTAGCAAGATCGTCCAAGTTTCGACGCCTCTAAGCGCCCCACGGGAAGCCTTGCTGATCCAAGCGATTTTGCGCAACCCGTGGTTGCTGGACGATTTTTTGGAGGAAATCGCGGAATTTCACTTCAACGATGCCGATTGCGAGCGCCTTCGTAACCATATATTAACGGTGCATCAGGGTGAGGAATTTCTTGACAACGAAAAATTGTTAGGCCACCTCTCCCGCGACGGTTTTGGCAAGGAGCTTGAGCGTATAGAGAGCGCAGCCGCTCACCATGCCAACGCGAACTTCGCGCGGAACGCTCACAAAGAGCAGGTTTTGGAAGGGTGGCGTCATGTCATGATGCTTCATGGGAAAGCGGGCGTTCCCCGCTCGCTGCAGGAAGCCGAGAGCGAGTACCTAAGCGAGCCGACACTCGAAAATTTCTCCAAACTCCGTGCGATCGTGCAGCAAGTTGAAATTGCGGCATCTTGATTAGCTCTTATATATTGCGGCAGCCGAAACGGTCACCAAATAATGGGACGGGGCGCGTGGTTAGGCGTAAATCCGGTTTCATGAGTAACTCAGCATTAAGCACAACCACTTATAAAGTAGAGTGGTGCCGCGATCCGTATCGCATCTGCCGCAGAGAGCCGCGCATCGACATCTTAGCGCCCCGCGAGATTCACCGCGACTTCTAAACCGGGCATGTAACGGCATGCCCGATTTCCGCTTTTTCTGGAGTGCATAATGGCCACAGCGACGACAAAGACCGAAGAGCAAGAGACTGCGGCACCGGAGACCCCCGATAGCCCAGTCCTTGACCTCTTGGATGCTGCCGTAAAGCGTCTCATCAAGGTAGCGAAGTCGCGCGGCTATGTCACCTATGACGAGCTGAACGAAGTCTTGCCGCCGGACGAGGTCTCGCCCGATCAAATCGAAGACATCATGACGATGTTCTCCGACCTCGGCGTGAACGTTGTCGATGCGGAAGAGGTTGAGGAGGCTGCCGCGGCCGAGCCGCTCGACGACGACGAGGAAGACCGCCAGTCTTCGCCGCAGCATTTACCTGTCAAGCAAGAGCGCTCCACCGAAGTCAGCGAGCGCACCGACGATCCCGTCCGCATGTATTTGCGCGAAATGGGCTCCGTCGAACTCCTCTCGCGCGAAGGCGAAATTGCCATCGCCAAGCGCATCGAGGCCGGCCGCGAAGCTATGATCGGCGGCCTCTGCGAAAGCCCGCTCACCTTTCAAGCCATCATCATTTGGCGCGACGAATTGAACGAGGGAAAGATCCTCCTTCGCGACATCATCGACCTCGAAGCGACCTATTCGGGCCCGTTCGCGCGCCCGGCCGGCGAGGGCGAAGAGGGCGCCGAGGAAGAGTTCGTCCCCGAGCAGCGGCCTCAGCCCGTCAATGGCGGCTCTCACATCGGCCTCGGACAGCACACGCAGGCTCCGAGCCCCCCCCCGCGCGCGCCAGCTGCCGAACCCGCCACGGGTGCGGACAGCGAAGGCCGGGAGTTTCAGCCGGATGCGAATTTCGACGAAGACGACGACGATTTGGAGAACAGCCTTTCGCTCGCCGCGATGGAGGCCGAGCTTAAACCGAAGGTTCTCGAAACATTCGACCGGATCGCCACCGAGTATAAAAAGCTCCGCAAGCTGCAAGACCAGCATGTCGAGCGCAAGCTGGCGGACGATGCGCTTTCGCCCCAGCAGGAAAAGCGCTCGAAAAAGCTTCGCGATACGGTCATCGTCGACGTCAAAAGCCTCTCGCTAAACCCCGCCCGTATCGAGGCGCTGGTGGAGCAGCTCTACGACATCAACAAACGGCTGATCGGTTACGAGGGCCGGCTGCTCCGCCTGGCGGACGGCTACGGCGTGCGCCGCGACGAATTTCTCGGCAGCTATCAAGGCAAGGAACTCGATCCGAATTGGATCGAGCGCATTTCGACCCTCAAAGGCAAGGGCTGGCATAAGTTCGTCGACAAGGAGCGCCCGCGGATCGAAGAAATCCGCAGGGAAATCCACGCGCTGGCGACCGAAACCGGCCTCGATATCGCCGAGTTCCGGCGCATCGTCAAGATCGTGCAAAAAGGCGAGCGGGAAGCGCGTCAGGCGAAGAAGGAAATGGTCGAAGCCAACCTCCGGCTTGTGATTTCGATTGCCAAGAAATACACGAACCGCGGACTGCAATTCTTGGATTTGATCCAGGAAGGCAATATCGGCCTGATGAAGGCGGTCGATAAATTCGAATACCGCCGCGGCTACAAGTTTTCGACCTACGCCACCTGGTGGATCCGGCAGGCAATCACGCGTTCTATTGCCGACCAGGCGCGCACCATCCGTATTCCTGTGCACATGATCGAGACGATCAACAAGATCGTGCGCACCTCCCGCCAGATGATGCATGAAATCGGCCGCGAGCCGACACCGGAAGAACTAGCCGAGAAGCTTTCCATGCCGCTGGAGAAGGTGCGGAAAGTCTTGAAGATCGCGAAGGAGCCGATCAGCCTCGAAACGCCCATCGGCGACGAGGAGGACAGCCACCTCGGCGACTTCATCGAGGACAAGAACGCGATCCTGCCCATCGACGCGGCGATCCAGTCGAATTTGCGCGAAACGACGACGCGCGTGCTCGCCTCGCTCACCCCGCGCGAG
Organism: Rhodomicrobium sp.; assembly: GCA_052148445.1. Lineage (GTDB taxonomy): Bacteria > Pseudomonadota > Alphaproteobacteria > Rhizobiales > Rhodomicrobiaceae > Rhodomicrobium. The sequence goes on from JBKQIH010000172.1 coordinate 44,149, forward strand.
GAGCGCGTGCTGCGCATGCGCTTCGGCATCGGCATGAACACCGACCACACGCTCGAAGAAGTCGGCCAGCAATTCTCGGTGACGCGCGAGCGCATCCGGCAGATCGAGGCCAAGGCGCTGCGCAAGCTCAAGCATCCGAGCCGCAGCCGGAAGCTACGCAGCTTTTTGGATAATTAGCGCCTCCTGCGCTTTATCGGTCGCACCGTCATCGCGAGGCGGCGTTTGCCGCCGTGGCGATCCAGAACAACAGCCGTGACGATTGCTCTGGATTGCTTCGCGCCGCTCGCAATGACGCGTTCCACCTTCACGTACGCCGCCCAGTCTTTGCCCTGCGATGCGGCTAAGGCGGCTTGGTGTTCGTCGTTTCTTCAGCTATTATTTGCTCATGAACCTGTCACTCGAAACACGCCAGCCCTGTGAACGCAAAACGACGCAAGCGGCCGAACGCTTGCCGCGCCGGCGCTTCACCGTGGCCGATATCGAGGCGATGGTCGCGGCGGGCCTCATGGACGAGGATGAGCGCGTCGAGCTGATCGGCGGGGAGCTGGTGCCGATGCCGGCCAAGGGCTACCACCACGAAGTCTTGAAGACAAAGCTCATAATAGAGTGGGCACGCAGGCTGCCAGAGGGCGTGCTGTTCACCCCGGAAACCACCTTCAGGCTTTCAGAAGATACCTATCTGGAGCCGGATTTCACCTTCTACGAGGCGAGCGTTGGGCTCAAGGGCCTGAACGGCGGCAACGCGCTTTTGGTGGTGGAAATCGCCGATTCGAGCGTTGTCTATGACATTGGCCGCAAAGCGGCGCTTTACGCATCCTTCGGCATCCGCGAGCTGTGGGTGATCCATGCCGTGCGACTTGAGACGCGCATCTATCGCGACCCTAGCGAAACGGGCTATCGCCAGGTTGAGGATTTCGCCACGGCGGAGATGCTGACCCCGCTCGCGCTTCCCGGCCTAGCGCTCCGGCTCGCCGATTTGCCGAAGGAACAGGGTTAGCGAAGCCCAAACGCGGGTACATTTTCTAAGGGTCTGTTAGGGCTAATTTCCGGACCGGAAATATATTTAACGGACTTTTTGAAAGCAGCTTTTGCAGGCAAAAACGCGTTTTATGCCGGAAAAAGCCGGCAAAAAGCGAAGATACGGACACCCGTTTACCCAATCCGCATTTACGATACGCTCGAGGCTCTTAAATTCACGTCTCGTTAAGTCATTGACCTTGGCGCGCGCCCCGGCGGCGAACCGGCGTGCCGTTAAAGAGCTTTCCTTCCATGGCGATGCCATTTCCGTCGCGGCGTGCAATCAGCTGGGCGCTGGTTCGATCGGCCGCCGGAAGCCGGTCCCGAGAGCCGCTCCAAGGTGTGAGCTTGGCGCAATATTTTAAGCCGGAGCGATTGCGGGTTGGCTGGAAGGGCGACGGATTCAAGCTTACCGGCGTTGGGCCGGCGGCGACCATAAGTAGATGCCCGCCGGCGCGCTAATTTATTGATATGCCGGACAGCCCTAGGGTACATTCGGTCTCCGAGGAAAACCCCAATTAGGAACAACCCAGTGAAAAAGTTATCCTTTTCAGCAATCGCCCTCGCCGCCTTCACTTTAGCCTCTCCCGCTCTGGCTATCGAGATCGTGAAGAGCGTAGACGTCTCCGCGTCCCCCGCCGTCACTTGGGATTTGATGGGCGATTTTTGCGGCATCGCAAAGTGGCATCCCGCTATTGAGTCGTGCGGTATCTCGTTTAACCACGGCGCAACCTATCGCACCTTGAAGCTCAAGGACGGCGGTGGTGAAATTTTTGAAAAGCTCCTGACGCGCATCAGCCCTGCCCACACCTACACCTACAGCATCGAGTCCGGGCCGTTACCGGTCACCGATTATCAGGCAACCATCGTTGTTTCACCCAACGGTTCGGGCTCGACCGTCACGTGGGGCGCGAGCTTTAACCCAGCAAAAGGCGTCACAGAGGCGAAAGCCGCCGAAGTTTTGGGCGGAATTTTCGATGCCGGACTGCAGGGCATAAAAGCTACGCTCAAGTAGGAGGAGCGCGCTGGATTTGCCTCCTCCTCCCTGATAGGCTTTCTCTTCGCCGCCGGTTACGAGCGGTTGAGAAGCATGGAAAAAGGCAGGAGCGGCATGACCGTAACGTCCTTCCAGCGGCCGCGCCGGCTGGGCAAGGTGAGCGTACCGGCCGTAACGCTTGCGCATGGCGGCGGCGGTAAGGCCATGAAGGATCTGATCGACGACGTGTTTGTCGCGGCGTTCGACAATCCGGCCTTGGCGCCGCTTGAGGATCAGGCGCGCTTCGACATGGCGGCGCTCGCGGGTCTCGGCGACCGGCTGGCCTTCACCACCGATTCCTTCGTCGTCCATCCGCTGATCTTTCCCGGCGGCGACATCGGCAAGCTCGCCATTTGCGGCACCGTCAACGACCTCGCCGTTGGGGGCGCCGTGCCGCTTTATCTGTCTTGCGCCATCATTATCGAGGAAGGCGTGTCCGTTGACGCGCTGCGCCAGATCGCAAGCTCCATGGCCAGGACGGCGCGGGAGGCCGGCGTGACCGTCGTCACCGGCGATACCAAGGTGGTCAACAAGGGGGCGTGCGATAAGGTTTTCATCACGACGGCGGGGATCGGCGTGATCCGCGAGGGCGTGAATCTGAGCGCGGCGGGCGCCCGGCCCGGCGATGCGATCCTCGTCAACGGCCAGCTCGGCGATCATGGCGCGGCCATCCTTGGCGCGCGCGGCGATATGGCGCTCGATAGCCCGATTCAAAGCGATTGCGCGGCGCTCAACGGGTTGACCGCGGCGCTCATCGATGCCGCGCCTGGCCTGCGGTTCATGCGCGATGCCACGCGGGGCGGCTTGGCAACGGTGTTGAACGAGATCGCCGCCGCCTCGCAGGTCTCCATCGACATCGACGAGGCGAGGACGCCCATCCGCGAGGATGTGCGCGGGTTTTGCGAAATTTTGGGCCTCGATCCGCTCTACCTCGCCAATGAGGGCAGGATCGTCGCGGTGGTGCCGCCGGATGAGGCCGGCGCCGCGCTTGCGGCCATGCGCGCGCATGAGCACGGGGCAGGCGCGTGTACGATCGGATCGGTAAGCGCGGACGAGCCGGGGCGGGTCACGATGAAGTCGGTGTTCGGCGGCCGGCGCATCGTGGACATGCTCGTGGGCGAGCAGCTGCCGCGGATTTGTTAGAGTGCTTCCGGAAAAGTGTGAAGCGGTCTCCCGATAAGAAGACACGAAAAAACAAAGGCTTAGAGCCAGCTTTTGATTCCATCGAAAACGGGCTCTAAGCGCCGCCTCCGTGCGGCGCACCTCCCGCGCAGATCGGGTGCCGGATCGAAACTCCGGCGCCGGTGTTTTATAATTATACGCATCTTTGGCCGGGAGACAGATCGGTGAAGCTTTTCGAATGCCAAAATTGCGGTCAGCTCATCTATTTCGAGAATGTGCAGTGCGAGCGGTGCGGCTGCTCTTTAGGGTATCTTCCGGGGGCGGCCGTGATGACCGCGTTGCATAGGAATGGCGATGGCACCTATTCGCCTCTGGCCGCCCCTTCGAGGAAGGTAGTTTATTGCGCGAACCGGCTGCATGGCAGTTGCAACTGGCTGGTTGAGGCCGGTGCGGATGCGCTATGCCGGGCCTGCAAGCTCAACCGGACCATTCCGGATCTCGCGCACACCGACAACCTAAAGCACTGGCAGCGCATCGAAATCGCGAAGCACAGGCTCGTCTATAGCCTGATGCGCCTGGGCCTCCCGATTAAAAGCAAGGTTGAGGATCCAGGACGTGGCCTCGCCTTCGATTTTCTGGCGCCTCCTCCCGGGGAGGATGGGCGAGGCCAAATCCTGACCGGCCACGATAACGGGGACATCACGCTGAATGTGGCTGAAGCGGATGAGGCGGTGCGCGCGGAAATCCGCCAGAACATGCATGAGCCCTACCGCACGCTGCTCGGTCATTTCCGCCACGAGATCGCGCATTACTATTTTCAGCGGCTCGTGGAGGGCGGCGAGGGCTACCCGCTATTTCGCGAAATTTTCGGCGACGAGACGAAGGACTATAACGCCGCGCTCAAGGCGCATTACGCCAATGGAGCCCCCGCCAATTGGCAGACGCATCACATCAGCGCTTACGCCAGCTCCCACCCCCATGAGGACTGGGCCGAGACTTTCGCCCATTACCTCCATATGATCGATACGCTCGAAACCGCCTATGCGTTCGGGCTCAGGATCCGGCCGCGCGCGGGGCAGGACGGAAACCTCAAGGCGAACATTTCCTTCGATCCTTACGCCCAAGCGGATTTCGATACGATCCTGGAGGCGTGGCTGCCCACGACCTTCGCAGTGAACAGTGTCAACCGGAGCATGGGCATCGACGATCTCTATCCCTTCGTGATCTCACGCAAGGTGGCCGGGAAGCTGAAAGCCGTGCATCGGGTAGTGAAATGCCAGGGCGAAGACAAGCGGCCCTTGGCAGGGCGCCTCATGCGCCGGATTACAACCTCGATTTTCCTTTAGCCGCGCTCTTTAGATCTCCACAAACGTACCGAGCTCAACCACTTGCTCGGAGGGAAGATAGAAGTAGTTCGACGCCGTCGTTGCATTCTTGGTTAGGAAGATAAACATAGGTTCGCGCCAAGCGGGCAGCTCGGGCTGCGGCGAGGGGACCGGTATCGCGCGCCCTACGAAGTAGGACACGCCCTTGCCATTCATTTCGAACCCCAGATCGATCTTGCGCTGCAGCGCGCGCTGCAGCGACCTGTGCACGGTTGGGTTTTCGGCAAATCCATAGTGCAGAGTGAGACGCTGGAATCCGTGCTCCAGGATCTCGGACTCGACGCGTCTCGCTATCGGTACCCTAGGGATACGCTCGATGATGACGGTGAGCAAAACCACGGTCTCATGCAGGCATTTATTGTGCTTCACATTGAGATTGAGCGACGGCGGAACCCTGTCGCCGCGTGTAGTGAGATACACCGCCACGCCCGGAACACGCGGCATGTTTTCGCAATGCATCTCGTGCCAAAAGGCTTCCAGCGGCGGGTTATCCTTCGCGATGCGCTCGTACAGCGCCGTCCGTCCGCGATGCCATGTGGTCATGGCCGCGAACATTGCCGCGCCGAGAAGCAGAGGCACATAGCCGCCCTCGAAAATCTTGGCGAGGTTCGCGCTCAAGAAGGCCGCGTCGACGATGAAAAACACCGAAATTACAGCAACCGTCAGCGGGAGCTTCCATTTCCAGCAATGGCTTGCCACGACGGCCACGAGCAAGGTCGTTGCGAGCATCGTCATGGAAACGGCAACGCCGTAAGCTCCCGCAAGCGCATCGGACGACTTGAAGCTCAAGACCAGCCCAATGACCGCAATGGCCAAAAGCCAGTTGACCTGCGGCACATAGATTTGGCTAGCCTCTGTCCGCGATGTAAAGCGGATCTCCATCCGCTGCAAAAAGCCGAGGAGCATGGCCTGCTGCGTCATGGTGTAGGCGCCGCTGATGACAGCCTGGCTTGCGATGACTGTCGCAACGGTCGCAAGCGCAACCGCCGGATAAAGCGCCCAGCTTGGGAACATCAGGTAGAAGGGATTGGCGGCCGCGGCTGGATCGGCGAGGATAAGGGCTCCCTGGCCGAAGTAGTTCAGAAGAAGGCCCGGCAGGACCACCGAAAACCAGTCGAACTTTATGATATCGCCGCGGAAATGACCTTCGTCGGCGTAAAGGGCTTCGGCCCCAGTCAAAACCAGAAAGACCGAGCCCAAAACATGAAAGCCGGTCCAGCCATGATTTGAAATGAGATCGAGACCATAGGCCGGATTGAGCGCATTCAATATTTCCGGGCTCTTGACGAGGTGGAACAGCCCTACCGCGCCAAGTACGGCGAACCAAAGCAGCATGATCGGCCCGAAAAGACGCCCCAGACGCGCCGTTCCGCCGCTCTGCAAAATGAACAGCCCGGCAAGAATGCCCGCGGAGATTGGAACGATATAAGGCTTGAACACCGGGGTTGCGATCTCAAGGCCCTCGACAGCGCTCAAGACCGAGATTGCAGGCGTGATGACGCAGTCGCCATAGAAGAGCGAGGCGCCCAGCAATCCGCACAGAATCGCGATGCCTTTCCAGCGCTCGCTTTTAAGAGCTGTCGCGGTGAGAGCGGTTAGCGCCATGATACCGCCTTCGTCCTCGTTTGTGGCGCGCATCACCACCAGCACATATTTGATGGACACCACGAGGATAAGCGCCCAAAAAACCAGCGATACGCATCCGAAGATGATCGGGCGCAGCGCCTCGACGTGGCCGGCCGAGTTGAGCGCTTCCTTGAAGGCATAGAGAGGGCTCGTGCCGATATCGCCAAAGACGACGCCAAGCGCGCCGATGTAGGCGCCACGCTTCAGCGCCGCGTAGCCGGTTTGCGGGAGTGAGGCAACTGCCATGGATTTAGCCTCGCGAAAGGTTGCTGCACAGGTATAGCCATCGAGTCGCCGCCCGGCTAGGTTCGATCTGCATTCGAGCCGCCGCGCGTCGCCATGCCTCAGCGAGGACGCTGCGCCAAGACTTGTTGTAAGCGCGTACTGTGCTGATATCGTAATGTTTCCGGCGGGAAACGTGGACAGAGCGGATGAAGTTGCTGCTGGTTGAAGACGATCCCATGGTGGGGGAACTGCTCAAGACCGCTTTGAGTGAAGCGGGCTATGGCGTCGAATTATGCGAGGACGCCGAATGCGGCGAGCTTGCCCTGAAGGTGCAAACCTTCGATGCCGTGGTGCTCGATCTCGGCCTGCCGGACAAGTCCGGCCTCGATGTTTTAAAATCCATGCGGCGTGCGAAGTCGGAAGTTCCGGTCTTAATTCTATCCGCGCGGTTCACTCCGCCCGACCGTGTGCTGGGTCTCGACCTCGGCGCTGACGATTACATGGTGAAGCCCTTCGATCTGGATGAGCTGCTGGCAAGGCTCAGATCGATCATCCGGAGGAGGCAAGGGCGTTCCGGCAACGTGGTACACGCGGGCGGACTGGAGTTCGATCCTTCCAGGATGCGCGTGACCGTCGATGGAAACGACGTCGCGCTCCAGCCCAAAGAACTTAAGCTCTTGGCGCTGCTCCTGAAACAGAAGGGCAAACCCGCCAGCAAAACGCAGATCGAGGAAGAGATTTACGAAGAAGGGGAAGATTTCGAAAGCAATACGGTGGAGGCCCTTATTTACAGCCTGAGGCGGAAGCTTGGCCGTGAGCTCATTACGACGCGCCGCGGCTTAGGCTACGTGATAGCAGAATGAAACTCCGCAGGTTCCTTAGAAACCGGTCGCTGACCTTCAAGCTGCTCGCTGGTACACTGTCGGTGCTTTCCTTGTATATCTGCGTTATTGGGGGGCTTGCTTATCAGAGCACAAAAGAAAGCATTGCGGACTCGTTCGATCAATCTCTGGTTATCAATGCGAACGCGCTCCTCTTTATCATGCAGGAGGAGGCACGGATCGGCGGTCTCGATAAACCGCTGGAACTCAACATTTCTAGCGATAACTTGACGGGTGAAGAAAAGACCATCTTCGCGGCGATGTCCGAATACCGGATGCTGCGCGTCTGGTACAAATCGAAGGTCGTTATGAATTCCAACGACGATACTCCGGCATCCGTTCCGCCATTTGCGGAGGGATTCTCCGATCAAGTCATAATGGGCAAGACATGGCGCATCTTTTCGCTGCACGTTCCAGCAAAGCATCTTGTGATTGAACTCGGCGAGCAAGAGGTGGCACGGCAATATTTGGTCCTAAGCATCGCCAAGGATCTCGTGGTTCCTTTCCTTTTATCTCTTCCCCTCGTCAGCTTGTTATTCTGGCGAGCTATCCGCTCAGGCATGTCCGATCTTTTGAAAGTGACGCGCCAGGTCAATACACGCTCTCCGGAACGAATGACGCCGCTTCAAACGGTGAAGCTGCCCCCTGACCTGTTGCCCCTTGTCCAGGCCATCAACGCGCTGCTTGCAAGGCTCGGTGAATCGCTGTCCCGCGAGCGTCAGATCACCGAGCTTGCCGCTCATGAGCTGAGGACGCCGCTGACTGCAATCAAGCTGCAAGCGCAGATGGGACTGAAGGCCTCGACCGAGGAAGGCCGGATCAAGGCCCTCAATGGCCTGTTGGAGGGCGTGGAACGTTCGGCCTATCTTGTGGAGCAGATTCTGACTCTGACGCGCGTGGAGCAAACGCAGTTCGAGCTGTACGATTTGGATGCTCAGGCCGCGACGGCCCGTGCTTGCAAAGAGTTACAGCCCTTGGCCGAACGGCGGGGCCAGCGCATAACCCTCGCCTTGGAAAAACCGCTCATCCTCCGGGCTAACGAAGACCTCTTTTGCCTCACGCTGCGCAATCTGATCGGCAATGCGGTGAAATATGCGCCGGAGAACAGCGAGATCGTGGTCAGGAGTGAACGAAGGGCGGATCGCCTGGACATAGAGGTCATCGACCGGGGGCCGGGCATTCCCGAGCCAGTCCGCGAAAAGATATTTGAGCGATTTTTCCGCCACCATACAGGCAAAGCCATGGGAAGCGGCCTGGGCCTTACCATCGCCCGCGAATGCGCCGGGCATATGCATGCTTCGCTTTCCGTACACACGCCCGATAGAGGTTTCGGGTTGTGCGTTAGGCTCAGCTTTCCGGCAGAGTGACACAAAAGTCATAGCAGCTATGCTTTGCCGGCAACTGAGACCTTCGCTCAGGTTGCGCTCATCTTTCGGTGATATTTCCTCGCCCCGGCACTAGAGGGGTAAAAATGGCGTTTAAAATATTGTGCGATTTCGACGGGACCATTTCCACGGCGGATACGACAGACGCGATCTTCGACCGTTATGCGCCGGACTGGCGTAACATCGAGGCCTTGTGGGAGGCTGGTGAGATCGGCTCGGCGGAATGCATGCGCCGTCAGATCGAGATTATGGATGCAAGCTTGCCCGAACTGGACGAGGCGCTGGACGAACTTGAGATCGACCCAACTTTTCCCGCCTTCACTCAGTTCTGCAAAGCCGCCGGGATCGAGCTGATCGTTGTCAGCGATGGCATCGATTATTTCATCCGCCGCATACTGTTGCGAGCGGACCTCGGCCGGCTGCCGGTTCGAGCCAACCGGCTGGTCCAGCTCGGTCAGCGCCGTTTCAGCCTCAGCCATCCCCACCAGGTTGCGGGATGCGCCTCCAATGCCGGCACCTGCAAATGCAACCGCGCAGCAGACGAGTTCTCCGGATACCGCACGGTTCTCATTGGAGACGGACGGTCGGACTTCTGCGTTTCGCACAAAGCGGATGTTGTTTTTGCAAAGAAAAGCTTGCTCGCTTACACGCAGGCAAAGGGTATCGAGGCGACCGGATTCTCGGACTTTTCCGAAGTGCGAGCGGTGCTAGAGCGCCTTCTGCACGCGCGCCGTCAGCGCACGGTCTTCACAAGCGCCGGTTTAGAAGCTGCGTAATAACAGGTAACAAATTGAAAAATCACTCACATACTGCGCCGCGATTCCGGCAGAAGGGAACGGTCCTTTCCGAGGACACGCTCCGGCAGCTTGAGCGCGATTATTGCTCGTTCGGCGACACCGTCCACTATTTGGAGACCCCGCCGATTTTCGAGCGCTGCGAGGGGTCGTACATTTACGACAATTCGGGCACGCCGTTTCTCGATCTACAAATGTGGTATTCGGCCGTCAATTTCGGCTACGCGAATCCGCGCCTGAACGCGGCCGCCAAGCGCCAGCTCGACACGCTCCCGCAGGTCGCCTCGCAATATCTTCACCGCTCGAAGATCGAACTCGCCGCGCATATCGCGCGCGATATGGAAGCGAAGTTCGGCAAGAAGGGCCGCGTCCACTTCAATGTCGGCGGCAGCCAGGCGGTCGAGGACAGCCTCAAGCTTGTACGCAACGCGACTCACGGCAAGAGTCTGATGTTCGCCTTCGAAGGCGGCTATCATGGGCGCACACTCGGCGCCTCCGCCATCACATCGAGCTATCGTTACCGCCGCCGCTACGGGCATTTCGGCGACCGCGCGCAATTCATCCCGTTCCCCTATCACTTCCGCGGGCCGAAAGGCATGAGCAAGGAGGAATACGGGCATCACTGCGTGAAGCAATTCGAGCGCCTGTTCGAAACCGAATATCACGGGGTGTGGGACCCAAAAGCCGGTGAAGCGGAATATGCGGCCTTCTATGTCGAGCCTCTGCAAGGCACGGGCGGCTATGTCATACCGCCGATGAATTTCTTCGCGGAGCTGAAAAAAGTTCTCGACCGGTACGGCATTCTGCTCGTCTCCGACGAGATCCAGATGGGCGTCTACCGCACCGGCAAGATGTGGTCGATCGAGCATTTTGGCGTGACCCCGGACGTGCTTGTGTTCGGCAAGGCCATCACCAACGGCCTCAACCCGCTGTCGGGTATCTGGGCACGCGAAGAGCTTATCAATCCCGCCGTGTTCCCGCCTGGCTCCACGCATTCGACCTTTGCCAGCAATCCGATGGGCACCGCCGTTGCCCTTGAAGCGATGGAAATGCTCGCCGAGGACGATTGGGAGCATATCGTCACGGACAAGGGCGCGTATTTCCTTGGCCAGCTCAAGGACTTGCAGAAACGCCACAAGATCATGGGCGATGTCGACGGGTTGGGCCTCGCGCTTCGGATCGAGATCACCGGCGAGGACGGTTTCACGCCCGACAAGGCGGCGACGGATCGCATCGTCGACGAAGCGATGAACGGCGATCTCGACGCCGGCCGGGGCAAAACCTGCGGCCTCGTGCTCGATATTGGCGGCTACTACAAGAACGTTATCACACTCGCACCCGCGCTGACGATCTCGAAGGACGAGATCGATCTCGCCGTGCGCCTGCTCGACCAATGCTTCCGCCGTGCCACGGGGAAGCAGCGGGCCGGAGGATTTATTGGAGTTGAAAATGCAGCTTAGTGTTATGGAAAAGCCTACGGCGAGACCGCAGCCGCAAACCGATGAGCACAGCTTTTATTTCGAGGGTTCCAGCGATAAGGGTGTGCTGCTCATTCATGGCTTGACGGGGGCCCCGGTCGAGATGCGCTTCGTGGGCAAGGCGTTGAACCGGTTGGGTTTCACCGTCTACGCTCCGTCGATGGCGGGCCATTGCCAGGACATCGCCGCGCTTGAAGCCACCAAGTACGAAGATTGGGTCGACAGCCTGCGCGGGCCCCTCGATTTACTCAAGCGCGAGGTTCGCCATGTTTACACGGCGGGCATTTGCGTGGGCGGCGCGGTTGGGCTGATGCTCGCCCATCAGGAGCGCTCGAAGGTCGAGAAGTCGGTGATCTACTCGCCGACGATGCATTACGATGGCTGGAACCAGACGATTTTGGATAGGATCGGCGCGCATCTCATCGCTCCCCTGAGATGGGTGAAGCCACTGCATCACTTAAGCTTCGAAGAGCGTTCGCCTTTCGGTATCAAGGATGAGCGCATGCGCCGCTTCATTTTGGAGGGCGCCAGCATGAAGGGTATTTTGCATTCTATGCCGGTGGGAGCGCTTTATCAGAATTTCCGCCTGAACGCTGCGCTAAAAGCGGCGCTCCCGCACATGACCGTGCCGACGCTGCTCCTTCACGCGAAAGAGGACGATGTCAGCCACCCTCGCAACGCCGAGAAGATCAAGCGCCTGCATGGCGGAGAGTGCGAATTGCATTATCTGTACGACAGCTATCACATGATCCATGTGGATCGCGAGCGCGAGCTCGTGGCGCAGATGACGGCGGAGTTTCTTGGGCTGCCCCCGGCCAGGAACACAGCAGCGGCGCTTCATTACGAAGCGGCTTAAGCGCGGAACTCGCGCTGCTTCCCTACCTCTGGATTCGGCGCCCACGGGCGCCGTTCTCTTGCCGGGCCGGCAAGATTACCAGCCTGCATACGCGTGTTTGCCAAAGCCCCCTCCACCCCAGCCTCTCCCCGCAAGCTCGCTTTGACGAACTTGCGACTTTGCATGTTCGCCTCCGCACGCGGATGGGGACGGGGGGCGGGAGACGGACTGGATGAGGGTGGGTAAGGCGTTTGCAGGTTGGTCTTATGCCAATCGCCAAAGCTGCCGCTCGTCCGCAGCGTCGTCCCCGCGCAAGCGGGGACCCATGGTAACCTCTTGCGGGGACGTTGTTTTTTGCTGGCATGGATTCCCGCCTTCGCGGGAATGACACCAAAGCGGGCAAAACTTTTTGCGGTTGATATTACACCCCGCTATTCGCTTCCGTCAGCGGCCGCACGGCGCTTCTCCTCCGCGGCGCGCTGCCGCTCGACGAGCTTCACGGCGAAAATCGAGAGTTCGTAAAGAAGCAGCGTCGGAATGGCGAGGGCGACTTGGCTCGGGACGTCCGGCGGCGCAAGAAACGCGGCAACCACAAATATGAGAACGATGGCGTACCGCCACTGTGAGCGAAGCCATTGCGACGTCACCATGCCAGCGCGAGCGAGCAGCGTGAGCAGCACCGGCAATTGAAAGCAGAGGCCGAATGCCAGGATCAGCGTCATTATGAAATGCAGATATTCGCTAACCTTGGGCATGAGCTGGATGTTAACGTCCCCAGTCTGCTGCATGGATAGAAAGAACCGAACAGCGAGCGGCGTAACGATTAGGAAGACGATGGCACCGCCGAGCAGAAAAAGGATGGGCGCCGCGATCAGAAACGGCAGGAATGCCTTACGCTCGTTGCGGTAAAGGCCGGGCGCGACGAACATGTAGAGCTGCGCGGCGATTACCGGAAACGAAAGCGCGATGGCTCCAAACAAAGCCACGCGGACTTTGGTGATGAAAAATTCCGGCAGAGCGGTGTAGATCAACTTGATCTGGGTGTCGCTGCCGGCGGCGAAGCGGTAGGGGATCAGCAGGAAATCGAAAATATCTCCCGCGAAAATATAGCAGAAAAAGAAGAAACCAGTGACGCTTAGGACGCAATAGATGATACGGCGGCGCAGCTCGATCAAATGCTCGAGGAGCGGCGCCTTAGTCTGGTCGATGTCGTCGTCGTGGTCCGCCACAGCCATGGATCTTCGCTCACGCTACCGGCGCAGCGCGTTCTTTGGCAGGCGCATCCACGGGCCGTTCCGTTCCTTTTTCCGGCGCGGCCCGAAGTTCTGAGGTTTCTGGCCCCTTCGCAGTCTCACCTTGAGCGGGAGTTTCGGAAGCTGCCGCGGCGGCGAAAGCATTCGCGCGAGCCTGCTCCTCCAGACGCTGGAACGTCTCAGGAGTTATGGCCGGCGTTGGCGGCTGGGCCGCCGCCTGCTCCGCGATGGGAGCGGGTCTTGGCATATAGTTCTGATTGATCGCGCCTTCGAGGGTTGATCTGAGCTGATTGGCTGGGTTCAGCGAGCGCAGGTCCTGAATATTTTTTTGCAGATCGCCGTAGCCCGAATCCCGCATGGAGTCCTCGAATTGGCGGCGGAAATCGTCGGCCGCCCGCCTCAGTTTCGCGGTCATCATGCCCAATTTATGCAGCACGGCGGGCAGCTCCTTGGGGCCGATGAAGATCAGCGCCACGACCGCTATCAGGAGAAGCTCCGACCACGCAATATCGAACATTGTAAAATCGTTGCCTCATAGTGAGCTAAACTGGCGCCCGGGACGCCGGCGTCTCAAGCTTGCGTGCCGGTTTCCGTCGGAGTCTTCGACTCGGTCCTCGCGGCCTCATGCTCGATCGGCCTCGGAGGAGCTGCGGGCTGCGCAGGCGCGGCGGGTGCGTCGTCTTCTAGGCCCTTCTTGAAGGCCTTGATGCCCTTTGCCACATCCCCCATAAGGTCGGACACTTTCCCTTTGCCGAACAGGAGCACCACAACCAGCAAAATCAGCCCAAGCTGGACGGGGTTTCCGAAGTACATCAGAGTTTGGGGCATTGTATCCATGTTAACTCCATCTGCCCCGTCTTCACAGGCGGCAGGCATCTTGACGCAATCCAACTGCTCTGAACGTGGCCGCGCCAGCGCGGCATGTCAAGCACGCCCGCTTGAGCATACGGTATCGTGACGGAAATTGGTAATTGCAAGACGTTTTGCGCGCCATCGAGACGCCGCGCTAGCCGGCCGAAGCGGCCCGCACCGGCGTTCCGGTTTCCTGTCCGTCTCCGGTCTCTTCCGCCTCGAGCGGCTCGTCTTCTTCCGGAGCATGCTCCCCGGAGGCCTCGTCCTCGAGCGGCTCCTCATCCTCGCGCAGCACCACGCTATCGTCGGGCTCGGGCACGCTGAAGCCGGGCGGCAGATTGCTGTCGAGAAGCCCGGCGCCCTTGAGCTCGGCAAGGCCGGGCAAGTCGCGAATGGAATCGAAGCCGAAATGTTCGAGGAACGCTTCCGACGTCCCGTAGGTGACGGGCCTGCCCGGTGCGCGCCTGCGGCCGCGCAAACGTACCCAGCCGATCTCTAGCAGAACGTCCAGCGAGCCCTTCGACGTGCTGACGCCCCGGATCTCCTCGATCTCGGCGCGCGTGACGGGCTGGTGATAGGCGATGATTGCCAGCGTTTCGAGCGCGGCCTTGGAGAGCTTCCTTTGCTCGACCGAATAATGCTCCAAGAGGAAAGAGAGGTCCTCCGCCGTGCGGAACGCCCATTTGCCCGCAACCCGCACGAGATTGACGCCGCGGCCAGAATATAAGCTCTGCAACTCGTCGAGAAGCTGACGCACGTCATCCTTGGCGGCGAGATGTTTGGCGAGCGAGGCCTCGTCCAGCGGCTCGGCCGCGGCAAAGAGTAGCGCCTCTATAATGCGTAGCTTTTCGAGCCGGTCGGCCGAAGGCAGCCGCGCGATATTGGACGGTAGCGGCAGCGGTAGAATGGGCACGCGCCCGCCGCTTCCGCCGCCCGGTTTGCCGCCATCCTTGCTTGCCATCGAAAACCTTCCGTTATCCCCAGCTTTCTCAACCCGTAGTTCGCCTGATTTGCAGGGTTTGCGCAAGAGGCTGGTTCAGGCTGACGGCGAACATATATTAATCGCCGCTTTCCCAGACGCTGGCTGGCACTGCCAGGATGGTGAGCCCAATCGATCCTGGCACGGATCGGTGCGTTGCAGCTTTGCTAGCGGAAGCTTCCGCCCAGCTCTATGGCTGCCATCAATTTGAAGTGAAGAAGAGAGCGCCGGCGCGCAATTTTCGAAAGGCGAGCGCTTTTTGCCACGCTTTTCCAGGGACTTAGCGGGGCAAGCGGCAGCCTCGCGCCCGGCATGTTTTCCACGCCTCTCCACAGCCAGACGATTTTAGACGTTCCGTGCTGCCCAAATCCAAGCCTACCTTGCCGACTCTAGCTTGCGCGGGACTGACCTAATCCGAACCGAAAAAAAATGGTTCGTTTTGGAACACTCCAGCTCCAGCATTGTTAACAGACCCGTAAGGTGGAACTTCCAATTGCAAGGAGTTGCCATGTTAACCTGGCGTTGCATCGCGATCAATGTCTTAATGTTCTCAGTTTTTCTATATAGTTCTGAGGGGATGGCTCAAAAACAAGATGTAAAAACCGCAAAATTCGAAAAGCTCTTCGATGATTTCATGCGCCGCGGCGATTTGCCCGTGGAGTTCAAAATCAGCGTGAACCGCACGAGCGCGACCGGTCTCGGCCCCTACGTCGGCACGATTACGGTCCGGAACTCCTTCATCAAAGTGGGCGGCCGCGACGAACCGGCGCTCATCGTCAAAGCGAACCTCGTCAATCTGACACCTGGCCCCCACGCCTTTCATATCCATGAACATCCCGATTGCGGTCCGGCGGAAAAGAACGGTGTTATGGTTCCAGGCCTGGCGGCCGGTGCGCACCTTTTCGCCGAGTATAAGACCGGGGGCATCGAGCCGGTGACGCTCATCTGCAAGAGCCACTTGGGGAATTTGCCCAATTTGCTAGTCAGTCCGGATGGCACCACCACCGAAGAAATCGTCGTGCCGCGGCTGGCTTTGGCCGATATTGTGAACCGGTCCATCATGGTCCACGCGAGCCAGGACGACACGTCGGCGCGCGAAGCTTGCGGCGTTTTCAAATGATTGCGCGGTTTACTTTTCCCGTAGAAAATCATGAATGCGCTGTCCGGCCGGTGGCGTTTTATTAAAAACACATCATAAAGGATGCGCCTTGCCGAAGCTTTAAGGCTAAGCGCGGCGCATCATAAGACATTGATTGCAAAGGATAACTTCCGGCGGCGCCGTCGCGGTTTCGCGGCCGGTGTCCGGCGGAGATTGGTTAATCCCGATCTCTATCTATATTTAACGGACTTATTGAAGTGCAGATTCGTAGACAAAAACCCGAAAAGTGAACGGCGTACGCCGGAACGATAGTAAATACCCGCCGCGTTTACTGTGTTAATATTAAGCATGTCACAGCGCTACGGCAATGCACGCGAAAGGCCATGTCCGGTCATTAGGCCGATCTGGTGAGGGCCTGCTGCTCTGGAGATTGCGCGGGTCGTTACGAGCGTGTATTGGGAGATAATCGAGGCCCTCGCCCGCCCAAATGAGGCGGGACGCGTTGCGATGTGCGTGGATTTCATCGCTTCAACTGCGACGCTGAAAAGCGCTACATAATATCCGGCGGCCGCCAGACGGCGCCGGGGGTTGCTTTATTCGTCGAAATAGGCCGTTGGATCGCGGAGTGTTGGCCCGTTAAAGCGCGATTGCAGGTTCGACAGCACGTCGCCGCCGTTATCCTTGGCCGTCAGGGACGCGCCAAGCACATCGAAGACAAAGGCGAGCCCTTCTTCGACCGGCGACGTAAACTCCTCAAAAGCGACTTCCTTGCAGGTCCACGCCAGCATGTCGTTCATCAGACTGAAATGCGCGGGCTCCACGCCGGCTTTTGCATGGCTGCGCGCCAATGCGGCGACCTCCGGGATCAGTATCTGCCCGGTCGCCGCGCCTGCCGGCCAGAGCTGGCTCGACCGTGTCGTTTTCACAATACGTTGAATCATGACAAAGAAGAGTTCCCTCTCGCCCGCCTTGAAATAGCCAGCAAGTGCAGGCTCCACCTCAAACAGCCTGCGATAACTCAACGCGAAAATGCCGGGCAGCTTCGGCTCCATCTCCGCAAAAAAATTCCTGAGTGCCGTAAGTCTGTCCTGGATCCTGGAAGGGGCTCCGGCCGGAACTTTTGCAGCGGCTTCTAGTTGCAGCACCAAACAAATCCTCCTTCGCTGAGCCGGACTGCCCGCGGCGTGAGCAGATTGCCGGGCGCCGGCTTGGCCCCAAGCCCAGATGCACTAGACTCTTGAGGCACCGTTTGAAGCTCGCAGCAGGCTACATGGGCCGTTCATGTCCACCTAGCTTGCCGCGCAACGCTAAAGACGTCTCTGTCTCTAAGCCAATCCCTCCGTTTTGGATAAACACTTAAACCAAATATGAGAAGGACGGCAAGGGCAGGATCAAAATTGTTGCAGTACGAAGAGGCAACCGCCATCAGGATACAGCCTGCCGTTGGCAGGCACTTTATCGCGCTGCCGGGCGACATTCTTATGACTAATTTTTGAAGTTTGTGTGAAGTCTAATCCGCGGCCCGGGAGGTAGGCAAACGGCCCCACGGCCGGTTTCTTGGTGGAGGACGTGAAGTGAATTGGGACGATGCAGTGAAAGCGCATGCGGCATGGAAGATGAGGCTCCTCGCCTACATCCACGATCCCAGTAAAAGGCTGGACCCTGCTGTCGTTGGAGCCGATGACCTTTGCCCTTTTGGGATATGGCTCCATGGCGAGGGCAAGCAGAAGCTGGCCGCCATGCCCGAGTTCGAGACCTTGACCGCCGAGCATGCGCGCTTCCACCGGGCCGTCGGCAGAGCCGTCGAGCTGGCTAACGCCGGCAAGATCGTGCCTGACCAGACTGTTCTCGGCTGGGAAAGTGAGTTTGCCGGTTCCTCGCGAAACTTGGTCACCACGATCGTGAAACTGAAGCTAAAAGTGCCCGGCCTCTGACGCGGTTTTCCGCAAAATAGCAATTGGCCGTGCCGGCCTACAGTTGGGAGCAATCCCGCAAAAACTCAACTTTCCGCATGCCCTCCACCGGCAAAGCCGGGGATGCCTGTTTAGCCGGCGTTTTCGACCGCGCCTCGGTTCAACCATTTGAGGTACAGCGGGCCGAATGCGTGCGCCTGCCTGATTTCGAGATAGCCCTCGCGCGCCAGCTCCAGCGTGGCGCCGAAGCTCGACGCAGTCACCGTCTTGCCGATGGTGGGCTGAGGCTTGAATTCCTCCAAAAACTTGTCGAGCGCGGCCCAATCCGGCTCGCCGCCAAGCAGCGCCGCCAGCCGCTCACGCGCCTTCTTGATCGACCAGACCTCGCGCCCGCCCCATTTCACCTCGGTGACGGCGTTGCGCTGGCGCTGTTCCGCATAGGCCTTGAGCAGATCGAAAATGCTCGCCTGATAGATGCTGGAGCGCACGATGCGGATGCCCTCCGGCATGCCGCGCGTGAAAAGATCGATGCCGAGCCGCTTGCGGCCCATCATGCGGGCGAGCGCCTCGCGCATCGCGTCGAGCCGTTTCAGCCGGAAGGCGAGCTGGCGGGCGAGTTCCTGGCCCGTTGGGCCGTCGTCGACCTGCTCCTTTTCGGGCAGCAGCAATTTCGATTTGAGATAGGCGAGCCAGGCCGCCATCACGAGATAATCGGCGGCGACCTCAAGGCGCAGCTCGCGCGCCACCTCGATATAATCGAGATATTGCTCGGCGAGGCGCAAGATCGAGAGCTTGGTCAGATCGACTTTCTGGCTGCGCGCCAGCACGAGCAGGAGGTCGAGCGGGCCTTCGAAGCCGTCGAGCTCTAAGATGAGCGCATCCGTATCGTCCTCGGGAGACAGCCGCTCGGGAGCATCCCAATCGCCGGCCGTCATGTCCGCCTGCTTGCCGTCCCCATTCTGGCTCACGTCGATTCTCCGCTTGACACGCTGGTGCGCAGTTTGCGTGATTCACGTCCGCGCGGCTAGTGCTTCCGCACACCGCTCGCGCACCAAGCCCCGCCGGACGGGGCGCGCCGCCCTCCCGTTCGTCCTGCCTGCTGTACGCGCAGCAGCGGATATTCGCCGGGGATGGGGTCAAAAATTCACACGGGCTGCGGCCCAAGCTTGCAACCCCGGACAGCCGCGGCTGTTTCAGTAGCCGGAACGCTTTTTCATACCGGCACCCGCGAGCAGTGCGAGGAGCAAGGCGAATGTTCAAACTTATCGAGGATCTGCCGCCGGACGTGCTGGGCATCGAAGCTACCGGCAAGGTAACGCATGAGGATTATGAGAACATCCTCATCCCCAAGGCCGAAGCCATGATCGCCAAGGGTCCGGTCAAGTTGCTCTATGTGGCTGGCGAGGGCTTCGAGGGTTACGAGCTTGAGGCGCTCTGGGACGACGGCACTTTCGGCGTGAAGCACTGGCGCGATTTTACCCGCGTCGCGGTGGTTGCCGATCAGGCATGGCTGCGCACTGCGGTCACTCTGTTCAAGCCCTTCTTCCCCAGTGAGGTCCAGCTGTTCAAGCTCGGCGATCTGGCTGCGGCGAAGGCTTGGATCGCGCGCGCCGGAAAGACGAAGCCGTAATGGCGCGCTGGAAGCCCTTCTTGCGCCAGGTCCGGCGGCCGCTAAGCTTCGCGCGGACCGAAGAAACCAATCGGATCGGCCTCGTTTATCTCTCCCTTCTGGCCCTGGCGGTTGGCATTGTGACCGGATTGGGCGCGGCCGGATTCCGCGAACTCATTGGTTTCATTCACAATCTCCTGTTTCTGGGCCAGCTTAGTTTTCATTACGAGGCCAGCGTTTTCACACCGGCCAGCCCTTGGGAGCTTCTCGTCGTTCTTGTGCCTGTGGCCGGCGGTCTCGCCGTAACCTTCTTGGTAAGCAACTTTGCGCCCGAGGCCAGAGGCCATGGCGTGCCCGAGGTGATGGACGCCATCTATTACGGCGGCGGCGTTATACGGCCTATCGTCGCGGTGGTGAAATCGTTAGCTTCTGCGATAGCCATCGGCAGCGGCGCTGCCGTGGGACGCGAGGGGCCGATTATCCAGATCGGTTCCGCGCTCGGCTCCACGCTCGGCCAGATCGTCCGGATGCTGCCTGGCGAGCGCATCATTCTGGTCGCCTGCGGGGCCGGGGCCGGCATCGCAGCGACGTTCAACACCCCGATTGGCGGCGTCATGTTTGCCATCGAGCTTATGATGCCAGAAGTGAGCGCGCGCACCTTCCTGCCGGTCGCCATTGCCACGGGCACGGCAACTTACCTCGGACGGTATTTCTTCGGCGCGCAGCCGGCCTTTGCAGTGCCCGCGCTTACCCCTCTCGACGCCGATGCAAGCTCAGCGCTTGCACTATGCCTCTATGCCCTGCTCGGAGCCATCGTTGGCGTCGCGGCAGCCGGATTTATTCGCGGGCTGCACTTCGTCGAAGACCTGTTCGACAAGATCGGGGGACGCTATGCCCGGCATGCGGCCGGCATGCTGCTCGTGGGCCTTCTCATTTACGCCTTGCAACAGCGCTTCGGTCACTATTACGTCGAGGGTGTCGGTTACTCCACCGTGCAAGCGATCCTGCTCGGCCAAACGTCCGGCGCCGGACTGCTCTTTCTGCTTTTCCTTTGCAAGCTGCTGGCAACTTCGCTCAGTCTCGGATCCGGATCGTCCGGCGGCATCTTCTCTCCGTCGCTCTTTATGGGAGCCGCTATTGGAGGCGCTTTTGCTTCCGTTCTTTCAGTGCTCCCGCTACCGCTAACCATCGATGTGCCGTCTTTTGCGATGGTCGGCATGGGCGCGATGGTGGGCGGCGCCACCGGGGCGGCGATGACAGCCATCACGATGATTTTCGAGATGACGCGCGACTACGGCATCGTCCTGCCAATGATCCTTGCAGTTGCCTTGAGCGTCGGGGTGCGGCGCCTGCTATCGCGGGAGAACATCTATACCATGAAACTCTTCCGCCGCGGACACGACATACCCAAGGCGCTGCACGCCAACATGTTTCTGGTCCGGCACGCGAAGGAGGTGATGGATACCGATGTGGTCATGGCCCCGGCAGAAATGAGTTTCGCAGCGTTCCTTTGCTTGCCAGAACACGGCGGCCGCCTCCGGCACGTTGCCGTAACCCGCGGCAATCGCATCGTTGGAGTTCTGCGTGTCAATACTGCGCTGAGACAGGCACTGCAGGAAGCGCCGTCTGCTACCTTGGGTGAACTCGCAAGCCGCAAATTCACCATCGTGCGCGATGACGACGTCATCTTCGACGTCATCCAGCGTATGTGGCAGAAACAGGCGATCATGGCACTGGTCGCGCACGGCCGCGGCGTACCGCGCCCGGGGAACGTGTTGGGTGCGATTACGAAAGAGCACGTCGCGGACTGTGTCGCCAGCAGCGTCGCAGTGTATCGGTCTTGAGGTTGCACCGTCCGGACGCCTGGATCGGCCCTTTGCGCCCAGTGGCCATGCGGGTGAGCGGCTGCGGCCCGCGCTAGCCGGCGCCAGCAGAGAGCGTCAGGACGGCTAGCGCTTCCGCACGCGCTTCCTCCGCTTCCTGTTCCGCGAAAGGCTCGGGCTCCTTGAGCATGGCAAGCGCGGCCTCGAAGCGCCGCAGCGCTTCCCCCTCCAGGTAGGGTGAGGCTATGGCCACGGCCGCCATCTCCTCCATCTTGCCGTTGCAATGTAACGCCAGATCGCAGCCGGCCGCGAGGCTCGCGCGGGTGCGTTCCTCGAACGTGCCCGAAAGCGCGCGCATGGAAAGATCGTCGGACATCAACAGGCCATCGAAGCCGATATGGCCCCGGATAACCTCGGCGATGGCCTTGGCCGAGACCGTGACTGGCGCATCCGGATCGAGGGCGGTGAACACGACATGGGCGGTCATCGCCATGGGAAGATGCCGCAGCGCGCGGAACGGGGCGAAGTCGGCTGTTTGCAGTTCATCGAACCGCGTATCGACCACCGGCAGCGCAAGATGGCTGTCGGCCATCGCCCGGCCATGCCCCGGAATGTGCTTCATCACGGGCAGAATCCCCCCGGCAAGCAGCCCCTCCGCCACGGCGCCGCCAAGCTCGATCACCGTTGCAACGTCCTCGCCATATGCCCTGTCGCCGATGATATTGTCGGCGCCGGCAACCGGCACGTCGAGCACCGGCCCGCAGGTTGTGTTGAAGCCGAGCGTGTGCAGATCGCGCGCCATCGCCCGTGCGCAGAGCTGGGCGGCTTCCCGGGCGTGGCTGCGATCCGCGGCCCCCAGCCGGCCAAAGGCGCGTGCCGCCGGATAGCGCGGCCAATGCGGCTCGGCAAGGCGCTGGACGCGCCCGCCTTCCTGGTCCACGAGAACGAGCACCCGCCCGCCCGCGGCATCGCGCGCCTCTTCGATGAGGCGCCGAACCTGTTCCGGGTTCGCCACGTTGCGCGCGAACAAGATGATCCCCGCAGGCTGTGCGGCGGCGAGAAAATCGGACTCGCCAAGGGTCAGATTGGGGCCGGATAACCCGCAAATGAAAGCGCGGCGTGACATGCGGCCTCCTTCGCGCCGTTTGTCTCAAGTGCCTCCCATCGTATGATCTTTCCCGCCGGCGCACAATCACGCCCTGCGGCCGAAGCGCATTCAACGGCTCGAAGATGACGGAATGCGCTCTAAGTGAGCGTAAGGCGGAGATGTCGAAACGCGCGGGTCTTCGAACCCTCCGCCCACGGTGAAATGGTAAAGCGATTGCCATTCCATGCTGTCCGGGGATAGCCCCAGCAGCCGGTGCATTTCATCGTCGAAGTAGCAGCCGATACCGGTGCCGGAAATACCCGCCGCGGTTGCTTCGAGATAGAGAGCCTGGCCGATCGTACCGGCCTCCCAGAAAAGGCGGCGGTAGGACCAGGGGCCCTCCGCTCCGAGAGTGACCGCAAAATCGGCCACCATGCCAAGGCTGAACGCGCTTCTGCCCGCAATGCCTTGATGGCACGAGAGCGCGGCGGCGAGCTTGCGGAAATCGCCCTCTCTCAAAGCGTAGAACGGTAGCGCCATGCCGGGCACCCCGTTCCATGCGAACGCGGGGTCGCAACCCGCCTTCAACCGCTCCAGCATGCCGGGCGCGCGCAACAGCGCATAAAGCCCAGGCGCCAAGCCTTCAACCCGATGCACGAACACAAACAGAGCGATCCGGGCCGGCCACGGATAGGCATGCCAAGGCGGCCAGCGGGGATCGGGTAGCGTGGCCGCGAGCAGGCGCTCGAATAACGCCAGAGATATGCTTGTCTCTGCGTCCATGTGCTGGACGCTCCGGCGCCGCCGGATGACCGCGGCTGCAGATTGACCGGATGAACGGGACTGGGTGTCGCGCGGGGTGCCGCTGCCTTGCGGTTCCGGTGCCGCGGCCGGCGGCTTGTGAGTGAGAGCGGCGGCGCGCGTGACCGCCGGCCAGGGCTCATGATCCTCGCTAAGCCGGTTTGCGCTCCCTGACCATTGGCCGCGCCACTGTTCGAAAGGCGGCACTTCCGGCGCCAGCTTGCCGCTGCCGTCCGTTCGCACGAAGGCGATGAGATCGGCATATTCCTCCTCCCGCGCATGGGCGGCATCGGGACGGCCAAGGCCGAGCAGAGCGGCCAGCGTATCGTCATCCACTCCGGCAAGCGCCTCCACGCGCCAGCCCAAGCAAGCGGCCGCATAGGCGGCCGAGGCAAGCGCATGGCCTGCGTCGTGCTGGCAATACCGGAAGGCGCGCTCGCCATATTTCCAGGCCTCCCGCCATGGAATGGAACTCAGCGCAAGGAGAAATCCGCCCTCCGGCGCCCCCGGCGCTGTTTCATACACACACCGTTCTTCGAGCGCGTGCTCGAATGGCGCGTAATGATAGAGCGCTGCCGCCTCGCCAATTCCGGCAAGCGAAGGCAGCACGAGCCAGCCTTCCGTGGGGTGAAGGTTGCCGCTCGACGGATTGTTGCGTACCGCCCAGCGCGCACCTGGAACTTCCTTCCAAGCCGAAAGGCCGAGCGCAAGCTCAAGGAAAAGCCCCAGAGACTCCATGTTTAGCGCTTCAGCCGGCGCGTTCCCGAGTTCGTGGAACGGCGGAGCGGGCGCGTCATAGCGGAGCGGGAGCGGCACCTCGCGGGCACCCGCATAGCGGCGAAAAGGATTGGGCTGGCACTCCCAGTCGAGAAAAGCCGGTCCGGCCGCGTATTTTTGCGGAAAATGTTTGCTCCGCCGGTGATACGCCTCGACCGTTGAGGGAAGCTCGTCCATGTGGCTCTTATATCCAGCTCCAAAGGTGTTGACTGGTTCGCGGCGGCGTCCCCGCGAAGGCGGGGACCCTGTTACCGCTGAGTATCGCTGATGTCGCAAGTCCTTAACGTTTCGATTACTGGATCCCCGCC
>JBKQIH010000173.1:0-22806 GCA_052148445.1 Rhodomicrobium sp.
GCCGTTTGGCGGGACCGACTGCGCGCTGCCGATGCTGCACGCGATGGAGAAGGGCCTGAAGGTGGATGCCTTCGTGGTCTACACCGACAGCGAGACCTGGGCCGGGAAGATCCATCCGGTGCAGGCGTTAAAGGAGTACCGGACGAAGACCGGCATCGCGGCGAAGCTCGTGGTGGTGGGTATGGTGTCGAACGGGTTCTCGATTGCGGACCCAAATGACGGCGGCATGCTGGATGTGGTCGGCTTCGACGCCGCCGCGCCGGCGGTGATCGCGGATTTCATCCGCGGTTGATGTGCGAAAGTGATCCCAGGAGGCGCTTTTTCACCTTCTGGGATTTTTTGCTGGTGCTAGGGTGTTTTTTGTTTAGTGGCACCCCGGAGGGGGAGTACCGTAACTCCCATCTCGAAATTGCATGTCGTTATGCGTGGCATGTACGTGACGGAATGAACAAAATGATTTTAAATGAGGACATAAAACAAAAGCGGCTAGATAAGCTGCGTCAGCGCATAAATCCTATGCAAGAGGTGCCCGTTCTAAGAAGATTTAATGGTTTTGGGTTCTGCCTATTGGGTACAATGAGGGACGAACTTCTGCTGCCAGGTTTTCTTAAGGTATATTTCTTTACAGCAGCGTTTATACCAATAATTCCATTGGAAATATATTTTGTTACAGGCTCTTATGATTCAGGCTACAGGTTTTTTGGAAGCCTTAGTCTGATTAAGTTCCATTCCATTTATGGAATACGATCTTTTAAGATTTATGCCAGCGCCATTATGGAAGGCTTGTTTCTTGCTTTTTTGATACTCCTAGTAGGTTTCTTCGCATTGTGTGTGGTGTTTTTGTTCAAGCACTTTTTTTGGGGAAGGCACTAGGTTCGGCAAACGCGAGAGCTACCGTGACAGAAGACGGAAACATCGCGCCATTGGTGCTGGTCGCAAGCGAGCTAAATCCGCTCGTTGCGGCCGACGATCTCCTGCGCCGCGGGCAGCACCTGCCGCATGATGAAACTGGTTACGTCCAGCCGTTCGTAGGCGGCCGCGGCCGCGAGCAGGCGCTTCTCTTCCTCGGTGGCGCGGAGTTCGAGACGGCCGTTACGGGTTGCGGTGGAGCGGGGCATTGAGTCTTCCACAAATTAAGCGGGCTTTGTGCCCGTATCGCATTCGTACATTACCCAAACCGAGCCGGCGTGCCGAAACCACGTTCCGGATTTGGAATCGTAGTAAAACGCGCGTATATTTTCGTAACGCCGGGTCGTGGTTAATACTGAAATGGTAAATACGCATGCATTTCCATAATTTCCCGCCGCAAAGAGCATGATTTTTCGCGTTTTCACCTCCAAAAGCGCGATTCTAAAAGTCCGTTAAATATATTTACGGTTCGGAGTTAACCAAAGAAGGGCACATCCCGCTTGCTGAACGACCCGGCTGACCTTGCCTTTTCTTGTTTATTATCAGCACATTGGTATGCATTAAAGCTTTAGCAAGGCGCTTTCTCTACAATGGCACATTAAGAAAACGCGGTTGAAGCGAGCCGCGCAACAGTGGTTTTTGCGGGACAATTATAAATAATATAGAGGCGGAAACTTAAAGGATGGACAGATGCGAAGGGGCGGAGGGATGGGGCCACCGTTTACCCTTCCGCTGCGGAACCACGATCGCGTTGCACGAGGGCCGCGGAATGCGCTTATAGTTCCAGCATGAACAACGACCGCGCATTTTTCCAGCTGCTCGGCGAGCTGGGTATCGCCTCGCAAACCGTCGAACATGAAGCTGTCCTCACAGCCGAGGGCCTGGCGCATTGCGACATAACGCAATGCGAATTTCCGGTAAAAAACATCGTCGTGGAAGACAAGCTCAAGCAACTTTATCTCGTCACAATGCATCTGCTCACTCCCCCGCTCGACCTCAAAGAACTCGCCAAGCGGACCGGCGCGAGCGGACGGTTTTCCTTCGCTTCGCCGGCGATTCTTGCTGCCGCTCTTGAGGTGCTCCCGGGCAGCGTGACGCCGTTTGCGGCCTTCAACGACCGTGAGCGCAAGGTGCGAGTGGTGCTCGACGACCGGTTGCGGAAGGCAAAGACGATCAGCGCCCACCCGCTCGTCAACACCAAGACCACCACCATCGCCACGGCCGATCTCTTCAAGCTTTTCGCCCATACCGGCCACCGCCCGCTTTGGTGCGTTCTTCCGGTCAAGGCTGCCGGCTGACTCCACCATGGAGGCCGGAAAAGTGCCCGCCATGGTGACGCCAATTTCCGCGTGCGATGATCCTCTCCCTGGAAAAATGAGTACAAGCCATGCTGCTACGATTGCACGCGATCTTATTTTGCGCCCTGATTTTCGCAGCGCCCGCGAGCGCGGCGAGGTGCGGGGGCGATTTCCACGCCTTCCTGTCATCCATGTCGCATGAGGCCGCGGCCGCCGGGATTTCTCAGCCAGTGATCGAAACCGCGTTTACCGGCCTCACGCAGGACGGCGCGGTGCTTGCCTTCGACCGGCGTCAGCGCGGCACGTTCCGCATGAGCTTCGAGCACTACGCCGCGACCCGCGTTATCCCCGCCCGCATCCATCGCGCCAAACAGCTGATGCAGCGGCACGCCGCATTGCTCGCGCGGATCGAGCGCGAATTCGGCGTGCCGGCGAGGCTGCTCGTGGCCATCTGGACTCTCGAGACCGACAACGGCACGGGCGACATGGGCAAGCTTCCCGTGATCCGCACACTCGCCACCCTGGCACACGACTGCCGCCGCACCGAGCTATTCCAGCGCGAGCTGCTCGCCGCGTTGCAGATCGTCCAGCGCGGCGATCTTCCCCTGCGCAGCCTGATCGGCGCCTATGCGGGCGAGATCGGCCAGACACAGTTTCTGCCGTCTTCCTATATAAAATACGGCGTGGACTATGACGGCAGCGGGCATGTCGATCTTCGACATAGCGTGCCCGACGTGCTCGCTTCGACGGCCAATCTCTTGAAGAGGAACGGCTGGCACACCGGCGCGCCGTTCGGCGAGGGAACCGCAAATTTCGAGGTCATGCGCGAGTGGAACCGGTCGGAGGTGTACCGGAAGACTATGGTTCTATTTGCCGAGCGTCTTGCGGAGCGTTGAGCTATCGCCAACAGCGTTCCATTCCCCGCGGACAACGCTTCCGCACGTCTTTTACATCATCCGCCCCCAAAATTCGCGAATTAGCCCGCGCACCGCAGCCGCCTCTCCGGCCCCGTTAACAGCGCTGCGAAACTCCGCCGCCCCGGGCAGCCCCGCGCTGTACCAGCCAAGATGTTTGCGCGCGATGAGCACCCCTGCGCGCTCGCCGTAATAGGCCAGCATCGCCTCGAAATGCTCCACCACGGTTTCGAATTGCACACGCGGCTGCGGCTCGCCCGGCACGGCGCTCCCGCGCAGAAACGCCGCCGCCTGTGCGACGATCCACGGGCGTCCATAAGCCCCGCGTCCGATCATCACGCCATCGGCCCCGGACAGCGCCAGCGCGCGCGCCGCATCGGCTGGGCTGCGAATGTCGCCGTTCACCACGACGGGAATCGAAACCGCTTCCTTGACCTGCCGCACGAAGCCCCAGTTGGCCTCGCCGCCGTAAAACTGGCAGCGCGTGCGGCCATGCACGGTGACCATGGCGATCCCGCACTCCTCCGCGATTTTCGCCAGACGGGGCGCGTTGAGACGGTCCGGGCTCCATCCCATCCTCATCTTGAGGGTCACCGGCAGCTTCACCGCGTTGACTACCGCCTCGAAAATTTTCGCCGCGTGTACCTCGTCGCGCATCAGCGCCGCACCGACGAGGTCTTTGACCACCTTTTTCACCGGGCAGCCGAAATTGAGGTCGACGATGTCCGCGCCTCGATCCTCGTTCAAACGGGCGGCTTCGGCCATGATTTCCGGCTCGCGGCCCGCCAGTTGCACCGCCAGAAGGCCTTCGTCCGCCTCGCGCTCGGACATTCTCAGCGTATTGCGGTGCGCGCGAACCACCGCCTTGCTGGCCAGCATCTCGGTCACAACCAGCTCCGCGCCGAATTTCCTGACGATGCGGCGGAATGGCCTATCGGTGACCCCGGACATCGGCGCAAGCACAACCGGGCTCTTAAGCGTTACTCCGCCGAGCCGGATGGGCTGCAATCGCGCCCCGCCTTCTGTGAAAGGTACCGATTTATCGAGCATGGGCTGGAACCTAGCATCTGTCTGCGGATCGCGGCAATAAGGCCAGCCGGGCTAGACACGTAATTGCGTGCTGTGCGTCCGCTATTTGGCCACGCGAATGGCGCTTCCCGGCCCCGGCCGCCGTCTCTAACATCGCCCGCATCGCGCTTTTGCAGACAGCGGACTAACCAATTGGCGGCGAGCAGCCGTTAGAATCTCAAGCGCACGCCGGTCGCGGCAGTAATCTGGTTGTCATTCAAAAAGCCCGAGGCGAGCCCCCCATCGAGCGTCGAGTAGTTCACGCCGGCATACACATCGAAATGTTTGTTAAAACGGTAGTCCACGACAAAGGAGCCTTCGTTGTAGATGCCGGCGGCGTTCGCGTTCGTTTGTATCGTCCCGGCGGCTGGGGCACTGACCGTCCCCAAATAGGCCCCTTGCGCGACGCGATAGTATGCACCTGTAAAGCTCCATCCGGAGGGGAGTTCATATTTCGCCCCCGCCCACGCCAGTTGCAAAACCTTATCGGTGTTATACGGGCTAAGCGTGACGGCTGAAATAAGATATCCGCCAACCGTTCCCGATCCTATGTAAGTGGCAGGGTTGCCGCTCGGATTTGCGAAGGATATATTCTCGTAGCCGCCGAAAAACGTAAGTTTCGCTTCGGGTTCATCCTTAAAGCCGCCGCTGAAGTCATAGGTGTATTTGCCTTGAACCGACCAGGACTCATTGTCCGAGATGACGGCTTTCAGCGTCGTGGCGCTCGCCGCCGAAGCGGAAACCGCGTCTTTCTCTTTTTGATAAACCGCATCCACGGAGAAACCGCGATAAGCGCCTCCGGCATTGAACCCATAGGCGCCCCCGAAGATTCCCGTATCCGGGCCGCCATCCGAATATTCGGCTGCGGCATGAACGGGACCGTATTGATAAACATACTTCACCGAATTGTCCCAGCGCGCGGCTTCGGTATCGCCCGAGCCTGCAAAGCCGGAAGAATAGCCAATGAGCCCAAAGGCATAAGAGCCGTCCTGCGGATCGTAGGCCGCGAAAGCATCGTATTGCAGCGATCGCTGGCGTCCCACAGTCAGTGTACCGTAGGAGGCATTACCGACACCTGCAAAGGCCTCGCCGTTAAATGCCTGACCGGCGCGGTTCGAATCGCCGTTTGCGGTTTGATTGGCCAATGGCACGCCATAATTTTTGAGCAGGGATGCCGGGCCGTCGGCAAGCTCGCCCGAAAGCGGATTGAACTCCGTCTTGATCTTTCCGACTGCCTGCCAGCCGCCGCCGATCCCCTCGTCGATATAAAGGCCAATGCCCGAGCGCTCTAACGCATTGGCGCCGAAGGTAGAGATTTCCTTATTGGCATTTTTCGCCGACCAGATGTTGTATTCGAGCGTTTGCGGGTATGACGCGCCGAGCGGAACGCCGTGGTTTTGGTACGCATAGCCAACGTCTATCGTTCCGGACAACGTGACGCCATTCCAGGTTAACGTGTCCGGAAGCGGATCCCTTAGGCTGCCGATGTCCATATCCGCAGCCTCTGCCGTAACCGCGAAGCCGGTGGCCGCGAGTGCGAACGCTACGGTTCTTTTCATCGTCGCTTCCCTAAGCGATAAGCAATGCCCTGTAGGGCCTTACCCTGGGCTTGAACGCCAGGGGAGCCTAGTCTGAGAGCTGCAAATCGTCACCTTTATACCGTCAGCCGCGAAAGTACCGTTGAAAATACCGCCGGATTCGCAAGAAGGCAAATGACCGCGTGAGAGGCGCCGAGAGAAGATCCGCAGAGATTTGACGTCCCCTGCGTCAAAGCCGAGTCGCTGAGATCGGTGACTTGTGAGGTCCCGTGACATAAAACGAGAGAGCACGGAAACCATGCCTGAAAGCGGAGTTTGGCGCACCGGAAAAAATTCGAACTCTCGCGTCCCAAGATTCGATGTCTAGCTAGCACGTGTTGAAGGAATCGCCGAAGGGGTCCTTAATGTTTCACAGTTAAGTGGATTCCATAGGTCTCTGTATTTCCACCTTGGTTAATGTAAGTCGCGCAGATTTGATCTGACCCCATAGGACCCTTGATTCGCTCGATGCTTTGGAATGTTCCAACGCCGGGACATGATGCGGCAACGGGGCAGCGGAAACTCGTGGGTGGCTGGGGCGGAACCGCAATTTCCACGAAACAAGCTACCGCGGAGACTGTATCGGTGCTTAATATTTGTGGGCACGTCCAGCCGACTTGTCCGGGATCAAGATGCCCAGATGGTTTGGTAAAATTTGGAGCACCGGAGATCTCTCCAAAAGGGCCGGTGCAAGTAAGATTATCTGCCGCTAGAGCGCAATTAGTAACAAAGCCTAGTGCCGCAGCAATATTTAGCAGCATCTTCATTTTCTTGCCCCCCATTGAGCGCGCGTCCCAAAGGCCTATTCTCACTGCAAGACGCCCAGTATTCGCATCGATTATACCACAAACCCTTCTGCGCCAACAGACCGGGAGGAATTTCGGATCGTTCGCCGCACTCGCCTTCTTGTTCATCCTCATCAACTCCGTCCACCCTGCCTAGTATGAGACGCTATTGCGAAATGCGCAATGCGTTAAGGCCGACGGCAATGTTTTGGAATGTGGTGATAAGCTCCTCCGAGGTGGGATTATAGAAATAATGCGCAGAGTCGGTCGCGCATTGCTGCAAAAGCTGCAAACTGCTGTTGTTGATCACGTTACCGAAGCCGATGGCATAAATTACGATTCGCCCTGGGCTCCCATTCGCGTTCGTCACAGCCTTTATATTATTGCAGAGCTGTGTCTCCTTCTGATCGAGATTATAGTCCGGCTGGTCTTGTACTCCATTCAGCGACGGCGGAAGCGAAAGGACATTGAGGTGAGGCCCGCTGCCATAGCCATAAGCGCTGTACACGGAGTCGTTAAATCCATTGGTCGGGGCAGTCGGCGTTACGCCGAGCTGGCCAAGCTGCACATCGTTAAAGCCGTCGGTCAGCAGGATGATGACTTTGACTGTATTGGTGTTGGAGTAGGATACGGCCGCGTTGCTAGGAAAAATGACAGATGAAACATTGGGCGAAAGCACGTGCCATCCCCACTCCAAACCCGCAGGGATGACGGTCGCGCCATAAGCCTGCATGGCATTGATCTCATTTATAATTGTGGACTTGGTGTTGGTCAGGGGGATAATGGGCTGAACCGTACACAAGGCATTCGGGCCGTATCCGCTTTGCGATACCTTCGGACTGGATGTGTATTTCGTCGTGCATTGCTGATCGGCGAGGTTTGCTCCCCCGGTCGCCGTCATGCATGTGCTGTCGCACAAATAGCTATTGTAGAATGAGGACGAACCGCTGCAGTCGTCGGTATACTGTTTCTTTTTGGAGCTGTAAGTTGCCGCGTCGGGTTCGTCGGGCGCGAAGAACGGCGTAAAAAGCGTCGCAGCATTGCTGGCCGTGGGCGCGACGTCTTCGACATCGTAGGGCTCCGTGCGCTGCCGGACACACCCGCCCCAAGTCCAGGACGATTGACTAGTCTTGCTCGCAAGGTTGCTCGCGAAGGTAATCAGCCCAGTGCCCGTAGGCACGCCGATATTCTCCTGGGACATGGAGCCCGCGCTATTGCTATTGTCGATCCACGACGCAGTCGAATATTGCGTGCCCACGTTGACATTGTCGGTAAACGGCACGACGCCGATCTTCGTATATGTCCCGGTTGGATCGTTTGTAAAAAGCGTATCGACCAGAGTGGTGGAGGCGGTGATCAGACCTTGGATGCCTGTCATGGAACCGTAGGTGGTGCTCATGGACCCTGTATTGTCGAGCACCAGCACCACTTCCAGGTGGTTCTGCGCAACGGTGACCGTTGAAGAAACCGTCGTTGAAAGCGTGGTATAGCCGATAATTTGCAGAAAATTCGTGTTCATCTTTGCCGTGGCCGTGATGGTGACCGCGGGCGGCGTTCCTGCGGGCGGCCACGCGATATTAGGCATCGTAAGCGTTACCGAGGGGTTTTGAGTGGTAAAGTTCGCGCCTACGAAAGCTTGAGCGTGTGTTTGGGCCTGGGTACTGGTTAGGCTCGGGTTTGCGCCGAGATTGAGCGCGGCGGCGTCGATCGCCCCCTGCAGCTGATCTTTTATGACTAGGAGCTGGCCGACATCCACAGCGACGCCCACCAACACGACGAACGGAATCATGAGCAGCGCGACGAGATAAAATACGACGCCTCTCGTATCGTGTTTGATGCCCGATAGCTTTTTCGATATGTGCCCCAACATGCCGTGAATCCTATTTAATCAGCCCCGTGGCGAATCGATATCTGCCTTAAGCCAAACGTTAACGTTTCCGCCGTTTGAATTTCAACGAATTTGTATAAAACTGGTGAACCTTGAGTAAGATTGCTTTATACGGAATTCGGCCGTTGCTTCACTGTTCGCCGCGTTATTGCGGGGGCATCGTCCTCCATGTCATTGCGAGGGGCCTAATGACAGCGAGAATCTGCGCAGGGGGAACTATATGAAAGCGGTTGGCGAAAGGCTCAAAATTCGTATCCTCAAGGGCATTCGCGGTGAGGGAGGCGTATCGTTTCTGGAATTTGCGATCATCGCCTTGCCGCTGTTCGTCTTGCTATTCGGCATTTTGGAGGTTGGTCTTATATTTTGGGGAACATACGAACTCGATAACGCCACCTTGAGCGCGGCGAGATTGATCCGTACAGGGCAGGCCCAAACAAACAACACCAGCCAAACCGGGATGATTGCGCAGATTTGCAGCAATGTCGTGATCCTCACCAACTGCACCAGCAAGCTTCAGCTCAACGTTCAAAACTTTCCGAATTTTTCGTCTGTCACGCAGCCGGTTGCGACGAACGCACAGGGCGCCCTCCAGACGAGTTTTCCATACGAGCCCGGCGGGCCGTCGACCGTAGTCTTGGTGACGAGCTTTTACGAATGGCCGCTTGTTAGTTTTTCGAGCCTCGCGCTGCTGAGCAATCTTGCCGATGGCAACCGTCTCCTGCAATCGTCGGCGGTGTTCAGAAGCGAGCCATATCCGGATATCGGGGGTTGAGCCAAAATGGGTACTTTTTTCCGCAACCAGCGCGGCTCCATCCTGTTGGAAGCGGCTGTCTCCATGCCGATCTTGGTCGCCATCCTCTTGAGCATGGTCGAATTCGGTGAAGCGTTCGTCCTCAAGCGGCGCAACGCGCAAGTGGCCACCACTGCCGCCGATCTCGTAGCCCAGGTATCGTGCGTCACCACTGCCAGTCTGCAAGATATTGGGGATATTGGGGGGATAATCCTGCAGCCCAATTCCTATACGGCGACGATTGCAGGCCTTCGCATCACGAGCGTCATCCAAAACGCCAGCGACGCCACGGTGCAATGGAGCTATGGTTGGGGCGCTTTGACCGCGGCGTCGGATGGAGCCACCTATACTCTGCCTTCCGGACTTCTTAATACTAATCAAACGATCATCGTAGCCCAGACGAGCTATACCTACACCCCAACGGTTGGAAGCTACCTCACCGGCGGGGTCACGTTTTCGGCCGTAGCGTATAATTACCCAAGGATGTCAACGGCGGTGACATTGAACCCCTCGGGCGGATGCACGTCATAACCTCAGCGCACGGATCTGTGCTATGGCGGCCTTGACACGCATCGCGATCAAATTTCGTCCGCGTTGCGCGCTCGCCCGCGCAGGGTCGCCCGAACTGCCGGGTGCCTCGGTGAAAAACCCGCGCCCGGAAATCCTGCCGGGATAGACGCCGGCGGGGTGGACGGCCATCAGCTCGGCCGTATCGATAAGGCCAGCGTGCTGGCCGATGGCGCTTGCCGTCTCGCCTTCAGCCTCGAGCCGTTTCACCTGCGCGGCGTCGTCGTAATAGGCGTCGAGCTGAACCGCGCGGACGCCAGCTCGCTCCCATTCTTTGGATAGCCTCGCTGCAACCTCGCTCTGAATAGTTTGGCTGCCGCCATGATCGCCCATGAAACAAATGAGCGTGAATCCGTGGGCTTTCAGGCTGCGCGCTATGCCTTCAAGCACGCCGGCAAAAGCTGCATCGGAGACACCGAGCGTGCCAGGAAACCGCATATTGCCGCTGGCGGGCTCAAAGCTGCCCTCCGGCACATAAGAGACGACGGGGGCGACAAGGGTACGGCCGGCGCCAAGCGCGATCCGGTTCGCGGCCCAGCTCACGATATAATCGTGCTTGCCGAGGACCATGTGCGCCCCGTTCTGCTCGATGCCGCCTGTGGGCACCAGCACCGTTGTGTAGCCTTCCTCGATTGCCTTTCGCACCTCTACCCAGGTCATATCCTTAAGCTCGAGACCCGCCGGTAGATCGGCGTCGAGCGGCTGGCTGGAGCGGGCAGCGGCCGCCATAAGAGCGCATAGCGCCAGTGCGGCCAGGGCAAAGAGCCCGCGTTTCGAATTGGCCATTCCAAGTCCCCCCGATTGCTCGATCGGCAGCGTCATGCGAGGCAGCTCCCAACGATTCCGTCATTGCGACGGGCTCTAACCCCTTGGCGATCCAGGAACAGCGCACGGAGGCCTGGATTGCCACGGCGGCAAGAGCCGCCTCGCAACGACGGTGAACGGTTGCAGCGCCCTCAACCGACACGGCCCGAAGACAAAGGCTTCGGCTCGATCGAAGAGCTAGCGGCGGCGGGCTCGGCTGCCGGCGATTTGAAGGGATACACCAGCTGTTGGACATAACCCTCAGGGTATTGCTTGTCATCGACACCGAAAACCTGCGGCAAGCGATCCGGCGGCATGCGGAAGGTACCGAACAGGACATCCCAGAACGCGAAGGTCGGCGCAAAATTGGTATTGCCGCCATCGTCCGGCAGGCAATGATGCCAGCGATGAAAGACCGGCGTTGCGAGAACGTATTTGAATGGTCCGAACGTCCATTTCACATTTGCATGCACCAGCGCAGCGCTGAAGATATCCCACGGTACGAAAAACGCTATGACTTCGGGCGAAATGCCCAGCATGAGCATAGTCACGCTAATAACGGCCGGTTGCAGCATCACATTGACCGGGTGAATGCGATAAGCCGTCGTCCAGTCGACCTGCTTGGCCGAATGATGGATGGCATGATATTTCCAAAAACCGCCGCCGTGAAACACCCTGTGCATCCAGTAGGCCAGGAAATCGGTCAGCAATACATAGATTGCCGCCTGCCACCAGAAGGATAGGCCGTGCAAGGGCCCGCGCCCGTTGATAAAATAATCGTCCATGGCGCCATTGGATAACGTTCCCGACCACAGGAAGAAAATGGCGGACAAATAAGCAATTCTAAAGTTCCAGCTTAGAAACAGATTCACGATAGCGTTACAGGCGTCGGTGAGCAGTCCAGGATTTCCCCACCAGACCTTGCCAGGACTCGAAGCCTGACTTTTAAAAACCGTGAGCAGCGTGAAAAAGATCGCCAAGCCGGC
This sequence comes from Rhodomicrobium sp., assembly GCA_052148445.1. Lineage (GTDB taxonomy): Bacteria > Pseudomonadota > Alphaproteobacteria > Rhizobiales > Rhodomicrobiaceae > Rhodomicrobium. The sequence continues at coordinate 11,587 of JBKQIH010000173.1, forward strand.
GATGGGAAGGATTTGGCCCGAATAGAGTTGCCCCATCCGGGCTAGGATCGAATGTATCTGTTCAGAGATCATAGAGTGCCCCACTGAGTTGTAGAAAATAAGGCTGTCCGGGCGTCGGCCCTGCCCTGTAGGCCCCGGTTGTCATTCCCGCGAAGGAAGCGTGAAAAAATTGGCTTGCCCGCAACGCACTCAGTTGTGATGGCCCGGCTTGATCGGGCCATCCATGGAAAAGCGAGTGCACTCAGTATGTTACTGGATGGCCGGGTCAAACCCCGGCCATGACAGGTGGGCGGCAAGTCAATTTTTTCACATCTCCTTCGCGGGAATAAAGCTTCGTGGTTCGCCGTTGTGCTCCTTAGGGTTCGTTCCGAAAGCGCGTATGACGAATCGGTCCCGAACAATGTGCGCTGATTCGCGCCTGAGCATGCGCCAAGCTTGGCAATGTCCCCTGCTATCGCGCGGACATTCCATAGCCACGTTTGAGGTGTGGAAAGAATAAATCGAAAATTAGTCGCCGGTGCATTTTGGCAACCATGGATTGTAAGTTCAGTATTAGTCTTATAGCGGCAGATAATTCTCCAGCTTGACAGACGTCAATCAAATTGATTCGCTTAGAGTCGCTAGGGTGTGGCTTAGACCAAGCTAGGCCTTATCGCGGCCGTTACGCTTGCTCTTTGCTGTCAGCGGGTTTTTACTCCGCCACGAGAGTTTATACTGAAGCTTTCGAACTTTGCATGGGCTGAGCGATAAGAGCCAGAAGGTAACTCATTACTTTGAGCGCTGCAGCGCATCGGCTCCCCGCAGTCTACCCTAGATAGCCCAACAAATATTGTGCAACCCTCGCTGCATTGCGGCTATGGGGCTGACGGTCCGTATATTTAGGCCGTGCGAATCGTCAGGTCAGCGGATTCGTCTTGGCGCGCACTACCTTTTACTCAACCCCGTGGGGATATAAATGGCTCATTTCTTCGCAAAAAAGATCAAGACCTTCAACGCCGACAAGAAGGGCGTTACCATGCTTGAGTACGGTCTGATCGCGGCCCTCATAGCGGTGGCATGCATCACTGCCGTCACCGCGATCGGCACCAACATAACTGCCGAATTTGGCAAGGTTAATACTGCCCTCACGAAGTAGAGCCTACCTGCCATAAGCATATCAGGCTGGACAGTTTGTCCGTCCTGCTCGCCAGGGCGATAAAAGTCCCTGGCGAGAACTCGATTCTACATGGTTAACAGGGAAAAAGAAATGGCTTATTTCTTCGCAAAAAAGATCAAGACCTTCAACGCCGACAAGAAGGGCGTGACCATGCTCGAGTACGGACTAATCGCCGCCCTCATCGCGGTGGCATGCATCACTGCCGTCACAGCACTTGGTACCAATATCGCCGCCGAGTTTGGGACAGTAAATACCGCGCTTACGAAGTAAGGCAACACCTGGGAGGCACACCACCGGACGCGTCCGCCGTTCCGATACCTTTTCTGCCCCCTATTTACTCTTATTGCTGAGGTCTTTATGCGAATCGGCTCGATATTGGTATTCGTCGTCGCATTTGCATTCGCGGGCATCGCAGCGCTGCTCGTTCGCTCGGCGCTTACGGCGCCGGGCAACGAGGCGTCCGCCCTAGCGGGACAGCCAGCGGGCATGCCGATGAAGAGCGTCGTCGTTGCTGTGCGCGACCTTAAGGCGGGCGAAAAACTGATCCCCGACTTTGTGCGGGAGGCGGCGTGGCCGGCGGAATTACTTCCAAAAGGCGCGTTCACGGCGCGCCAGGTGCTTTTCAAGGGCGGTGCCGAGCCGATTCTCGCGATAGCGATTGCCCAAAACGAGCCCATCCTTGCGCAACGGCTCTTGGGCGGCCCCGACAATGGCTTGGCCGGCCGGCTGAACGATGGCATGCGCGGCATAACGATCCGCGTCAATGAAGCGTCCAGCGTCGGCGGCTTTGTGCAGCCCGAGGATCGCGTCGACGTGCTCTTGACGCAGACCGAAAGGCCCGGCGAAGCCGGTGTGGGCAGGACGCGCGCCTACACCAAAACGCTGGTCAAGAATGTAAGGGTACTCGCCGCCGACCAGCAGATTCAAAGAAAGCAGCAAACTCAGCCACCCAAAACCGTCACTCTGGAGGTTTCGGAGGAGGATGCAAAAAGGCTGACGCTGGCTGGAACGATCGGTCAGTTGTCGCTGACGTTGAACAAGGGTGAGAACTCGCGAGCGGCCAGCCGCACGGTCGATTTGAGTGACGTCGCCGCTCTACAGGAGAAGGAAGAGCCGGCGGAAATGACAGCGAATTCGCCTGTCGTTTCGGTCTTCCGGTCCGTAGAGCGGAAAGAGTACCAGGTCCCGCGGCAGTAAGGCGGCTATTCCGGGACCTTGGGAAGCCAAGGATAATTGCGCGGCAGTTGTGTAAATGAACAGAATTGCAGGGGGCAGAATGCTTACTTACAGCCGGTTGCTAACACCACGTTTGTTGGGTGTCCTATCGATAGCGGTGGCGGCGGCGGCGTTCTCGCCAGATAGTCCCGCCCGCGCTAAAACCCTAACGATTGCGCAATATCACCTGGACCGGTACACGCAGCGCATCGAGGTGCCCGTCGTACTGCATAAATCCGAAACGGTTCGAACCGACTATCCATTCGGCGATGCGCTCGTGGGCGACCCGGAGATCGCCGACGTTGTGCCGCTCACGAACCAGTCGATTTACATCCTCGGTAAAAAAGTGGGTGTAACGCGTCTCTCCCTTCTCGACGTTAAGAAGCAGGTACTCGGCGTCGTGGACATCGAAGTCACCTACGACCTCGATATCATGCGCAGGCACTTGCGGGACAATGCGGGCTTTTCGAAGCTTCACGTTTCGTCCGTTAACGGGAAAGTTTTGATAACAGGGGTTGCTCCCGATGCGGTCGTCATGCAGCGCGTCCTGACACTTGCCGAGCAAATTGCGCCCCATGACGTGACCAATGGCATGACCGTCGCCTCGCCGCAGCAGGTGATGCTCGAAGTCCGCTTCATAGAAGCGACACGCGATCTCAATTTCGCTTTGGGCGTCAATATGGCATCGGCGGGCAAAGTCGGCGCGACTACCGGCAATGAAAACATTCTGTCCGGAGGCCCCCTCGACGTCGGGAAAGGCATCTTTTCAAACAATACGGTCTTCAATTCGGCATCGGGGCTCGCCTCGAATTTGATTCCGTTCGGCACGTTTGGCGGCCGGGTACTGGGTGGCCCGGTCAAGATCGATGCCTTTGTGAACGCGCTTGAGGAAAAGGGCCTTGCGCGGCGCCTGGCGGAGCCGAACTTGATCGCAATGTCAGGCGACACTGCGAGCTTTCTGGCAGGCGGAGAATTTCCGTTTCCTGTTGGCGTCAACGCCTTCAATCAGGTCTCCGTCGAATTCAAGAAATACGGTGTTGGCCTCGCCTTCACACCGACCGTGCTTTCCGATGGCCAAATCAATCTTAAAATCATGCCGGAAGTTAGCGAACTCGACCCGGCGAACACTGTTTCAATCGGCAGCTATCAGATACCGAGCTTGACCGTGCGCCGGGCCTCGACGACGGTCGAGCTTCGCGATGGCCAAAGCTTCGTTATTGCCGGTTTGCTACAGGGCTCTCACGTTGCCGACACGCAGCAAATGCCGTGGGCCGGCGACGTCCCTGTCTTGGGTACTCTTTTCCGCAGCCAGTCGTATCAAAAACAGGAAACCGACCTCGTCATCATCGTTACGCCCCGGCTGGTCCGCCCGAGGGCGCCTGGCGACAAGATAGCGACGCCGCTCGACAATAGAAAGGTCGCGAACGACCCCGAATTCTTCCTGCTCGGCAAGCAAGAGGTCGAGGTGAGCAAGCCCAAATTCGTGGGCGGGCACATCATCGATTACAAGCCTGAACCGGCAATTTCATCACCTAGCAAATAAGGGACCGCCATGACGAAACTCTCCGGGAAGTCCTTGCGTAAAGCGGCCATGCTGTCCGCCTTTACGATTGGTGCGCTCGGGCTTTGCGCCTGGGACGACGATAGCGACCGCGTCGAATTCGTTACGCGCGGCGCAGGCGACGCTGTTGAGGTGAACAAGGCTAACCAAACGATCGATCCTTGGCCGCCCTACGTGAAAAACCGGCGCCTGAACCTGGATGGCAAGCGTGCCGGCATCGCCATGCAACGCTATCAGGCCAATAAGGTACTGCAGCCGCAACCTCTCAACCCGGTAAAGCCAGCAGAGATGCCGCAGGCAGCCGACAATTCGCTTCCCCCTCCCCCCCCTCCTCCTCCGTCCGCGCCGTAAGGAGGTACGAATTGACCAAACCAGAGCTTCATAACGAGTTAGAGAATTCCGCTCCAGAAGGTTGCACACCGCAAGAGGAGGAGAGTTCCTTAGTGAACGGCGGGGGCGGGCTCACAGCTTCGCAGCCCCTACCTGCGGCGGGAGCGTTGCGTCCTGGCCGGCGGTACGGTGTGTTGCTCGTCACCCCGGACAACGATCTTTGTGAGCGGGTGTCGGCGAATTTTGCGGAGAATAATCGCTTTACTCTGCAGCCGATGCGCGGCCGCATGGGGGATCTGGAGCGCAAGCTTAGCGGAATCGGCCTTCCCGATGTCCTCGCGGTGGATCTGACCCAGGGGAGCCCCGCCGATATCGACACCCTTGAGCGGCTCAAAAAGTCGCATTTTGCGAAAGTGCCGGTCGTTGCGATTTCGAACCAACTCGATCAGCGGATCGTCCGGGGCCTGATGCAAATCAAGGTGGATGACTGGCTTCCGGCCGGCTGCTCCGCCTCCGATATTCGCAGCTCATGTGAAAATGTGATCCGCACGCGCATGGCCGATACGGGCGATGGAGCAGCCAAATGTACCGCCTTTTTTCCGGCAGCTGGAGGGTGCGGCAACACTACCTTGGCGACAGAGGCAGCCTTTCTAATTGGAAACAGGAAGAAGGAGCTTCAATCCACCTGTCTTGTAGACCTCAACTTTGAGGACGGCGCCATCGCCGATCATCTCGACCTGACGCCTTCTTTCCAGCTCTCCGAATTTTCCCAAAATTCGCTCCGTTTGGATCAGCAGCTCTTGGACGTCATGCTCACCCGGCACCGCACGGGATTAGCTGTGCTCGCAGCACCGCGCGCACCCGGCCAATTTGTGGACATTAGCGAAGAGCTTGTCGCATCGATTCTCGGTCTGCTGTCCGAAGCCTTCGATCATCTAATCGTCGACCTGCCAAAGAAGTGGGCTCCCTGGACCGACAACGTCATCTGGGGATCGGACCGGATTTTCGTCGTGACCGGTTTTACCGTACCGGCGCTGCGTTATTCCCGGTTTCTGGCCGACGCCATCTCGTCGAAGGCAGCGCCCAAAACCGGCGTTTCGGTGATCGTCAATAAATTCCATGAGCCGTTAATGGGAGCGGGCCTCACGAAGAAAGACGCCCAAAGCATCCTTGAGGGACGCCTCGGCGGTTTCATCCCCGATTTGGGCGGTCTAGCCGATGAGGCGATAAACCGGGGAATGACGCTGTCGGAGGTCCGGGCCGGGAATAAGATCGGAAAGAGGCTTTCGCAAATTCTCGACGGCGATCCTCGCCAAGCAGCGGCAAACAAACGTTAAATTGGAAATTTCAATGCGCAACAGGTTCATGAGAGACCCCGCAAAGTCGATTGAACGGGGCACTGAAGAAAGCGAACCGGCTGCCCGCCCGCTCGATGGCGATAAGAAACCCGGCGACGGCCGGCTACCCGGACAAGAGCTTCTTGAGACAAAGGTGCGCCTGCACCGCAAGCTCATCGACGATCTCAATCTGGCGTCCCTGGAGCGAATGTCCCGGGAAGACTTGCGCCGTCAAATCGGTGAGTTCGTCGCAGAATACGTTAAAACGGAACGAATTCTTCTCAACGCAAGCGAGCTTGAAAGCTTTTCTCAGGAAGTTTTCGATGAGCTTACCGGCCTGGGGCCGCTCGAACCTCTGCTCAAGGACCCGACCATCAGCGACATTCTTATAAATACGCATGAGAAAGTTTATGTCGAGCGGCATGGCAAGCTGGAAGCTGTTGCCGTACGGTTTAAGGACGAAGCGCATATTCTCCGGATCGTCAATAAGATCGTCGGTGCTGTTGGACGGCGCGTCGACGAATCGCAGCCTATGGTCGACGCACGCCTCGCGGACGGCTCCCGTATCAACGTTGCAGTCCGCCCCATAGCGGTGGACGGCCCATTGATATCCATCAGGAAGTTTTCCGAGCAGGTCTACGACCTGCAAAAGCTTGCCGGCTTTGGCAGCCTCAGCGACCGGATGGCGGAGCTTCTGGGAATGTGCGTCCAATCGCGGCTCAGCATTCTTATTTCGGGCGGGACCGGCAGCGGAAAGACGACACTGTTGAACGCCCTTTCCGCTCATATTCCAGCGGCCGAGCGGCTCATTACCATTGAGGATGCCGCTGAGCTAAGACTCATGCAGCCGCACGTAGGCAGGCTTGAGACACGCCCGCCAAATATCGAAGGCCGAGGCGAAATCCGTCAGCGCGAACTCGTTAAGAACGCGCTGCGTATGCGGCCGGACCGGATCATACTGGGCGAGGTTCGCGGCGAAGAAGCCTTCGACATGCTGCAAGCCATGAATACGGGCCATGAGGGCTCCATGGCGACGATCCATGCCAACACCCCTCGCGACGCGCTTTCGCGGCTCTCGCAAATGGTCGGCATGGCTGGGCTTCCAATGGCCGAAAGCAGTATTCGCGCTCAGATAACTTCGGCAATCAGGCTTATCGTTCAGCTGCAACGCTTCAGCGATGGCAAACGCCGTATCGTTAGCGTCAGCGAAATCTCCGGTATGGAGCGCGATGTTATCCTGATGCAGGAATTGTTCCGCTTCGTCCGCCACAGCACGGCCGCCGACGGGCACGTCCGCGGTACTTATACAGCAACGGGCATAAGACCCTCCTTTATCGAAGAGATAAGAATCAAAGGTTTCACTGTTACGCAGAGCTTTTTCGATCCAGTGCCCGGGGTGAATTAGGTCATGTCAAATCAAACTTTAGTTCCTATTCTGATCTTCTTCGCGCTTCTCATGTTTTTATTTGGTCTTTATGTCGCGATCAGGCAACGGGTCGTCACTCGCGGCCGGATTCAAAACCGGCTGCAAGGCACCAAAGGGGAGCGCATCGCCACAGAGGCCGAGCTTTTCGATATAAGGCAAAGCAGAAGCCTTACGGCTGACGGATATTTTGCGATCTCGATCGTTTCGCTCAACAAGCTTATTCTACAGTCCGGAACGTCGTGGGGGCTCTCTGGCGTTATTGCCGGGGCATTGGCATGCGCGGCTGCGGCTTTCCTAGGCGCACACTTCACCGGCGCGGGGCTTTTCGTGGCCGTTTCAGCGGCCATCGGTTCGGGAATGGGACTACCAATTCTCGTGCTGCGGGCTATGCGCGACGGGCGGCAGCGAAAATTCGAAGAGCAGCTTCCCGACGCCATTGACACTCTCGTCCGCGGTCTCAAGGCAGGGCACGCCGTTTCGGTCGCCGTTTCTTCTGTCGCGCACAACCTGTCCGATCCCATTGGTGCGGAGTTCCGGCTTACCGCAGCGGAGATGACCTATGGCTTGGATTTGGAAACGGCGATGACAAACCTGCATACGAGGGTTGGCCAGCCCGATCTTGGATTGGTCGCGCTTGCGGTTTCCATGCAATCCAAGACCGGGGGCAATCTCGCGGATATTCTTGCAAACCTTTCCCGTGTCATTCGCGAGCGCTTCAAACTACGCAGAAAAGCACACGCTCTGTCTGCCGAGGGCCGCTTCTCGGCTCTAGTCCTTAGCGCACTTCCGGTGCTCTTATTCTGTGTGATCTGGTTTCTTTCGCCGGATTACTATCGGGATGTCTGGGATAAGCCTTATACGAAGACGGTACTTGCGGGCGCCGGACTATGGATGTGCTTTGGAAATTACATCATGTATCGAATGGTGAGGATCCGAGTGTAACCATGGAAATTTTTTCAACGTTCCAGCTGACCGATCCTGCAACGTCCCGTTTGGCGGTGGCTACGGTCTTCACCTTTGCCGCTGTCTTTTTGTTCGTGCTCGGGGTGAGCACGTATATCCGGACAAGACTTACATTTAAGAGACGCGTGGTCTTAAACCCGCCGGGCGGTGCGCCCGAAGCCGCCCTCGGCCAAGGCTGGTTCGAAAATGCGCGATCGCTCCGGTCCCAGAGTCTCTCGGCGACTTCGGCCCTTTTAAGCGATGTGGAACGCGGCGCGGCGCGCGACGAAAGCGAAGCGTCAAAAATCAAGCGTGACATGCTGCGCGCTGGGTTCTTCAGCCAGAGAAGCGTTTATTGGTATCAAGTTTTGCGCGCAGCATTCCTCATCGCAGGCGGTCTTTTGGGTTATCTCGCTTACGGATATTATTCCCCCGACGCTGCGGCCAATTCGAAAATATTGGCCGCAGCGGTGTTGGCCGCCGTCGGATTTTTGTTACCGAGCCGGTTCGTTGCGATGCGGCAAAAAAGGCTCATTCGGGATTGCAGGGAAGGGTTTCCCGACTTTATCGACCTTTTGATCGTTTGCGCGGAAGCAGGACTGGGGCCCCGGGCCGCGATCGACCGGCTCAGCCGTGAAATTTCCAACACTCATCCGATCTTGGGCGCCCATCTTTATCTTGCCAGCCTCGAAATTCGCGCTGGTAGCAGCTTGCATCAGGCGCTTTTCAACCTGTCCCGGCGCATACAGGTCGATGAAGCCGCGACGCTTGCAACACTCTTGGAGCAGACGGAGCAACTGGGCACGAGCGTTACCGATGCCCTTCGCGTTTACAGCGACGAGATGCGCGACCGGCGGCTCGTTCGCGCCGAAGAGAAAGCGCACGCCCTTCCGGCAAAGCTCGTTTTGCCTCTGGGCCTGTTTGTCTTCCCGGTCATTCTCGTTGTCATCCTTCTTCCGGCTGTCATTCGCATAAAAGGCGCAGGCTTCTAACTAGGTGGGGCACTCATGAAAACTCTTACGAAAACTCTTAAGGCAGTAACCTCGGCGGTTATCGTTTCGTTGAGCGTCGCAGGTTGCAAAGAACTGGAGAACTATGGCCTTGCTGAACCCGATCCCAAGGGCGAGATGACCGCGGATTCCACCTTTGGTGGCGGGCCAGAACAAGTCTGGGTAAACAAGGCAAAAGAGAACTTCAGGCATGGAGAATACGGCTTGGCAGAGCGTTATTTCCGCCAGGCAATCGAAGAACGCCACAGCAATGCCGAGGCATGGCTCGGTCTTGCCGCATCCTACGATCATCTGAAGAGGTTCGAGGAAGCGGACCGTGCCTACGAAGTCTTAAAGAAGATGACGGGGGATACGCCGACGGTGCTGAATAATCTGGGTTTCCATTATATGCTTAAAGGGGAATTCGTTAGCGCGGAACACGCACTGCACGCGGCTCAAGAGCAGGATCCAAACAACCCTCTTATCCAGGCAAACCTGGCGCTGCTATCGGACTGGAAAGCTGCGGCGGGCAAACAGGGCTAGGCACAGCATTAGTAGGTTGGGGAAAAGAACGATGTGGCCGAAATCAGCCCAGCGATGCAAATGGCTATGCCGTAAGGAAAAATTCCACGCCTTGCCCACGCCTTTAGACGGCGTGACGGAATATAGCGATGGACCGGTGGCCAACGGGTCAACAATGTTCGTATGATCAGGAGCAGCGCAGCGAATAGCCCGCCAATCAGGGTCATGAAAATAAGAAAAGCCGGGCCGTCTCTTAGGCCCGCCCAAAGCATGAGGACACTTATTAGTTTTACGTCGCCCGCGCCCATGATTCCTGCAACATATAGGCTGAAAGTTAGGACGAAGGTGGCGCCGCCTGCAAGGAGATGCGGTGCCAAGCTTTCCTGCGGGGCTAACAGCCAGTGATGGCAGAAGAAAAGTGCGAGCACAATCAACGAAACCATGTTCGGTATCTGCAACCGCCTGATATCCGAGATGCATCCGTAACAGAGCGCTCCTGCAAATATTATCTTTGCGATGGCTTCCAGTGGTCCGGAGTCAAAAAAATAGGTTAAATGCATCTGGGACAGGGAACCCAAGTTAGGCCGCTGTTTGGCCAGAGAAGTAAGATTGTTTCAACTCGTTAACGCCAGCGCTGTCAAGAAGACGCTAGCTGCCAGGATGCTATTTTCTGTCGAATAATTTTAGGGCTCGTCCGCTTTCACTAAGTCACAGCGTCATGGGGCGGAATCGGAACTCGAGTCGCGCCGCACCATGTCTGCGTAGAACAGGCAACGAAAACTGTGCCCCGAACGGGTAAAGAGTGGAGGCCACGCCCGGAATCGAACCGGGGTACGCGGATTTGCAGTCCGATGCGTCACCACTCCGCCACGTGGCCATTCGCTCTGTCGTATCATGATCGATCGCACATGAAAAGCCGCTTAGCACGCCCCGGCAGCTTCTTGTGCGAACACCCCTGGTCAGCGCCCTTATTTTTTGTTAGGCGTCAGCCAACACGTTTTTCTCTTATCGGGCAGGAACCATCGCGATGAATTTCGAAACGGCGCGTCTGGCCATGGTGGAATCGCAGATTAGGCCGAACGGGGTCCGCGACCCGTCCGTGCTGAACGCGATGGCGACCCTTCCGCGGGAGCTGTTTGTGCCTGCGCCTCAAAAAGCGCTCGCTTATATGGATGAAGCGGTGCAGGCAGTGCCGGCCTCTCCGGGTTCGCAGGCGCGCTATCTGCTCCCGCCGATGGTTCTCGCCCGCATGCTGGAATTCGCCGCGCCGCAGCGCACTGGCAAAGCTCTCGATGTAGGAGGCGCGACCGGCTACTCTGCGGCGATCCTTGCTCAACTTTGCGCAAAAGTGCATGCCCTCGAAGCGTCCGCAACGCTCGCGGAGGGCATGAAAAAATGCCTCAGCAGCGCGGGCGTAAAAGGCGTCACCGTCCATGCAGGCCCGCTCACCGCGGGACTTGCTTCGGAGAAGCCTTTCGATCTCATTTTGGTAAACGGAAGCGTCACCGGGGAACCGAAGGCACTTTTCGATCAACTCGCCGAAGGGGGCCGGCTCGTTGCGATTGTCCGGAAGGGGTGGCTGGGGCATGCCTACCTCTATGCGAAAAGCGCCGGGAAGGTTTCTGGGCGCGCGATCTTCGACGCCGCTGCCGAATTCCTGCCGGGTTTCGAACCGGAACCTCAGTTTGTTTTCTAGGCTCCGCTGCGCTGCAAAAGAGCAACGCTTCGGCTAGAAAAGGCCT
>JBKQIH010000174.1:0-48237 GCA_052148445.1 Rhodomicrobium sp.
GAAATTTCCGGCACGAAATTGCGCGGAATGTTCGCCAACGGCGAAAAGATACCTGCAGAGTTCAGCCGCCCAGAAGCGGTGGCAGTACTCCAGGAGTACTATAGCGGGCTTAAGCAATAACCCGGTAACACAATTCAACTCGCTCGCAACAAGGAGGACTCTCTAGGATGCCGACATTCGTTCACACTGCAAAGTGCGATGGCTGCAAAGGCGGTGAATACACCGTTTGCATGTATATGTGCCCCAACGACCTGATGAAGCTCGACACCGTGCGCATGAAGGCTTTCAATCAGGAGCCCGAGCAGTGCTGGGAGTGCCAATGCTGCGTGAAGGCTTGCCCGCAACAGGCCATCGAAGTGCGTTCCTTCCAAGATTGGGTGCCCATGGGCGGCGCGGTCATTCCGATGCGCACCGACGATTCCATCATGTGGACCATCAAGTTCCGTGACGGCGAGGTCAAGCGCTTCAAGTTCCCGATCCGCACGACCCCAGTCGGCTCGATCGACCCCTATAATGGCAAGCCGCCGGCAGGCAACCTCGAAGACCAATTGCTGTTCACCGAGGCGAACAAAGTCCTTCCGACCATCTAACCATTCCATTCGTCATGCCCGTGCCGCGGGCATGACGGCAAGAAATCCAGACCGCAACAGGGGAGACCGGAGAGTCTCCGCGTGTCCGTTATTCCAAAGGAAGCATCCATGAGCGAAGGCACTTTCGGTAATCCCGAAATCGTTGAATTCAAAACCGACATCCTCATCATCGGCGGCGGCATGGCCGCCTGCGGCGCAGCTTTTGAAGCCAAGCGCTGGGCTGGGCCCGACGTGAAGATTACCCTCGTCGACAAGGCGGGCATCGACCGCTCGGGCGCGGTGGCGATGGGACTTTCCGCCATCAACACCTATCTCGGCGAGAACTCTCCCGACGACTATTGCCGGATGGTCTCTGCCGACTTGATGGGCCTGACCCGCGACGACCTCGTCTATGACGTCGGCCGCCACGTCGACGAAACCGTGCACCTGTTCGAGGAATGGGGCCTGCCGATCTGGAAGACGAAAGAGACCGAAGGCGTTGCCCTGAAAGACGGCGGCAAGCCCGTGCGCTCCGGCAAGTGGCAGATCATGATCAACGGCGAAAGCTATAAGCCGATCGTCGCAGAAGCGGCCCGCAAAGCGCTTGGCGTGGAGAACATCCACCAGCGCGTGTTCATCGTGAAGCTGCTGCTCGACGCCAACGAGCCGAACCGCATCGCGGGCGCCGTCGGCATGTCGGTTCGCGAGAACAAGATTTACGTGTTCAAGGCCAACGCAGTCCTGCTCGTGGCAGGCGGCGCGGTGAACGTGTTCCGCCCCCGGTCATTGGGCGAAGGCATGGGCCGCACCTGGTACCCGGTTTGGAACGCGGGCTCGACCTACGCGATGGCCGCTGAGGCTGGCGCCGAGCTGACCATGATGGAGAACCGCTTCGTGCCGGCCCGCTTCAAGGACGGTTACGGCCCGGTTGGCGCATGGTTCCTGCTGTTCAAGTCGAAGGCCACCAACGGCTATGGCGAGGACTACGTCAAGAAGAACGCGCACATGCTGGCCGAATTCGCGCCTTACGACAAGGCCGCGGTGGTGCCGACCTGCCTGCGCAACCACGCCATGCTGCACGAGATGAAGGAAGGCCGCGGCCCGATCCTGATGGATACGGCGACGGCTATGCAAGAGCTCGGCAAGAACATGACGCCGAAGGAGTTCAAGCACCTCGAAGCCGAGGCGTGGGAAGACTTCCTCGACATGTGCATCGGCCAGGCTGGCGTGTGGGCCGGCATGAACATCCGCCCAGAGGAGAGCCCCTCCGAGCTGATGCCGACCGAGCCTTACCTGCTCGGAAGCCATTCCGGCTGCTGCGGCATCTGGGTGTCGGGTCCCGAAGACCTCAACTCACCGGCCGAGTGGAAATGGGGCTATAACCGCATGACCACGGTGAACGGTCTCTTCACCGCGGGCGATGGCGTTGGCGCCTCGGGTCACAAATTCTCGTCGGGTTCGTTCGCCGAAGGCCGTATCGCCGCCAAGAACATGGTGCGGTGGGTGCGTGACCACGAAACGTATCAGCAAGTCTTCAAGGACAACGTCAAGGAAATCGCCGAGCAAATCTATGCGCCCGTGCGCACCTATTTCGAGCACAAGGACGCGACCACGGCGGAGGATATCAACCCTCACTATATTACGCCCAAGATGCTGCAGATGCGTCTGCAGAAGACCATGGACGAGTATTGCGCGGGCACCTCGACCTACTACCAGACGAACGACAAGCTGCTTGCTCTCGGCCTTAAGTATCTGACGATGCTGAAAGAGGATAGCAAGAAGATGCGGGCCAAGGATCTCCACGAGCTGATGCGCGCCTGGGAGAACTATCACCGCATCATCACCGCCGAGGCCCATCTGCGCCACATCCTCTTCCGCGAGGAGACGCGTTATCCGGGCTTCTACTACCGCACGGACTTCCCGAAGCTCGACCGCGAGAATTGGCAGTGCTTCGTCAATTCGAAGATCGATACCACAACCGGCGAGTGGACGATGATCAAGCGTCCGCATGTCGACTTGGTCGAGAAGCATTACGGCGGTCAAAAGCACTAACGCCGGACATGGCGGGGGCACAGCGCCCCCGCCTTTGGCACGGCAGGCAATCCAAGGTAGCGCACTTGTAGCGCGGCTCGCCTCGTGTTAGCAGCATAGAGCCGCTATCTTGAATTGCCGATCCTCGTAGCAGAAGCCGCGGTCTAGGGCTTTTCGCGCGAGGCGTGAGGATATATGGGCTCACACAAGCCGAGTGCAGTACCTAGGCCAGACACAGAGAATGGTAATGACCGCAGACGATCCTTTGGACCGCGACGAAGACCTTTCCCCGGATAACGCAAGCTATCGCCCCAGTATGGAGCGCGACCAAACGTTCAACGTCCAGGATGTGTTGCGTGCCCAAGCGGAATATCCGGTCAAGCCCGTCCGGCTCGCACCCAGCGACTCTTTCAATTTCCGTTGCCATCGCGGCGTTTCCTGCTGGAACAAATGCTGCCACGGCGCCGACATTACCCTGCCGCCCTATGACATTTTGCGGCTATCGCGCCGTTTCGGCATGCGCCCGGCGGAATTTCTCGAACGTTACACCGTCCCCGCCGAGCACGAGGGCGGCGTGCCCATCGTCAAGCTCAAAATGGCTGGCGATGACGGCAAGGGCGCCTGCCATTTCCTGGCCGAAGAGGGCTGCACGGTCTATTCCGACCGCCCAGCCGCCTGCCGCTATTATCCGCTCGGCCTTATGTCGGTAAAGCTTAAAGAGGCAGAGGCCAAGGAGGAGTTCCACTTCCTTGTGCGTGAAGACCATTGCCGCGGCCATGACGAGGATAAAAGTCAAACGGTTGCCGAGTTTTCCGCCCAGGAAGGCGTCGAGGACTATGAGCGGATCAACCGCGGCTGGATCGACATCCTGATGAAACTCTCATCCTGGCGCCCGATGGGCGGCCCGATGGGCAAAACCCCGTCGCCGCAAGCGCGGAAAATGTTCTTCATGGTGTCCACCGACGTCGATCGCTTCCGGCAATTCGTCTTCGAAAGCAGTTTTTTGCGGACTTACGACATACCGGACGAAGCGGTCGAAGTCATCAAGACCAGCGATGAGGCGCTTATATGCCTGGGTCTCGACTGGCTAAAGAACGTCCTATTCAACGAACCGACGATCGAGATGCGCGAGCAAGTGCTGCAATCCGCGATCGCCCGGGCGAGATCGCAAACCGGCGGAACATAAGCGCCGGAAAGAATTAAGGGGGGAACGCATCGCGGGCGAACGTTTCTCAAGGCATAGCTTTGAAAACGCCGCTGCTCCCGTTCCTCAACTGGATGCCTTTTGTCAACGGCCGTAGGCTCCGGCTTTTGAGCGGCGGTCAGCGGCGCACTCGTCCTACTGCCGCAAGGTGTCGCCTACGCCACCATCGCCGGCATGCCCCCGTTCCGGTCTTTACGCCGGCGTGATCCCCGCGTTCGTCGCGGCGCTCTCCGGCTCCTCGTGACAACTCGTTTCGGGGCCGGCCGTGGCCGGAACGAGTGTCATGTTCTCCGCGCTCGGCGCCATGGCCGGGCCGGCTTCCGCGCAATATATGGCTTTGGGGCTAACGCTGGCCTGGCCCGCCGGCGTTGTCGAATTGGGCATGGGCGTGCTCCGGCTTGGCGCGCTCGTCAACTTCAGATCCCATTCCGCGATCGCCGGTTTCACGGCCGGCGCCGGCGTTTCGATCCGGCGATCCGGGTCAGCACCTTGTCCCGGAATCGTGGTGCGGGGTTAGGTCAGGTGGACGCTCCGAACATTTTAGAGCCGATCCCGGTTCGAACGAATCGGGTGAATCGGCTCTACACTTTGAGTGAGAGCGGTTCTTGTCCGAAAACCGCGTAACACTTTTCGGGAACCGCTCTAAAGAGCATGAAGAAAGCGAATTCCGGTTGACGTCTCTGGGGCGTCATCCCGTCCAGCGGAGCGCCGTTTCGCGCCGCCTTGCGCAGAGCACCCGGCTCCAGATCGGAGGGCCGGTTCTTGGGTAAGCATCCGGCAAACGGCGCACCTTCGCGCGCCCACCCAACAGGTTTCCCGATCGAGGTTCCTGAAATCGGAATCGCGTCATTGCGAGCAGAGCGAAACCATCCACAGCAACGTCGAGACCACTATTGGGGATCGCGACGGCGGTGGGCCGCCTTGCGATGACGGCTGCGTCCGATTACCGCACGATGCCTTGGTATAAATGCCAAGCGGGCGCGGCAAAATATTGTATTCTCCAGCGCATCAATTACGCCGTGTAACGTTACTGAGCTATGCAGTATAGTATGTCGCGACAATAGATATTAAGCGACAGATGCGGCGTAATAATACCGATTTTTGAAAAGCTTAGAGGCGATTGGGTTGAATGGCTATTTTGCCGTTGCAGTGAGGATATTCTGCAACAACGAGCCGTTTATCTGCCGCAATTGGCACGTAGCAGTGCCTCTGCACGGGGCTCGTCTGCGTCATCTACGCGGCTTCCTCCGCCCTGTGATGGACGTCCATACCCGGCGACGCTGGTACAGCGCAAGCTGGGGCGCGGAAGCAATCGCGTTTCCGCCGGACGATCTTAATTACAAAAGCTAAAGAGGTACCTAGTTATGCGACTTCTCATAACGGCCCTGATTTTTTTGGCCGTCTCAATACCGGCGCAAGCCTCGCATCGGCATCATTACCGCCATCGGTCCGTTCACACTCACCACGCTGAGCATCGCCACTCCGTCCGGCGTCACCACGCGGCCCGCCACCATTCGGCACGCCACGCCACGGTCAAATCCGGGCTGAGCAAGGGCGCAGCGGTGCAGCATCGCCAGCCCGATCGGGGCACTGTGCATCACGGCGGGGGCATGGTCACGGTGCAGACAGCCGCGGGACGCATCACGGTCGCCAGCCATCTTGCCGAGCGCTTCAAAGCGCTGATCGCAGACTTCGTTGCGGCCGGTTATAAGCCGCGGAGTATCGGCTGTCTGGCGCATAGCGGCCACGTGGAGAACTCGCGCCACTATGCAGGCGCCGCCTGCGACTTCGATCAGCGCGGTTGGGGACAGACGGTTAAGTTCATGTATCACGCAACCGCGATCATCAAGAAGCACGGCTTCCGCGACGGCTGCAGCTTCAACGATTGCGGTCATGTCGACGATGGCCTGCCGCTGCACGGCTCGCGCCGCGCACAGAGCTGGTTCGGCGACGACGACGACGGTTAACATTCGGTTGGGGGCGGCAGTGCCGCCCTCATCGCATCCGATATTTGATTAGTACATAGTTTTATGCTTTGCGGCGCTATCCCAACAAGGGTGTTACACCAAGCGCGGGAAGTCCTACCCAAGTAAACGCCTTGCTGTGCTGCCGTTATATATAGTTCCCATCGCAGGGATTAGTGGAATCTCAATTTCTGTGGAATGACGCTGCAACAGCCTCCGGCGATAGCCGCCGGTATTACCCGCCGTGATCTTTGGCGCCGGCAGTACCTTTGGGTTCCATCCCCTTGCCATACAAGTCCCGTTTGCGCGCCTGCCTGGAGAAGTTTATGGATAGGATGACGTTTACGCGTCCTGCATGCAACGCCGAGATAAATCCAGGTTTAATTTCGTAGCGCTTGAGTATCGTTTGCGCTGGCGTGGTAAAGTGTCGCGCCTTCTTATATTTTATCGCTGCTAAAAGCCGGATTCCTCACGGCTTCTTTTACGCAGTTTAGGCCGATGGGCGAGCGGATACCGGTGGTGGATGCGGTACTACCGCATCCCTGTGGAAACATTGCCACATTTTAACCCATATCGGCCCTATGCTGCCTCGCATAACAGGGCAGCGGCCTGGCGCATTTCTTGCTTGGCTTCCGCGTGGCGGGGCTTGCCCAATCACTACTCACGAAGCGAGTTCACCATACATGAAGCGCAAGCTTATCGCATTTCTATTGGCAGTAGCACCATTCACGATGGCCCAAGCCGAGCAGCTTACCGGCGAGAATCTCCACAAAGCTGTCGCAGGCAAAACCGTGTTTATCGATACGCCGCTGGGCGAAGTTCCGATCCGCTATGCAAAGAATGGCAAGCTGCACGGCCGGACCGAACTGGCGCTGCTCGATGGCGAGTCGACCGCCGTAGATCACGGCCGCTGGTGGGTTGCCGAGAAGAAGCTTTGCATCCAGTGGCAGAATTGGATGGAAGGCCGCACGCATTGCTTCACGATGCACCGGCTGAGCCCAACCATCGTGCGTTGGCACCGCGATGACGGCAAGAGCGGCACGGCGAGGCTCGGCTAAGCGCGCTCGAAGTTTGAAAAGACCGCCCCGGGGAAATATGGGGCGGTCGCTTAGGTGGCAGGATTAGCCGCCGTGATGCCGCCAGCCGCCGCCATGATGTCCACGGCCCATTGCATGGCGCATGAGGAAATGCAGGCGATGTTTCTGCTCGTCCGAAAGCGTGCGATAGAGCGGCTCGGCGGCGTCGGCGAGTTTCTTGAGATCGGCCGCGCGCTGCGTCATGGCATCGGCACGCGCACGGATTTTGGCGATGGCATCTTCCGATTTGCGCTCCTCGCGCCGCGCGGCCCAGCGGGCATGTTTCGCCGCCGCCATATCGCGGATGGCCTGTTCAACCGGCGCCCAGTTCTTTTCCTGATCGGGGGTCAGCTGAAGGCCCGCCTTCAAGCCCGCGATGCGCGCGTCCAAGAACGCTTTCATATCGGCTGGGCTCGGGCGGTGATGCTCGTGCTTGTACGCACCCTCGGGTGCGGGTTCTTGAGCAAAGCTGAACGAAGCGCCGCCAATGAGGGCGAGTGCCGTTAGCCCCGCGATAATTGTCTTTTTCATAAAATCCTCCGCCTATTGCGTGTGCACCGGATGAGATATCGGGACAGACACAATCAAACCATTCCGCAGTTCCTATGCAATCGGAGAGATCGTTAAACGTGCGATAGAATTGTACGAATCTATGCCGGACTTCATTCCTGCTACGAGCCGTTAACATACTCGTCTGCACAGCCAATTTTCCGGCCCGGCACCCGAAGCCGCACAACGAAGCGAATAGAGTTTGAATAAAGCTGTTTCTATTCACCATTAACAAACAAGGTTTCGTAAATTTAACGTTTACACTACCCAAACAATCTGCAATCGCGCCTTAATCTTGAGAGAAACACGGGATAGATCCTGTGCACCTCTTTTGTAAAGATGGAAAGGTATATGCCGGAAACTTCCGCAAAGCGTTCGTCCCTACCGTTGGACCTCTTGAGGCCTCGCCGTCACTTTTCCGCGATCCGCCTTCGTTACGGCATATCTGCATTCGCAATCGGCGCGCTGCTTGCCGCCGCGGCGTACCCGCCGCGCCAGGCCGCCGCGGCCTCCGATCTTGCCCAGGCACAAACTCAGCCCGTGCTGCCAAGCTTCTCCGCACTTGTGGAGCGTGTTGCGCCGGCCGTCGTCTCCATCCGCGTGAAGGCCAACCCGGCCTTGATCACCACGCACGATGGCGATGAGGATGAAACCGGCGGCGAGTCAGCCGAAAAAGAAAGCAATCCTTTCCAGGGAACGCCCTTGGAGCGGTTCTTCGAGGGTCCCAAGGGACCTGGGCCGCATCCGCATAATCCGAGGAAGGGGTCCGCTCCGCAAGCGCCTGTGCAAGGCCAGGGCTCCGGCTTCTTCATCTCCTCCGATGGCTACATCGTTACAAACCATCATGTTGTCGAGGGCGCGATCAAGGTCGAGATCGTCACCGAGTCGGGCGATATCCTGCCGGGTAGGATCATCGGCACCGACCCCGGAACCGATCTTGCTCTTGTCAAAATCGAGACGGCCAAACCCGTTCCCTTCGTCCCGCTTGGGCGTTCCGAAGTGAAGCCCGGCGATTGGGTGATCGCAATCGGCAACCCGTTCGGTCTAGGCGGCACGGTCACGGCCGGTATCGTCTCGGCGCGCGGACGCGATATCGGCATGGGCGCCTACGACAATTTCGTTCAGATCGACGCGGCTGTGAACAAGGGCAATTCCGGCGGCCCGGCCTTTAACCAAGCCGGCGAGGTCATCGGCGTGAACACGGCCATCTTCTCGCCGTCCGGCGGTTCGGCCGGCATCGCCTTTGCGATCCCCGCCAAGACGGTGGAAAGCGTCGTGGGCCAGCTCAGGACCAAGGGCCGGGTTACGCGCGCTTGGCTTGGCGTGCAGGTTCAGCCCGTGACCCCCGATCTTGCCGACAGCCTTGGGCTCAAGGCCGCCAAAGGTGCCCTCGTCTCGGTCCCAGCTCCTGGCAGCCCAGCCGATGCCGCCGGCATCAAGCGCGGCGACGTCATTTTGAAGATCGCGGACGAGGACATCAAGGATAGCCGCGATCTTGCGCGCAAGGTTGCCGCCGCGGCTCCCGACACCCTCGTAAAGATTGCAATCGTGCGTGCCGGCAAGCCGTTGATGCTCGAAGCGAAACTCTCGGAGCTTAAAGAGGACGCCAAACCGGAGCTTCCGCCTCACGATCTGTCGCAGCAAATCGAGATCGAGTCGCTCGGTGTGAATGTCGTGCCGGGCGGCGATGGCAGGAGCGCGCCAAAAGGCCTTGCCGTGCTCGATATCAACCCCAATGGCAAAGGCGCCGATGCGGGGCTCGTTCAGGGCGACATCATCATGAGCGCGAATGGAACGGAGATTTCCAGCCCGGCAGATCTCGAAGCCGCACTGAAATCCGCGAAAACCGCGGGCAAGAAGCACGCGCTCGCCTTCGTCCAGCGCGGAGCCACGCAAATCTTCCTGGCCTTGCCCGCTGCCGAAGGTTAAGCCGGGCTCATATTCCAAAGTAGGTTTTGGGGGCTTAGGCCCCCAATTTTTTCGGCATATACTCGTTTCCTCAGCTGCGCTATGAGTTGCAGTGGCGCCTGCACCGCAGGCACACGCAACCTAATCCTCTCTGCCGCACCGATGAGACCGCACCGATGCCAAAGATCACGCCCCACGAAGCTCTGATTTACGTTATGATCACCATGTCTGCCGCGGACCGGCAGATTTCCGACCACGAGCTGGAGCGGATTTCGCAAATCGTGCGGCAGATGCCAGTTTTCATGGGGTTCGACGTCGAACGTCTCGCCAAGACCGCGGAGAGATGCGGAGATCTGTTATGCGACGAAGAGGGTCTCGAGGAATTGCTGCAGCAGGTCGCCGACGCGCTGCCGAAAAAGCTTTACGAGACGGCTTATGCGCTGGCCGTCGAGGTTGCTGCGGCGGACCTGAAAGTGCCCGATGAAGAGATCAGGCTCCTGGAGCTTTTGCGCGACGCGTTTCACCTCGATAAGCTCGTGACCGCTGCGATCGAGCGCTCAGCCCGCGCGCGGCACCAGACCATTTGAGCCTGTCTGCCGGCTGCGAAGGCCGCGCGAGGCCGGGCTTTTAGCGGCCCGCGACAGCTAGGCCTAGCATCCGGTTGCAAGCCTGCTATGATTAGGAAAACATACGGGGCTATCGCTATGTCCGTCTCCCAAGCCATCGTGCCGCATCTTCCCGCTTTGCGCCGGTTTGCCCGGGCACTCTCCGGTTCGCAGGCAAGCGGCGATGCTTATGTCGTTGCCGTTCTCGAACTGCTTCTGGCAAATCCTGCTATGCTTCCGGCGGGGCTCGCTCCCAAGATTGCGCTTTACCGGCTGTTCCTGAAGCTCTGGAATTCGGTGGATGCCAACGCGTTCCCGGACTTCAATGCCGAGAAATCGGAGGTTTTGCGCAGCTTGCAAACCTTGACGCCAAAGCCCCGGCAGGCATTCCTGCTGCTTTCGATTGAGGGATTCGAGCCGGGCGAGATTGCAAAAATTCTCGAAACCGATGCTGCCGAAGCCGCCGCTCTTATCGCCGAGGCCGACCGGGAAATCGCCGAACAGCTCGATCCGGCGGACATCCTCATCATCGAAGACGAAGCGCTCACAGCTTTGCACCTGGCGCAGCTTGTGAAAGGCTTGGGCCATCGCGTCATTGGCGTAGCGCGGACGCGCAAGGACGCGCTGGCGCTTGCCAAGAGCCATAAACCTCAACTCATCCTATCGGATATCGAGTTGGCCGACGGCAGCTCCGGCGTCGATGCGGTCAACGAAATCTTGAGCGATTTCGAAGTTCCCGTCATCTTCGTGACGGGTCATTCCGAAGCGCTTTTGACCGGCAAGAAGCCTGAGCCCACATTCCTGATTGCGAAGCCCTTCAATAGCGAAACGGTTAAAGCGGTCATCGGTCAGGCCCTCTTCTTTGAGGTCCGTTCGCGCTTAAAGGCCGGCGAAGAGACGCAAAATGAGCACAGCAGCCCCCTCTCAAGGTTTAGTTAAGGCGCATTCCTGCCGTAGTCTTAGAATAAGAGCCGCTGAAACGGCGGTCGCGTCATGACTATTTTGCCGGCCAAGCGGTTTGATGCCGCTTCAGCTTCGCCGTGAAGCACAAACAGCAGCGTTGAGTTCGCTCGCCCTGCCTTACTCCCGAGATTTACGAGACGATGAGCTTCAAAGACTACGCAAGACATCTAGCTAAAGCACGGTTTCAGCTTCCCTTACTTTGCACCCTGCTTTCATTGGGGCTGATCTGGCCCAGCTTTGCCGCAACCGTTTCGCCCGAGGGGTTCAGGGCCTTCATTGTCTCATTCCGCGCCACGGCGCTTCAAAGCGGCATCCGCCCGGAGGTGTACGACTCGGTGACGCGGGGCCTTGCTCCCGATTTCTCTCTTCCTGACCTCGACCTGCCTTCGCGTTCCGGTCAAGAGCCGAGCCAAGCCGAGTTCGTGCGCACGCCGGAGCAATATCTGAAAGAAAAATATCTGGCCGATCTCACTGGACAAGGCCGCAAGCTTTATGCCGCGCACAAGGACACGCTGGCTGCTATCGATAAGACCTACGGGATCGACCCGCACATTCTGCTTGCGCTTTGGGGCCGCGAAACCGCATTCGGCACCTCTAACGATTCCACCCATAACGCGCTCCAGGTGCTGGCAACCTTGTCCTACGCGGGCAAGCGCAAGGAGCTGTTTCAGAAGAATTTTCTCTACGCGCTCCGCTTGGTACAGGATGGCGTGATCGCGCCCAAGGATATGAAGAGCTCCTGGGCCGGAGCCATGGGCCTCGTCCAGTTCATGCCCGAGGATTACTACTTATTTGCGGTCGACCAGGACGGCAACGGCAAGAAAGACATATGGCATTCCGTGCCGGACGCGCTGGCCTCGCTCGCCAACAACCTCAAGCACTTCGGCTGGGACCGGACGCAGCCATGGGGGTTCGAGGTGCGCGCGCCGGCAAGCGTCGATTGCTCGCTCGGCTATCTCGACATCCGCAAACCGGTCAGCGAATGGGCCGCGATGGGAATTGCCCCGGTCAAGGGAGGCACATTTCCGCCGGAGACGCTCAGCTGGCAAGCCTCGCTACTGCAGCCCGCGGGGGTTTATGGACCTGCCTTCCTTACCTTCCAGAACTTCCAGGTGATCCGGGAATATAACAAGTCCGATCTTTACGCGCTGTTCGTGAGCCATCTCGCCGACCGTATCGGGGGCAGCCAGGCATTTGCGCGTCCGTGGGATCCGATCGTGCAAATCTCCACGGCGGATGTGCAATATATGCAGACGCGGCTTACCGCGCTCCACTTTTACAGCGACACCATCGACGGCAAGGCGGGCGGACGGACCCGCGCCGCGGCCGGAGCCTATCAGAGGCAGGCAAAGCTGCCGCAAACCTGCTGGCCCACTTCGTCGCTCATCGCTAACCTGAAGGCACATGAATCGGGACATGCACGAAGCGCACGAGAGAGATAAGGCATGAAGTGCCCGGTGGACTGCCCAAGGCAGGCCGCCGCGTTCTCTTTTCCAATCAATGCATTGGATGGTCCATCTTCCCCATGGGAGCGGGCGTTTTTTCCACATTCACTTCGACGTTCACCGCGCCCGCTCTTGCAAAGGTGAGCGTAAGGGGAACGGTCTGTCCTTCGACGAGCCGTTTTTTCAGGCCGATGAGCATGATGTGATAGCCGCCGGGCTTGAATTCGAACGTGGAGTCCGGCCGAACCTCGATCCCGCCCTTCACGGCGAGCATTTTCATAACGCCGTTCTCGTTGACCGTTTCATGCAGGTGGGTCGTATCGGCCGCCGGGCTTTCGGCCGAAACGAGCTTATCGGCTTCGCTGCCGCCATTCTTGATGGAAAGATAGGCGGCGCCATTCTTCTGGCCGTCCGCGGTTGGACGCGCCCAGGGGTTTGCGATTGTCAAATCACCCTGCCGGAACTCCTGCGCTTGAGCTGCGCTGAAGCTGAAGAACGCGAGCACACTCGCGGCGGCGGCGAGGGAGGTGAATTTTCTCATGGTCGTATCCTCTTACTTTATGACGGGGTTAAAAGACGAGCTGACGTGTTTGCGCAAGCCGCACGAGCTTGCTTGCGTGTAGCTCGCGGCGGCAACAGCCCCGTCCGGAGCAGGTTCCGCCGCAAGCGCTCTTTCTAGAACTTCACGGTCACGCCGGCATAGATGTTGCGGCCCATGCCCGCGAGGGGCGTGAATGGCCCAGCGCCGTAGTTCGAGGCCGCGGCGTTGCCCAAATAAGCGCCCCCGAGCGGGGAGTAGTATTGCTGATTGAACAGGTTCTCGACGCCGAGATCGAAGCGGACCTGTCCCCACAGGTAGCTGCTGCGCAGATTGACCAGCGCGTAGCCGGGCGTTTGCAACTCCTCGCGGACCGTTTCGATATCGGTCTTGGCGTCTACAAGCTGCAGCTCGGCGGTGCTGCTCCAGTTCCCCAGCTTGTGCTCGACGGTCAATTTCGCGTTGAGCGGCATCATGTGGTAGAGGCCGCCGCCGGTAACGAGATTGATGCCGCGGTCGTAGCCCGCAACGCCTACCAGCGAGAACTTGCCGTACTCATCGGTATGGAGCAGCGGCATGCGGCCATAGATATCGGCGCCGAAAATCTCAGCGTCCTGGTTTACGTATATCAGCTCCACGGGGCCCGACGTGGCCGTTAGATTGGCCGCGGTGCAATTCGTCATCATCATCAGCTGCGTGCCGGCCGGCCCGCACCGCCTTACGTCGATGTAATCGGCCACATAGGAGTAGTAAGGAGTGATTTTCAGCTGCCAGTCCCTGTCGCCGCCGCTGTCCTTGAGGGAAGCGCCATCGTGCCAATCATAGCTGAAACTGAACGTATAAGCCGTCTCCGGTTTGAGGTCGATATTGCCAACGTACATGTTGCCGTCGCCAGCCCAGCCGTTCATCATGGCCGCCATTGCGTTGGTAGACCAATCGTAACGCTCGTACAGGCTTGGCGAGCGCGTCTTCATCGAAAAGCCGCCTTCGTAGGTGCTCCACAAATCGGCGTCGTAGCGGGCGAGCGCGGTCGCGTCGAAGTTTACGTCGGTGCGGGCATGATTCTCGGCGTTGAAAATGGTCGCGTCCGGTTGATACAGCATGTTCATGTCGTTGCTATACCCCTGAACATTCCCAGTATTCATCCAAACGACGTCGTTGCGGACGCCAAAAAGCGTGGTCCACTGCGGGTCCCATTTCCGCTCCCACTCGGCGAAAGTGCCGAGATCGTAGCGCTGTCCGCCGTTGATGTTCCAGAAGGTGTTTGGCCCCATCCAGGGAGCCTGCCCTGGCACTGCCGGCCACCAATCGTCCAGCAGGAAGCCGTGGAAGTCGCTGCCAATGCGGAGCATATCCCGCGGAGACTCCAGAATCTCGGCCTTTGCCGAATAGCCGAAGTTTTGGCCATGGGTATACATCGGCATCGGGGAGCCGCCCATATAGGCGAGCTTGTCGCCTTCAGCGGTGAGGTTCATCTCGTGCTGCGTATCCTGATAATAAGCACGCAGATCGAGCTTGCCCCAGTTGAACTGCCCCACATAGTGCGTGTTCACGAACCAGGCCGTATTGTTGACCATGTCCATGTACTCGTTGGGGAAGCCTTCAAACGGGATGTGCTGGACGCCGGCTTCGATGATAAGCAAATCCGTGTTGTCGCGGATAGCCAGCGAGAGCTTGTGATTTTCAGTCCGATAGAGCGTCGAGTCTATCGTGGTGCCGTTGCCGTCCTTGTAATCGCCGGACTTGGCCCAGGAACCGGTGTAGGTAACGTTGATATTGCTCGTCGCCGCCGAAACGGTGCCGCTGGTGGAGATCCCGTCGCCATTGCTGCGCCCGAAAACGGAGATTGAGCCGTAGGTAATCACACCATCGCCAGCCGCGAAACGCGGAGCGGCGCTTTCCACCCGGATCGTGCCGCCAATGCTGTCGCCGCCGGCGCTCACCGGCGTGATGCCTGCGTACACTTTGACTTGGGCGACGGCCAACGGGTCGGCATACGATAGCACAGGGTTCATATGGTTGGGGCACGCCGCTGTAATCAGCATACCATCCAATTCGGTTTTCACGCGCTCGTCCGCCATGCTGTGGATCGCGGGCCAGCTGGAGACACCGCCATTCGCGGCTAAGCTGACGCCGGGTGTTCCGGACAGTAATTGAGCGGTGTCGTTGGTTGCCGGCTTCTTGCCGGCAATGGCTTCGCTGGCGATCGTGGTGCTGCTCGCCGGCGCCGCCGCAAGCGGGTGTTGACCCTCATGTTGTGAGGCCGGCCCCGGCTCGCTGTTAGGCACAGCGGAGCCGGCTTCCTTTTCCCGCGGCGGGGCTTTTTTCTGTTCCACGATAACGGGCGGCAGATGCGTCGGCGGCGATGGCGGACTGGATTGCGCGAAGGCCGGTGCAGCGCACAGCCCCGCGGCTGCGGTGCACCCAAGCACCGCAAGGATGTATTTCGACATAAGATGAAACCCCTCAAGCAAGTTGCGTTGAGACACGCCGGGCCCACCGCCCGTTATCGCGTCTCGGTTGTCACGGCACGCGATTAGGCGATGCTTGGGGGACCGCGATTGGAGGGCCGGCGAACCGCGGGCAGGGGCGCGAGCTGTGGATCGCGGGAAGCGAAACCGAACGCGATGACGGTCCGCGGCACGCGCAAGACTGGCGCCTCGCTTGGCGGTGTAGCATGGGCGGAGACAAGGCCGAGACAGACCGGACAATGAGTTGGCGCGCCAGCTGGGCTCTTTCCGGGAGCGCCTTGCGCCTTCCCGTTCTCCTGCGCCCCGCCCCCCGCATGGCAAATAGCGCCGGGTTCGAACGCTACGCCCAACGCCGCTTCCTGGATCAGGGTGGCTTGTTTGAACAGCAATGCGTTGTGGCGCGCGAGAGTAGCGGCATGCAATAACATGCCTATGACCGCTATCCAGCTGACCCAGCGCCGTGAACGCATGCCCACCCTTCCCAGTGCGCAAGCTCTATCCCGCCGCGGGCAAAAGTCTGCCGGCCCGCAAATTTGCACACTTTGGCTTTCTACTTTTTTGGCTTGTCACACAGCAAGCAAACAAGCGCGGACCTGGCTGCGGCGGAATAACGCAAGCAGGCGGATGCTCCCCTGTGGCAGGCGGCAAAATTCTTCCCGGTAACCGCGTCCGGGCTCCTCAATACGAAATTTTTGCCGCCGCCGCTGAAGCTGGCGCTCAGACCGGCGGGGGCGCTGCGGTAAAAGCGGCAAGGTCTCCCAGGCCGAGCGTCTGCTCGATGCGAGCGATATGCGCTACCGCGTCCTCGAAACCGTCCTTGCCGAATTGTTCGTGTTCGATGTCCTCGAATTTATCGGCGAGTTCCTCAAGCTTGGCCTTCGGCTGCATCGCCTTCCAGGACGGGAAAATGATCGTGTCTTCCCAAGCGGCGTGAGCACTATACATGCGCACTGTCGAGACCAGCGCGTCCGAAAGCGGCTTGGCGTTGCCGTCAATTTTACCTCCAGAGCCCACGCGTTGGATATAATCGGTGATTTGCCGCCCGCGGTCATGCTGGGCCACCAGGACTTCGGCGAGCTTTTCGTTCGGTCCGCCAGCCTTCCGCACTTCCGGAAAGATATAAGCCTCTTCTAGCATGCGCTCGTGATAGTCCTCGCCGAACTCCCGGAAGAGTTTTGCGGCATCGGCGAGCGCCGCGGGATCGAACTTGCCCGTGTCCGGCTGCAAGCGCGCCGCAAGCTCGGAATAGACATGGAGAATTCGTCTGATCACACCATGCTCGCGCATCAAATCCTCGGTCGCCGAGACGTCCTCCCCAGCCTTTGCCTCGTCCTTACCGGCGGCCGTAGCTGGAGCGACGAATCCTCCTGTGCGAACAGTCAGAACAGCTGTGCCGAGGGCGCCAGCAAGTGCGATTGCGCCGCGCCGGTTCAATACTTTCGGGTTGAGAGCCATAAGCGTCCTCCTGCTCAAGGGTGCAATGATTATCAGCGCTGGCTTCCCTTGCGCTGAAGGTAGCTAAACGCATTCAGGCTGGCTTTCACAAGCCGCAAAATAAGTTTTCGCTTCGAACCGCGCGTTTTGCTAGCAAGAAGGCACGTTACGCGGCTCCTCCATCGTTGCGCCGCAATCAACCCTCCGGCGCGGCCCTCTTGATCTTGGGCTTTACTTTCGCCGGTTGGGTGGCGCGCTCCATGTCCGCCGCCGAAAGCTTCAGCGCGATCTCGGCTTCCCGCAGCAGACGGGGATCGATGGGGCGCGGTTCCAGCGGCACGTCCTTGCCGAGCCGGTCTGCAAGGATGCGAAATGCGGCGACCCGGCCATAGAGTTTGTTGTTGGCAGGAATGAGATACCACGGCGCATGCTCCGTCGAGGTTTCCTCCATCATGTCCTCGATCGCCGTCTCGTAATCGCTCCAGCGGGCGCGATTGCGGAAATCCTCATAGGACAGTTTCCAGCGCTTCACGGGATTGAAAAGCCGGTCGCGAAAGCGGCGTTCCTGCTCGTCCGCCGTGATATGCAGAAACAGCTTCACGAGGCGGACGCCCGATTCTGCGAGCAGAAGCTCGAATTCGTTGATTTCGCGATAGGCGCGCCGCCACTCCTTCTTCGTGGCGAAGCCTTCGACGCGCTCGACCAGCACGCGGCCGTACCAGGAGCGGTCGAACACCGCGATTTGCTTGCCGGACGGCAGGCGGTGCCAAAATCGCTGGAGGTAATGCTGGGCGCGCTCATGTTCGTCCGGCGCCGAGATCTGATGGACCTTGAAGCTGCGCGGATCGAGAGCCCAGCCGAGGCGGCGCACCAAGCCGCCCTTACCGGCGGTATCCAAGCCCTCAAGGGCGATGAGCGCCCGGTCGCCCGTTCCAAGGTAGGCTTGCTGAATGAGTTGCAGCACACCTTGCAGCGAGGACAAGCGCCGCTCGTAATCGGCAAACTCCATGACAGGGTGCTCATTCCCATTGAGCTCTGCGAACCGCGGGCGGCTTGTGACCGCGAAATTCTGGGGTTTCATGTTTTTGAGCATATCCAGGTTAACCGATTTGAATATCATTTATCGGTATACGACCTAATCATCCAATCCCTTTCCATCGAGAATTTGCGGCATACATTTTTCAACCCTCGACTCCCGGGTTTTGGACTGTTTGGGTGAAGAAAAATAAAAAATGTATGCCCTTTGCCGTCCCGGCGTCAGTGCATCGAAAGCAGTTTTCAAGGCTGGGATTTCATCTAATTTATCTTGAAATTCGTCAGGAATTATGAATTCGGCAGTCTTTTTGAGACTCACTTTCAAACCGGCTTTTTCCAGTTCAATTGCGTCATAAATATAAGCGTTCAAGATGGCTTCCATCTCAACTATTTCTTCCAAATTTGTGAACCGAATCTGGCGCGCCGCCTGCACATTCTCCGTTTGCTGGATTAAAATACCATTGGCATCCTTTAACAAGGCACCTTTGAAAAACAGAAGCGCACAATATTCTTTAAAGCCATGTATTAAAACTATGTTCTTGTTCTGAAACGTGTAACACGGGACACCCCACTTCAATTCTTCGGTCAGCTGACAGTCAAGAGCGATCATTCTCAATTTCTCGAATTCTTCCTTCCACTTTTCTGATTTACTTAAACATGCGTCAACCTTAGGATTCATTTTACTCTTTGTCATAGTACTTAACCTGAGTATGCGTCCGAGCGTTTGCGAACTCATTCGCCCCGGAAAGCCGCCTCCAGCTTGGCGATGTCGAATTTCACCATGGTCATCATGGCTTTAAAGGCGCGGGCCCCTTTCGCCGGGTCTGGGTCCTGCATCATCTCCTTCACCCGAGCCGGCACGATTTGCCAAGAAAGCCCGAAGCGGTCCTTCAGCCAGCCGCATTGCTGCTCGCGGCCGCCGCCTTCGAGCAGCGCCGCCCATAGCCGGTCGATCTCGGCTTGCGTCTCGCAGTACACCACCATCGACGCGGCTTCGCTGAGCGTAAATTGCGGGCCTCCATTGAGGGCCATGAATTCCCTGCCGGCCAGGGTGAAGTTGACAACCAGCGCCAGTCCTTCGGGCATCCGGGCGCCCTTGCCGTAGCGCGAAATACCGGTGATTTCGGAGTTTTCGAACAGGGAAACGTAAAGCTTCACAGCCTCCTCGGCATTGGTATCGAACCAGAAGCACGTTGAAACTTTCTGCCGCGGTGACATGCGCATTTCCCCTTTGTGTGAGGTTGGGCCGGCTAATTCATATACCGGCAACGGCCGATACCGCCCGGCGCGTCCGTTACGATTGCAACCGTTCCATCGAGTTTCATTTGCGATATCCGCTTTGCGGGTTTTTGACCTCTAATAAAGCGGCAGGGGGAAATATCGCAGCATCAACTCTTCGTAACGGCCCGAGGCTTTGACGCGGGCTAAGGCATAGTCGAGCACCTCGCGCAGCCGCGCATTGCCCTTCCTCACCGCAATGCCTGCACCGTCGCCGAAATAACGCGGCTCGATGTAGCCCTCGCCTTTGAACTCGCAGCAGCGTGCACTATCGGTGCCTTGCAACCAAAACATGAGCGAGATGGCGTCGGCAAACAGTAGATCCGCATCGCCGTTCTTCAGCGCATTGCGCGCCTCGGCCTGCGATGCATAGGGCTTGATCTCCGCCCCTTCGAAGAAATCGCGTAAGAAAGCCTCGTGAGCGGAGCCCTGCACCACGGCGATCTTTTTCCCCTGCAGCTCAGCGGCAGAGATTTGGCCGATAGGGCTGCCGGTCTTCGCAGCAAAGCGGGCCGGTGTCGAATAATAGCGGCTTGTGAAATCGGCCTCGCTCAAGGATTTCGATGTGATGGCCACCGAAGCGAAAACGGCATCGGCCTCGTTGTTCTTGAGGGACGGCATAAGGCTGTTCCACTCGGCGGTGCTGATATCGCAATTGACCGCAAGCTCACGGCAGATTGCGCGAGCAAGATCTATATTGAAACCGGTGAGCTGGCCGTCCTCGTCGTAATAGTTGAAAGGCGGATAATCGGCCTCCGTCACAACCCTTAAGCTGGGCAGCCACGACCAATCGGGCTTGGGTCCCGTTTGAGCCGCCGCATCTTCCGGCGCCAACGCCATCGAGGCTGCGAGCAGGGCAAGGCACAAACCTCCCAACACTCGCCGAAACCAGAAGTAGGTGGTCCAGATCTTCACTGCAATCCCCGGTTGATTGACAAGAGCGGTTTATCTCTATTGTGTACAATAGTTAATAACACTTTAAGCGATATAGAACAGATGAGTCTCGAGTTGGTTCCGCTTCAGCCGCGCTCCGCCGACCATAGTCCCCGGCAAAACGGCAATGCAAGCGGCTGGCGGTCTCCTGCCCAGAGCGTAATACCCCCAGGCCCCGTTACAACATCCGATATCGATTTCGAGCGCAACTTTTTCTTGTCTCTCGGCTGGCCGGCACCGCTTATCCACGAGCTGGAGATGGCGGCGCGCAATGCGAAAGTGGGGCTCATCCAAACTGCGATCGCATCCGGCGCGCTAAAACCGTCCGACTTTTACGGCAAGCTGTCCAAAATGCTGTCTTTCGCCGCTGGCGGCGCGCCTTACCGCGTGCACCTTCCGGCCGCGCCGTCCAAGGCTTGGCTCCTGATCGAGCGCCCTGTTCCGCTTGCGGGCGCCGGGGCTGGCGTGGTCGCGGTCAACGGACAGAGCTTCTCCATTCATAAACTGATGGCGCTTTCACAAAAGCTCGGCACCAAACGAAGGCATCTTAAGCTTATCACCCGGCAAGAGCTGATCGACTCGGTAACCCAGTCTTACGGGCGCGTGCTCGTTGGGCGCGCGGTGAGCGGGCTGATGAAGTCGCACCCGCAATGGAGCGCGAAAACGGGGCTCGTCACTTGGCAAGTCAATTGCGGTGCGATCGTCGCGGGCCTTGCCATTGGCGCCCTGGCCACCGCGCCTCAGGAAGCGGCGACGATTTTTGCTTTGCTGCTTTCGCTGTTCTTTTTGCTTGCCACCGGGCTGCGGCTGGCGGCCGCGCTAAGCCTCGTCTTCCCGCAAGCGGAAAAGCGCAAGCCGGCCCTGTTAAGCGATGCGGAATGCCCGCGCTACACTGTGTTTGTGCCGCTTTTCAAGGAAGTGGAGATCTTGCCGTATCTGGCTAAGGCGCTGGTAGACCTCGATTATCCGGCGGCGAAGCTCGACATCAAAATCGTTCTGGAAGCCGTGGACACCGCCACCATCGAGGCGGCAACGAAGCTCGCCTTTCCGGGCAATGTCGACCTGATCGTCGTACCCGACCGCCAGCCGCGCACTAAGCCGAAAGCGCTGAACTATGCGCTGCAATTTGCGACCGGCGATCTCGCCGTGATCTACGATGCGGAGGACCGCCCCGAACCGGATCAGCTCCGCAAAGCCGCCACGGCGTTTCACCACGCCTCCCCCGACGTGGCCTGCCTCCAGGCCCGGCTCGACTATTTCAACGCCACCGAAAATTGGCTCTCGCGCCAATTCACCATCGAATATTGCACATTGTTCCGCGGGCTGCTGCCGCTCTTGAGCCGCTTCGGCCTGCCGCTGCCGCTGGGCGGCACCTCGAACCATTTCCGCATTGGCGTTTTACGCGCGCTTGGCGCCTGGGACCCCTATAACGTCACCGAGGACGCCGATCTTGGCATGCGCCTGCACCGGGCGGGCTACCGCGTCGAAACGCTCGATTCCACGACCTACGAGGAGGCGTGCTGCCAGTCCTACCCTTGGCTGAAGCAGCGCACGCGCTGGCTCAAAGGCTGGATGCAAACCTTCGGCGTACACATGCGGGCGCCGCTGGCGACCTTGCGCGAAACCCGGCTCACGGGCTTCCTCGCCTTCCACGCCTATTTCGCCGGCATCATCGTATCGTCGCTTGCGCATCCCTTGTTTTACGCGGTGCTGGCCTACGACGCTTATTTTGGCACGCTCTTTCAGCGCGGCGGAACGCTCGGCGGTGACATTTTGCTCACCATCGCGATCGTAAATTTCGCCGCCGGCTATGCGGTCAATCTTGCGCTCGGCGCATTAAGCCTGCGCGGTACGGGCCACAAAGGCCTTTGGCCGCACGTCATCTTCATTCCGGTCTATTGGCTCTACGTCTCGGCGGCGGCCTACCGCGCGGTGTGGCAGCTCTTCCACGCACCGTTCCATTGGGAGAAGACCGAGCATGGCGTGAGCCGGACGTTGCAGGCCCCCAAGCAAGTTTAATCCTGGATCCGATGCTCGTCATCCCGTGTCTGCGGCGCATCGCTTCGCGCTGCACTGCGCACGGGACTGCAACGCCTAGGCGCCAAATCCGCAACGGCCGCAACGTCCTAGCGCAGAGATTTCAGACGGAAGCGCCCTTCCTGAGGGCATCCAGGCTGGATTTCCGTGGCCGCTTTCGCGCGCACCATGGCCGCGCACGCCAGTCTGATGTAGTCCTCGTGCAAGCGAAGCAGCATATCGCGCTCGCTTTTATCGCTAATCTGCGCCAAGCGGTTCGTAACCTGCTCAGCGCGCCTATGCCAGTAGTTTGGATTATCAAATAAAGCGATCATGCAACCCACCTCACAATTACGCTGTACTGCTATCAATACTGCCGTCTAAGGCAGGTTACGGCACCCCGCTGCCGGCCGCAACCTGCCTCGGAACTACAACGGGGCAATTCCAGGCGATATTCCGTATACGCCTGTGGACAACGGTGCAAAATGTGGATATCTGCCTGAGACCTCCCGCGGCTGACCGGGGCCACCGGGTGGCAGTGCACGGGCTGTCCCGCATCGCGGGGCTTGACCCGGCGCTCCTGCCCATGCAGAGCTAGGCGCCGGGCCGCCACACGGCACGCGGCTTGGCACAAAACTCAATCGTCACCGGTTTTCAAATGGCGTCCTTCACCGGCATCATCTTCGACGTGGCTGCGGCTGCGCTCATCCTCTTAAATGTCCTGCTTTTCGCAACCGCGACCTCCAGCTCATTTAAACTGTGGCCCACGCCCTCTACCAAAAGCTGGCAGCATTTCACCTTTTGGCCGCTGTTCCGCTCCGGTCTCGGCCTGACCATCCTCTACACGATCCTGACGGTCCACTGGCCGGAGAGCAGCGAAGCCTTGCGCTTCGCCATCGGCTTAATTTTTGGGCTCGCCGGATTCGGCTTCACGGTTTACGGCTATTTCGATCTCGGCATCGAAAACACCTATGGGGCGGACGAGGGCCTCGTCACAAACGGCCTTTACCGCTATAGCCGCAACCCGCAATATGTCGCTTCAATCTTGGGCTTCACGGGCGCGGGGCTAGCGAATGGCCAGCTCCATGCCGTCATCCTCTGCGGGCTCGCCGTGCTGGTTTATGTTATCATGCCCTACACCGAGGAGCCTTGGCTGCATCAGGCCTATGGCGATGTCTATCTCGACTACAAGCGCCGGACGCCCCGCTTTCTGTGAGCAGCGCGCCCTGCCATCGATTACTCTTTAATTGGCCGGGGTCATGATCGACGAAAAAGAAGAAGCCGGGAAGGCCGGCGCGGAGCGCGTGGCGAAAGTCATCGCGCGGTCGGGCCTGTGCTCAAGGCGCGAGGCCGAGGGGCTGATCGAGGACCGGCGCGTGTCCGTCAACGGCGCGATTATCGAAAGCGCCGCGCTCGACGTTTTGCCGTCCGACAAGGTGGTGGTGGACGGCAAGCCGCTGCTGGCCCCCGAGCCGCCGCGGCTTTGGCGCTATCACAAGCCCAAAGGCCGCGTTACAACCCATAAAGACCCGGAAGGCAGACCGACCGTCTTCGAGGCGCTGCCGGAAAACTTGCCGCGCCTGATTTCCATCGGCCGGCTCGATTTCAACACCGAGGGGCTGCTGCTGCTCACCAATGACGGCGATCTCGCGCGCCATCTTGAGCTGCCCTCCACGGGCTGGTCGAGACGTTACCGGGTGCGCGCGTATGGGCAAGTCACCGAGGCTCAGCTCCAAGACCTTGCGGACGGCGTTACCATCGATCGGGTGAGCTACGGCCCCATCGAAGCCTCGCTCGAACGCGAGCAGGGCGATAATGTCTGGATCAACGTATCGATCCGCGAAGGCAAGAACCGCGAGGTGCGCCGCATTCTGGAGCATTTGGGGCTGACGGTGAACCGGCTGATCCGGGTGTCGTTCGGCCCGTTCATCCTCGGCGATTTGGAGACCGGCCAAATCGAGGAGGTGAAAACCACCGTCTTGAAAGACCAGCTTGGCCCGCGGCTTTCGCGCCAGCTCGGCGTTAGGCGCGAAATCCCGCGCGAGGAGAGGCGGCTTGCGCCTGGACGCGCGAAGCCCACCTATCTGCGCCGTAAGCCTGTGGAGACGCGGCCCGAGAGGGCCGGAGAGGAAGCGCGCCCGCTCAAGCGCCGGCGCATCCTGGCGATGGACGGCAGCGAGGCTCCGAAGGTCGAATTCGTGGCGGAACCCAAACCGCGCGAAGGCCGCTTCGTCCGGGATGGCGAGCGCGGGGAAAAGCCCCCGTTCCGCAGCCGCAGCAGCGCGCGTGAGGACGGACGCGAGCCGGCCGCCCGCCGCTTCCAGAAAGAACCCCGTGGTGAGGGTCTCGAAACCCGGCGCGGTCCAAGCGAGGACCGGACGCGGGACACCGGAGAGTCCCGGCCGTGGCGCGACAGGGCTGAAAGGCCGGAGCGCGGCGCGCCGCTCCGTGGGCGGCCCGAACGTGCCGCATCTGGCGAGAAACCGCAAACGGCGGAATGGACGCCCCGCACCGATGCGCATTTTGAAGAACACAAAGACAGAGCGGACGGCGAACGGCCGCGCTTCCGGAAACTCGGCCCAGACCAGCGGAGCGAAAGGCCGCGTCCGCCACGCCGGTTCGAGGCCAGGGGAGAAGGTGCCGGCGGAGAGCGCAGGCCGCGTGAAGGATTCGAGTCTCGTGGCGATAGGCCGCGTCCGCCGCGCCGGTTCGAGGCTAGGGGAGAAGGCGCGGCCGGAGAGCGCAAGCCGCGCGAGGGATTCGAGCCTCGGGGCGACAGGCCGCGCCCGCCACGGCGTTTCGAGGACAAGGCAGAAGGTGCAGCCGGAGAGCGCAAGCCGCGCGAGGGATTCAAGCCTCGGGGCGATAGGCCGCGTCCGCCACGGCGTTTCGAGGCCAGGACAGAGGGCACAGCCGGCGAGCACAGGCCGCGGGAAGGATTCGAAGCTCGAGGCGACAGGCCGCGTCCGCCACGGCGTTTCGAGGACAAGGCAGAAGGTGCAGCTGGAGAGCGCAAGCCGCGCGAAGGATTCGAAGCTCGGGGCGACAGGCCGCGTCCGCCACGGCGTTTCGAGGACAAGGCAGAAGGTGCAGCCGGAGAGCGCAAGCCGCGCGAAGGATTCGAAGCTCGGGGCGACAGGCCGCGCCCGCCACGCCGTTTCGAGGCCAGGGCAGAAGGTGCGGCCGGAGACCACAAGCCGCGGGAAGGATTCGAAGCTCGAGGCGACAGGCCGCGTCCGCCACGGCGTTTCGAGGGCAAGGCAGAAGGTGCAGCCGGAGAGCGCAAGCCGCGCGAGGGATCCGAGCCTCGGGGCGAGAGGCCACGCCCGCCGCGCCGGTTCGAGGCCAGGACAGAGGGCACAGCCGGCGAGCGCAAGCCGCGCGAGGGATTCGAGCCTCGGGGCGATAGGCCGCGTCCGCCGCGGGCTTCGTTCCGCCCCGCGGCGGAAGGCGAAGGCAAACCCTTCAAGCCCCGTCACGAGGGCGGGCGGTCTTCGGGCCGTGGCGGCGGTGACAGGCCGGCGGGCAAGCGCGGCGAAGGCAAACCGTTCCGCAGCGGCGGCAAAGCGGCTCACGCCAAGCCACGCTCAGGGCCGCGCAAGCCGGGCTCCCGGCCGGGTAAGGAGCCCTCGTGAGGATCGTGGGCGGCCGCTTCCGGGGCCGGCCCATCGCCGCGCCGGGGGGGCTCAACACGCGTCCGACCTCGGATAGGGCGCGCGAGTCGCTGTTCAACATCCTCGCCCATGGCATGGACGATTTCGAGATCGAGGGCGCGCGCGTGCTCGACCTCTTCGCCGGCACAGGCGCGCTCGGCCTCGAAGCCCTGTCGCGCGGCGCGGCCTACTGCTTGTTCGTGGAGGACAGCGCGGACGCGCGCGGTGCGATCCGCGAGAATATCGAGGCGCTCGGCTTGACGGGCGCCAGCAAGGTCTGGCGGCGCGATGCCACCAAACTCGGCCCCGCGGCGCCGATGCAGCCGTTTCAGCTTCTCTTCGCCGACCCGCCCTATGGCAAAGGTCTCGGCGAACTCGCACTCGCCGCCGCGGCCGGGGGAAGCTGGCTTTCGGACGGCGCGGTCTGCGTGCTTGAAGAGCGGGCCGATGCCGCGCCCGCCATTCCCGCCGCGTTCACGCTGGCCGATAAGCGTGTCTATGGTGAAACCGCGCTTTACTTTTTGCGCAAATGTTGAGGCGGCCGTGGCGGCCATCGCATGCATTTCCCGCCGGCCGCAGCGGCGGAATTAACTAAAGCGGAACCTTGCGTGCGATGCAGCACAGTGCCCGGCGTGCTTTACGGATACGAGCGCGATCTCGCCTTGCTGACCCCTTATTTTTGACACGATGTGACTTTCCCGTCGCCCTGTAGAGCAAGCCTCGGTAGCGATATTGGTTGATGCAATGGATACGCACATTTGCAATAGATCTATCCAACCAGGCTCAAAAAGGACGGGATCGAATGAAAAAGTCTATTTTTGCGGCCGCTGTCATTATGGCAGTGCTAGGCGGCTCAGGGGCATATGCGCAACAGGCGGCGGATCAAGGTTTAGGTCTATCTGGCGGCACCACTCCGGCGACCCCGGACTGCCAATCCACTGCGAACCAGCCCATACTCCTCATACGTAACTTGATCGAGGGAACGACAGTTACAGGGGTATATGCCAAGCCGTATAGTGACTACAACGAACGTGCGGAACGCTTTCTATCCGTAGGAAGTTTCCTGGGAGGTCAAGTTAATCTACTCGGTTCCAGAACTCTTAAAGGGAAAAAACTGGATGAGGTATTGGGCACCGATGACGATAATCCAGGCCGATGCGGATTTCCTGTAAATTTCGGTCAGTTCGGCTACAAGAAAACTTGCAGTTCGGATAAAGTCGAAAATCTATATCAGATGACGGTCTATATGGAGCGGTCAGGACGAAAGTATACAGTAACCTTAACTAAGAATGTCTGCGATGAAACTATGCTCGATCTTGTTCCAGGCATGCCTTCGGACGATTCCGATAAGATTGCTGCCGGTCTGGGCATATCCGGTACGACGCCCGATTGCGAGACGACTGCGGGCGAGCCCAAACTTCTCATGCGCAACCTGATCGAAGGGACTACCGTTACAACTGTCCGGGTAAGACCGATTAGCGATTACGACCGGGGGGCGAAGACATTCATAACGGCTCCAAAGGGTGTCAACATTTCCTCTAAGCCTATCCCTGGGAAACCGCTGAACAGTGTTTTGGGAAGCGCGGGCGGCCGATGCGGCACGCCTATAAATTTTGCCAAGTTCGATTTCAGGGCCGATTGCCCCAAAAACAAGATGCAGAATCTCTACGAGATGACCGTCAACATGCAACGGGGCGACAAAAATTACGCCGTTACTCTAACCAAGAATGTGTGCGACGAGACGATGCTTGACCTACTTCCGGGGATCCCTGCGGCGAGCAAGTAGTGCTTCTGCCGTGAGTGCAACTTAGAAAAGGCTGGGCCGAAAGCCTGCCTTTTCTTCTCGAAAACCAGTGCGAGCGCGCTGGCCGGTAAGCGCGTCTATGGCGATGCCGCGCTTTACTTTTAGCGCAAGTCTTGAGGGTTCCGGCCGTGGCGGCCAGCGCATGCATTTCCCGCTGGCCGCAGAGGCAGAATTTGCTGCTTTTAAGGTGTCGGGTAGTGTCCTGATGCGATATTCAGCCGGATGCAAGTTTCTTCGGTTCGTTTTTTCGTTCCTTGCAATACCCGCTATTAATATTGATGGCGTAGCATCGCGTGTAATGCGGATGCCCGATGTCATAGACTCCATTAAAAAATGGAGATTTCACCACTGGATCGCTATTGTTACTAGCTTGATCCTGTTGATGATTGCCGCACTTCTGGCGTTGTCCATCCAAAGGGCCAAACAGGACGCTCTTGAGGCGGCGCGGCTTCAAGTGTCGTATCTTGCGACGGCGTTACAGGAAGATTCCGAGGGAACCCTGGACGCCGTGGCCTTGGCAGCGGAACTCGTCAAGCGGCGCGTCGAATCCGAGGATGACGCCTCCTTCCTCGCGGAACTGAAACAGGAAATTACGAAATATGCCGCTGCGCTTACCAGCATCGCCGTGATCGGACCGGACGGCGGCCTGCGGTCCACATCTGGCGATGTCGCTTCCCTGCCGGGCAATTTTTCGGATTTCGAATTTTTTCGCCTCACCAGGGATAGCGCGATAGTTGGCCTCCGCCTGGGTAAGCTTACGGCCGGACTCTTGCCGCAGCGCGCCATCATTCCCGCCACACAACGGCTCGAGGGGAAAGATGGCAGCTTTGCAGGCGTGGTGCTCTTCCTGCTCGATCCCGAGCATGGCACGGCCATGTATCGCCGCGTCGAGCTTGGGATGAGCGGGGCGCTTCTCCTGATTAGCGAGAATGGCCAGGCCGTGTGGGGCTACACCCTTCCGCACGGCCTCGACCCATCGGTGATCGGAGCCTTGGCCGTCAACCCAGTTGCCGAGATGAAATCGGGCTTAGCCGGGACCTTCATCGCGATAAGTCCCCTCGATGGCATCGAGCGTGTTTATGCCTGGCGGCGGCTTACGAATTTCCCCGTTATCGCCCTTGTGGGACTGGGAAAAGCGGAAGCCTTGGCAAGTGCAAACCGGCAAGCAACACGCCTCACTGCACTTGGTGTGCTTTCGGCCGGTTTTCTTCTGGCATTGACGATCATGCTCAGCCGGGAGATTTCGCGCCGCATCGAGCATGGGCTAGCTCTGGAGGAAACAAATGCAAAGCTCGCCG
Organism: Rhodomicrobium sp.; assembly: GCA_052148445.1. Classification (GTDB taxonomy): domain Bacteria; phylum Pseudomonadota; class Alphaproteobacteria; order Rhizobiales; family Rhodomicrobiaceae; genus Rhodomicrobium. The sequence goes on from JBKQIH010000174.1 coordinate 28,775, forward strand.
CCGCCTATATCGATCTCACCGAACGCGAGCGGCATGAGAGCCACATCAATCTTCTTCTTCGCGAAGTAAACCACCGCTCCAAGAACATGCTATCCGTTGTGCAGGCCATTGCCAGGCAGACGGTTGCAGACAATCCCGAAGACTTCATGGAGCGCTTCGCCGACCGTATCCAAGCGCTGGCCGCGAGCCAGGATCTGCTTATCAAGAGCGAGTGGAGAGGTGTGGACCTTCAGGAACTGGCCCGGTCTCAGCTTGGGCATTTCAGAGACCTTGTGGATAAGCGCATCGATCTGCGCGGGCCGGCCATTCATGTTTCTGCTTCGGCTGCCCAGATCATCGGCATGGCACTCCACGAACTAGCCACCAACGCGGGCAAGTACGGAGCGCTCTCCGATGATAGTGGCTGCGTCGAGGTGGAATGGAGCGTTCAGCCAGGGGAAGGCGGCGAGGAAACATTCGTACTAGGCTGGCGCGAGCATGGCGGGCCCGCTGTCACTGCGCCGTCCCGGACCGGCTTCGGTTCGACCGTCCTTTGCCGGGTTACGAAGGAAAGCCTCGATGCACAAGTTGAGCTTAACTATGCATCGACGGGCGTGGTCTGGCGGCTTCAATGCCCCGTTAGAGAGGTCATGGACAGCGGCTTCTCTGCTTGATGGCCCCGGGCCACGAAGCGCCGGCGCACGAATGGAACCGGTTGCTTCAACGAGCGAGGAAGGCCTGCCAAGACTACCCTTAAAATCAGGAGAAGCCGCAATGCGGGGAAGCGATCCCGGTTCGTACAATTGCGCCGGTCTCGGGGTTCCCAGCCGCCTTTTTGAGGGGCCGCCGCGCTTGCAGAATTACGAACTAGGATGCCATGAAGGAAAGGAGATGCACCTCTCCTCTCACAAAAAACTATACGGATCGACGTCCACATGCAGCTTGAGGTTGCCCTTCGGATGCTCCGCGCCGTCGAGCCACACCCGCAAATAGGCCTGCAAATCTGCTTCGCGCGTGGCTTTCAAAAGCAACCGCTGCCGGTGCCAGCCGCGAATGACCGCGAGCGGCGCCTCCACCGGCCCGAGTACCTGCACAAGCCGCGCCTCGGGCGCCGCCAGTGCCAGGGCGCGCGCATAAGCTTCGGCCGCGTGCTTCTCCTTGGCCTGCACCACGATGGCGGCGAGCCGGCCGAACGGGGGCAGCCCCGCCTCCTCGCGGAGCGCGATCTCGGCCTCGTAAAATGCATGCCGGTCGCCGGTGACGAGCGCCCGCATCACCGGATGCTCGGGATAATGCGTCTGGATCAGCCCGGTGCCCGGTGCGCCGAAGCGCCCCGCGCGGCCCGTCACCTGATGCAAAAGCTGGAAGGTGCGCTCGCCCGCGCGCGGGTCGGCGGTGGCGAGGCTTAGATCGCCGTCGACGACGCCCACGAAGGAGAGCTGCGGAAAATTATGCCCCTTCGAGACGAGCTGCGTGCCGACGATGATGTCGGCTCCCCCCTCCGTTATGCGGGTGAGGATTTCGCGCAGCGCTGCAGTGGTCGGCACGAGATCGCTCGACAGCACGCATGTGCGCGCCTCCGGCCAGCGGTTTTTCACTTCCTCCAACACGCGCTCGATGCCGGGGCCGGACGCCGCCAGCACACCCTCGCGGTGGCAAGCCGGGCAAGCTTTCGGGAACGGTAGCGAGAAGCCGCAATGATGGCAGATGAGCCGGCCGCGCAGCCGGTGCTCGACGAGATAGGCCGTGCATTGCGGGCAGGTGAAGCGCAGCCCGCAAGAGCGGCACAGCGTCAGCGGCGCGTAGCCGCGGCGGTTCAGGAACAGAAGCGCCTGCTCGCCTTTACCGAGCGCGCCGTTCACCGCGTCCACGACTGGCGCGCTGAGCCAGTTGCCGCGCTCCGGCGGGGTGACTCTCAGATCGACGGCCTCGACATGCGGCAAGCTATTGCCGGAGAACCGCGCGGGCAGTACCGCATGCGCATAGCGTCCGCGCTTCACATTCACGATGCTTTCGACCGAAGGCGTGGCCGAGCTGAGGATAATTGGGATTTTGCTCAAGGAGGCGCGCACAACAGCCATGTCGCGGGCCTGGTAAATGACGCGGTCGTCTTGTTTGAAGGAGGGATCGTGCTCCTCGTCCACCACGATCAGGCCGAGATCGGCAAAGGGCAGGAACAGCGCCGAGCGGGCACCCGCTACCACGCGCACCTCGCCCTCGGCCACGCCGCGCCAGACGCGCGCGCGCTCCTTGGCGGAGACAGCGGAGTGCCATTCGGCGGGCCGGCAGCCGAAGCGGCCCTCGAACCGTTCCAGGAACTGGCTCGTCAACGCGATTTCGGGCAGCAGAATCAGCACTTGCCGGTATTCCTGCCGCAAGGCTTCCGCGACGGCCTCGAAATAGACCTCGGTTTTGCCCGAACCCGTCACGCCGTCGAGGAGAGCCGGCCAGAACCCGCCTTTGGCAATGCCTGCGCAAAGCTGGGTGGCGGCCTCAGCCTGATGCTCGCTCAAGGAGGCCTCGGCGAAATCGGGCCGGGGAGCGGGCGGCCTCGCGCGCGGAAGCTCCGCGCGGATCAACGCTTGTGCCTCCGCCAGCCCATCGATGACGGCGGCGCTGACCTTGGCCGCATCCATCAGTCTCTTTTTCGACCAAACCGAGCCGTCCTTCAGCGCGGCGAGCACGCGCTCTCGCGCCGCTGTCATCCGCGCGGGCGCTGCGCCACCCAGCCGGAAGCCCCAGCGCGGCTCCTCCGCCTCGAACACGAGCCGCGCGCTCATCATCATCTGCAGCACCATGCCCTTGGGCGCGAGCGTGTAATTTGCGACCCAATCGGCGAAGGCCAGGTTGATTACCGGCAGAGGCGGCACCTCGTCGAGCGTCGCGGCTATCGCCTTGAGCTTCTTCGGATCGAAGGGCTTTCGCGCTTCTCCGGCTTCGTGCCAGACCACCCCGATGCGTTTCATCGGCCCGAGCGGCACCACCACGAAGGCGCCGGGCTGCGGCGTCTCCCCGTCCGGAACCGCATAGGTGTAAGGCTCGCCAAGCGCGAGCGGCAGCAGCACCGGCACGGTGCGGGACGCGGCAAGCCGCGGGGCCGCGCTTTCGCGCGCATCGAGGTCGAAGAGGGAAAGTTCCGTGGGCAGCATCGCGCGAGATTCGCCGATGCCGGGGCGAAATGCAACACTCCGGCGCGAAATGCGCCGGACTTGCCCTGTGCGAAAGCGCTGGCAGGCTACGCGCGAGCACACCCTCGCTGAGCCGATTAGCCGGCCCATGGGAGAAACGGAGGCTTTCCTGGGTACCTCGCGTGAGTTGCAAGGACGGTAACGAAGCCCTCTACCCACCCAGCCGCGGATGCACTACGGCTTATGCGCCTGCCGCTGGTCCCGCCCCCTGAAGCCAGAATCGATTTGCATCATCAGGTCTTCGACAGCGCTCGACAAATCGTAGGAGAGTTTTTCGATCTCATTTCTCAGGCCGTGGCCGAAGCCTTTGCGTTCGCGGTTTAGCTTAAGCAAACGCTCCTCAAGCAAATTATAGCGCCGTTCCAGCTGAGCGATCTCAGCATATCCCTCGATCTTCTCAACGCCTTCGGTTCTTTCGACTTTGCCCCGTAATGTGCGGATACGGGCGCATAAGGTTTCCAGCCGGAGCTCCAGCCCTCGATGCAGGCCAGCTTGTTGCATTGTCTTTCTCCAATTTCATTTCTGTCTGAAAAGTCAACACCGCGCGTGCCTCAATTGAGCCGGCGCAGCGATGAATTCTCAGGGATGCATGTTCCAGCATTTGGAGGTTTGAAGATCGGCATCAAGGAGCGTTCACGCTTAACTTATCGAAGCGTGAAGTGCTGGATCGGCAAGCACCAGGAGAGCCCAAATTACGGATGCTTCCTCACACCCACCTTCGCGTGCTCTGCTTGTAGTCCTCAAACACGGCGCCGAAGGTTTCTTCGAGCATCGTTTCTTCGCGCCGTATGAACACCCGGCTCAAGATCGCCGCCAAAGCCGCAACGGCAATCCACGGGCTCGCCGTTCCCTCGATCAGGGCGACCCCGCATAGGATTAGAACCATGCCCAGATACATCGGATTGCGGCTGATGCGAAAGACTCCATCCGTCACGAGTGTGCTTGACCTCTGCAAGGGCTTGACGGTGGTCTGGCAGCGCTTGAATTGCCGGTCTGCTGCCAAGTTCAACCCTATACCCGCCGCAATGGGCAGAAGTCCGGCGGCACGCCAGGCGGAGGGGATCAGCACCGCCAGAGGAAAAAGAAAATGCGCTAAGATGGCCAGCACGATCGCCGCAAAAAAATAGGACGGCGGTAAAAGCTTCGTCATCGCTTCCTCTTCAACGCCTCGCACCATGATCGTTCGCCATCGCGCGGCCGTGCTCAACCTCTATCCGCCGCCCTTGCGCGGCAATCCAGCGCACGGCGCCGGACGCTGAGTGCGGCGGCTGTTCTGCCGCGGGAGAAGGAAATGCGCCGATTGCCTCGCTGGAACCATAGCTCTGCCCTTTTTTGAAGGCGATTTGGTGAAACGGTGTCCGAAGACTGGGGAGAAGCCAATGCGCGTTTACAGGTATTTGATTTTAGCTTTGCTGTTGCAGGGCTTCGCGGCTATGCCCGCCGCCGCCGCAAAGCGCGTCGCGCTTGTGATCGGCAATGCCGCCTATGTTCAGGCCGGCGCGCTGACCAACCCGGTGAACGACGCCGCCAGTATGGCGAAATCGCTCACGCAATCCGGTTTCGACGTGATCCTTGGGCTCGATGTGGACAGGCGCGCTTTCGACGAAAAGCTGAGAGCATTCTCCCGCGCGCTTGAGGATGCGGATGCGGCGGTTCTGTTCTATGCCGGCCACGGCCTGCAAGTTGGGGGCAAGAATTATCTCGTGCCCGTCGACGCAAGCCTCAAAAGCGAGCGCGATCTCGATTTCGAGGCGGTTAGCCTCGACTTCGTGCTGCGGCAAATGGAGGTTGGGCGCGAGGGGAAGACCAACATCGTTTTCCTGGATGCCTGCCGGGACAACCCGCTGGCGCGCAATCTCGCACGCTCCATGGGAACACGGTCGGTGGCCATTGGCCAAGGGCTTGCCGAGGTGCATACCGGCGTTGGCACGTTCATCGCCTATTCCACGCAGCCCGGAAATGTCGCGCTCGACGGAGCGGGGGGGAATTCGCCGTTCTCCGCCGCGCTCGCCAGCCGCATCCAGGAGCCGGGGCGGAATTTGACCGCGCTGATGATCGAGGTGCGAAAATCGGTGCTCAAGGAGACCGATGGACGCCAAGTGCCTTGGGATCATTCGGCGCTGACGAGCGATTTCTTCTTCCAGCCCGAAGCCCAAGAGGCAAGCGGGCCGGCGCTTCCCGCCGCCCAGGAGTTGCTCCAGGCGCGGCTCCGCGCTATCGAGGAACAGCTGCACTCCAAGTCCGACCGTAAGCAGACGCTCGATCTCGTAAAGCTGGAGCAGCTAAAGGAGCGCGTGCGCCAGCTCGAAGTGGCGATGCGCGAGGACCAGCAGCGAATATTCGACGCCTATAACCGGAAGGGCCCCGCCAACGATCCGGAGTCCGGGCGCAATCTCAGTTTCGAGATCGGCTCCATCCAGATGCAAATGGTCCGGCGCGGGCAGGAGAAAAAGAAGCTGGGTGAGGACATTGAAAAGCTCACCGCCGGGCTGGGCTTGACCGGGGCGGAAAAATAGCGCGGATGGGCCGGGCGGCCTAGAACTTGCCTGCGATGTCGTCTAAGGCAAGTTCTAAGTTATCGTTTTCTGCACGATCCTTTCGCAAAACCGGTTTTCACCCCCGGCTCAAGCCCGAGGGCATGCTTTTGGGGATCATGCTCTAGGCCCCGCCCGCACGCCTTCGCCGCAGGGCCGGGCCGGTATTGGGATGTTCGGATGGACGATGCTTTTTCAAGATTCCTGCGGATACTGGGGATGGTCCTTATCGTGGCGGCCCTTGGGCCTTTCGCCGTCATCGTAGGCGGCCTTGGCCTCTATCTCGGTTATGAGTGGGTTACGCACGGCCGGTACCTAAAGAACGTCTCTGCCGTTGCCAACGATGAGCGGATGTATCCCGCTGGGGGCCGTCTTTGCAAAGACGAAAACAAGCCCGTTTATGTTGGCTTTGCGAACCAGTCTGCGAGGACGGTCGACCACATCGAGATTCTCGTGGAGGCGCGGCTCCCGGGTTCCGCCGGGAACATCCTGGAATATCCGAGCAAGGCCAGCTTCGACCGCAGCGTGCATCCCGGCGAGACCTTCGGCGCATGTTATAATTTTCCGGTCCGGAACAATTTATTACGGGAGGGCGATAGCTCGCAGCCCGTTTACAAGGCCATCATCGTTTCGGTTTTGTTCGGCGATTAGTCTCCGCTGTTGAGCCAGCAGGCGGCGGCCCCATGCAGCGCCATGGCGCCGCTTAGAAAGGGCAGCAGCGCCTCAACCCGCTCCGGCACGGTGTAAGGGGTGTTGAAGACGATAACGCCGCAGCCATTCAAGCTCTCGGGGCGCTCGCGCGGTGCAATCAGGACCTCCGCGCACCAAGTCCGGCGCAGGCCAAGTTCGCGCGCCGCCTCTTTCAACTCCGCAACCGGCAGATGCGCCTTGATGGGATACCAAAGGAGGAACACGCCCGTGGCCCAGCGCTTTTTCCACTCCCGCATCTGCCGGCCAAGCGTTTGAAACTCATCCTTCAGCTCGAAAGGCGGATCGATGAGCACGAGGCCGCGCCGCTCCTTGGGCGGGATATGCGCGCGGACGCATTCGTAGGCGTCCTTATGCAGGGCGCGCACGTTCTTGTAGGGCCTCAACACCGCTTGCAGAGCCTCGAACGTTGGCTCGTGCAGCTCGGCCGCGATCAGGCGGTCCTGGCCACGCATGCGCCGCGCGATGAGCAGCGGCGAACCGGGATAGCGCTCCTCATCGAGATAGGCCTGAACGAGATCGAGATAGAGGCTGAGGACCGGCGGCGCACCGGCTGCACCCGCGACGGCGCCGATGCCGCTCTCCCACTCGCGGGTCTTTACCGCCTCCTCCGAATCGAGGGCATAAAGCCCGGCTCCGCCATGCGCATCGATGAGGCACAACGCGCCATCCTTCTTCTGGAGATAGTCCAGGCACAGCACCAGCACGATGTGCTTCAGGACATCGGCGAAGTTTCCCGCGTGATAGATGTGGCGATAGTTCATGTGCGCTTATGGAGTTCAGAGTGCTTCCGGAAAAGTGTGAAGCGGTTTTCCGAACAGAAGCACGAAGAAAAAGGGGCTAGGCTGCGTTATGTTTCGACGGCGCCGGGGCGGCCGTTTTCGACGGCAAAGGTCTTCAGCGTCGACACTGTCGCTTCTGGGTCCTTCTCATCCGAGACGATTTGGTAGCGAGCCGTGCATCGTTCATGGGTCAGATCCACCGAGACATAGCCCCGGTGGCGGCTCTCGAAAAACTTGATGTGGGGATTATCGGGCATCAATTTTGTGAAAAGATCGTAAGCGAAAGGCGCGGGCGGCGAGGTGATCGACGTGCCCATGAACTCGGCTCCGGCCGTGGGTGAGGCGGGGTCTCCGAAATCAAGTTTCAGGTCGTTCTGGAAGAAGGCGTGAATGTCGCCCGACAGCACCGCCACGTTCTGGATCTTGGCCTCGTGGATGTGCTTCAGAAGCCGGGCGCGCGAGGCGGGGAAACCGTTCCAATCATCCGTCCAATAGCCATAGTCGCCATCATCCATTTTTTGGCGCAGCTCCGCCATCAGCACATCTTGCGCGACGATGTTCCAGCGCGCCTTGGAAGCGGCAAGGCCATCGCGAAGCCATGCCTCCTGCGCCAGCCCGAGCATGCTGCGGCTTTCGTCCAGCCGCTCCGGGCAGCTCTTGTTCGATTCGAGATGGCCGCGCCCCTTCTTGCCCGGTCCGTAGCAGGCGGGCTTCGAACGGTATTGCCGCCCGTCGAGCACGGAAAACTGCGCGAGATCGCCAAAGGTGAAACGATCGTAAATGCGCATATTGGGACCGGCGGGCCGCGACAGGCTTGGGCGCAGCGGCATGTGCTCGTAGTACGCCTGGTAAGCCGCCGCGCGCCGCTTTAAGAATGTGTCCCGGTCGTCGAAGGTTTGGTTCCAGGTATCGGCATAGTCGTTTTGCACCTCGTGATCGTCCCAGGTCATGAGCGCGGGAACCTCGGCGTGCAGCCGCTGGAGATCGGGATCGGTGCGGTATTGGGCGTATCTGTTCCGGTAAGTCCTGAGATCGTGGGCATCGACGCCATCGCTATGATGCCGGACGACCGGACTTTTGCTCTCGACATACTCGTAAATGTAATCGCCGAGAAAGGCCACGAGATCGGGCTGCTCGTCCGCAAGGTGACGGTAGGCGGAAAAATAGCCGTGCTCGTAATGGGAGCAGGACACGAAACCGAACCGCATCCGGGCTAGTGGCGCGCCGGGCGCGGGAGCAGTCATGGCGCGGCCGGTCCGGCTTTGCGCATCCCCGCTCGTAAAGCGGTACCAATAGGGCCGGCCCGGCTCTAAGCCGTTTAGCTCCACATGCACCGAATAAGCATAGTCCGCCTCGGCAGGCGCCTCGCCCTTCCGCACCCCATCCTTGAAGGCTGGATCCTTGGCGATCTCATAGGCCACGGGCACATCGGGGCCGGACATGCCGCCGGGCGTTCCCGGTTCGGACGATAGCGGCTCGGGCGCAAGCCGCGTCCATATGACGAAGCCATCCGGCGCGGGATCGCCCGCAGCCACCCCAAGCGCGAATGGGTTGCCTTTCGCCCAGGCCGCGGTGCCCGCGCCAGCCCGGCCGATGACCGCCGGCGCCGCCGCGAAGGCCGCGAGCGCCGCCGTGCCCTGCAACAGGCCCCGCCGCGTCGCGTAAAGTTGCCCGCTCTTAACGCTCATGCCTGTTTCCCTTTTTTCGGCCATTCAATTCGTCATACCACGGCACAAGATGTCTCAGGGGTTGTTATATATCCACGGAACGCGGGCGGAAATCTGTCATCCTCGCGCCAATTGGAGACGGTCATGAGCTTGCCTGGCATCGACGAAAAGGAATTTATCGGCGAAATGCGCCGCGGCCTGAAGGATCATTGGCAAATGTTCGTGGTGCAGGGCATCCTGCTCGCGATTTTGGGCGCCTTGGCGATAGCATGGCCCGTGATGGCGTCGGTTGCCAGCGCGGCATTCGTGGGCTGGTTCCTATTCTTAGCCGGCGTGTTCAGAGGCGTATCGCTGTTCCGCGCGCCGCACGCGCCGGGCTATTGGACTTCGCTCCTGCTTGCAATCCTCACCGCGATCTTGGGCCTTGTGCTGGCGCTGTTTCCTCTTCAAGGCGCGGTCACGCTCACCATGCTGCTCACGGCCTATTTTATCGTGCACGGCATCGGCAGCTTCATCTTGGCCTTCTCGATCAAGGGCGACACCGGGCGCTGGGTGCTGCTGCTCATCGGCGGAGTGATCGATCTCGTGCTGGCGGGTTTGGTGATTATGGGGTGGCCCAGCACCGCGTTTTGGATCTTGGGCCTCTATGTTGGCATCAATCTCCTGTTCACTGGGTTCGCCCTGATCTTCGCCGCACTCGGCGCGCGCGAGGCTTAGGCGCCGCCGCGCGGCGCGGTGCGTCCGCGGCAGCGGGCAGGTCTTCCCAAGGTGACACTCTGGAAGGCCGCCCGATGGCTCCTTGGACGTCTGTGGCATTTGCAGGCGGAATGGGATAAATCATTAACATTTCCAGCGCCGGCAATATTTCTTCTAAAACTTACGACAATTAGGGCCGGCTTAACCAATTCTCCCATAGGTTGTAATTGTGGGTGTAAGCGCAACCTAGAGGATATTACGTGCCATGATCGCCGATTTCGTACGTGTGCAACCTGACGACCAGAACCTAAAATCCCATTACCTCGTTAGTCTGCGGATGATCGAGAGGTTGCATCGTCTGCTCCTCGATCTCATCAAGGACGAGTTCGAGCGCGTGGGCCGAACCGACGTCAACTCCGTCCAGGCTCTCCTGCTTTTCAACATCGGAGATGTGGAGCTGACAGCCGGCGAATTGAAGACGCGCGGTCTTTATCTTGGATCGAACGTCTCCTACAACCTCAAGAAGCTCGTCGAGAGCGGCTACATCCATCATCAGCGCTCGCGCACCGACAAGCGCTCGGTCCGGGTGAAGCTGACCGACAAGGGTAAGGCCATTTCAGAGATGGTTAACCGGTTACTTGAGCGGCAGCTGACCATGCTGGAGAAGGTTGGCGGCGTGTCGATCCCAGACCTTAAGCACTTCAATCAAATCTCCGTTAAGCTCGAACGCTTCTGGGGCGACCAAATCCGCTATCAGCTCTAGCCGGGGCGCCGCGGCGTTGCGAAATGCGCGCAAGCGCAAAACGAACACGCCGCTGCCTCGATACTTGAGTTTTGCCTGGCATTGCCTGCGCCACGCTAACGCCGCGCTAACGGGAAAATAACCCCGTTATGGCCATAATTGGGCTTCATCTAGGAAGCGTGTACAGCGCTTCTGGCTGAGGCGGCGCAAGTGGAACGGGTTGGAAGTCAAGATGGCAGCAATCAGGCACCGGAGTTGGATGGCTACGCTTGCAGCGGCGGCTTTCATCATCGCAGCGAACCCGTTCGAGGCGAACGCGCAACGAAGCCGGATCGACGATTGGCTCGGTTTCGATCAGTCGGGAGACGCTTTCGATCAGCCAGCTCGCGACCGCCGATCGGCACGCGAAACCGATACACAGCCGGAACGCGGCTTTCCAACGCTCGCAAAAGAAAACATAGCGGCCACTAGGAACGCCATTAGGAAATATTCCGATATTGTGGCGCGCGGCGGCTGGGCGCAATTGCCCCCGATCGAACTCCGCACCGGCATGAACCACCCGGCGGTCGTTCAGCTCAGGCGCCGCCTGCAAGCGACAGGCGATCTGCAAGCCTATGGCGGTTATCCCGAAATTTACGATTCTTATGTCGAGCACGCTGTCAAGAAGGCGCAGACGCGCTACGGCCTCCCGGCCACCGGGTTTCTCGACAAATACACGATCGAGGAGCTGAACGTCTCCGCCACGGCGAGGCTGCGTCAGCTCCGTACGAATCTGCCCCGGCTGCAAAGCCTGTCTACCTCCACACCCGCCGGTAAGTATGTGGTCGTGAACATTCCGGCGGCGCAGATCGAGGCCATCAACAACAATCAGGTTGCCTCCCGGCACACCGGGGTCGTCGGAAAACCGGACCGGCCGTCGCCCCTGGTCACTTCGGCAATCGAGGAAATCAATTTCAACAAGGAATGGGTGGTACCGCCTACCGTTTTGAAAGCCGACTTGATCCCGAAGGGCCGCGATATGATGCCTAAGGGGGAGGACGTGCTGGCGAAGTACAAAATCGATGCCTACGCGGACTATTCTGCTTATCAGAAAGGCCAGCGCATCAACCCTAAGAACATAAACTGGAACTCCGATCAGCCGCTGCACTATTTCTACGTTCAGAATGCCGGCACGGAGAATCCTCTCGGATACGTGAAGATCAATTTCGAGAGTCCTCAATCCGTTTACATGCACGACACCCCAGGCCAGAGTATTTTCGGGCAAAATTTCCGGGCGGAAAGCTCCGGTTGCGTGCGCGTCCAGAATGTGCACCAGCTCGTCGCTTGGCTGTTGGAAGATAATGGCTGGAACGTATCGCAGGTACTCCGCATGAAGCAGACCGGCGAGCGGCTTAACATCCGCCTCAAGAAGCGCGTTCCGCTATACTGGACCTACGTCACGGCTTGGGGAACGCCGGATGGCACCGTGCAATTCCGCCGCGATCTCTATCACAGAGACGGGGTCGAGGCGGTCGCGTCCGCTTATTGAAGGTTTTCAACGAAAAAAAACGCCGTCATGGCGAGCCCCGGCCCGGAGGCCAGGGTAAGTTCCGCGAAGCATGCCAGAGCCGCATCATCGGTGATGCGCTGGACCGCCACGGCGGCGGAAGCGTCGCGTGTGACTATGGGCTTAGCATTGCGCGCGGCGGACTTTTTTGCGAATGAACAGTTACGGACACGGGGAAATTCCAATCCTAAGCGGCGTGGCTGAGATAAGCCAGCACCGCAAAGCTTGGTTCTGCGATGTCTGGGGTGTGCTGCTCGACGGCCTCACCGTATATGCCCCGGCTATCGAGGCATGCCGCGCGTTCAAGGCGAGCGGCGGCGAGATCGTCCTCGTCACGAACTCGCCGAAGCCCTCCGCTGCCGTTCTCATCCGTTTGCATGCGATGGGCGTGCCTGAAGACTGTTTCACGGCGCTGGTTTCTTCCGGCGACGCGACGCGCGCCCTTATCGAAGCCTATTGCGGGGAACCGGTGTTCCATATTGGCCCAGAGCATGACAAGAGCCTTTTCGACGGCCTGAATGTAGCGTTCGCCCCGCCCGCAAAAGCCGCGGCCATCGTTTGCACCGGCTTCTTCGACGAGGACCGGGAGGTTGTGGAAGACTATGAAGATATGCTGGCAGGTTTTGCGGCGCGCGGCGTGCCCATGATCTGCGCGAACCCAGATCTCGTTGTCGAGCGCGGCTCGAAGCTCGTGCCGTGCGCAGGCTTGCTCGCGCAACGTTACGAAGCGCTAGGACAAACCGCCTTCCAGGCGGGAAAGCCGCACCGGCCCATTTACGAGGCCGCGATGCGCAGGCTCTCGCACCCGCTGCCGCAAAACGAGATTCTCGCCATCGGCGATGGCATCGACACCGACATCAAGGGCGCCTGCGCTCAAGGGATCGACGCGATCTATATCGCAAGCCGGGTTCATATGGGCGATGCGCCGGATCCCGGCGCGTCCAGCATGCAACTTATCGGCCGGCTCTTCGAGGGACGGCCCTTCCGCCCCGCTGCAGCCATGTTCCGGCTGGGATGGTGACATAACGCAAGGCTAACTTGCGCGAAGCCCAAGCTATCGCGTATATCAGCACCGGACACGGCACCAAGCTCATCCGCAGTTGTTTATGAAAGCAAGTGCGCGGGCTTTTCTGTTTTCGCATCGCCAGCTCTCGCCGGTTTGCGAAGTTGCGTAGGAGGTATCATGAGCGGCGAAATAGGACCTGGACACTTCTTCGAAGATTTGTACGTCGGCATGGAGGCGAGCCTCGTGCAGACTGTGGGCGGCGACGATCTGCACACGTTCGCACAACTTACTGGCGATGCCAACCCGATCCACCTCGACGATGCCTATGCGAAGGAAACGCCCTTCAGACGCCGTATCGCGCATGGGATGCTGAGCGCGTCTTACATATCGGCTGTGTTCGGAACGAAGCTGCCCGGGCCTGGGTGCATCTACATCTCCCAAACCCTCAATTTCAAGGCGCCTGTCCATATCGGCGATCACGTCACCGCGACCGTGCGGGTTTCGGACTTGATCGAGCATCGGAAAAGGGCGATTTTCGCTTGCGCCTGTGCGGTGGGCGAAAAAGTCGTTCTGGAAGGCGAAGCCGTGATCATGATTCCTTCGCGGGCGCCGAAGAAATAAGAGAGAAGCGGAATGGACGCCGTCCATGGCTGGCAGGAAGTTCCCCCGCATCTGAAGGGAGCATCGCTCGCGATTGGAACTTTCGACGGTGTGCATCGCGGCCATCGCGCCGTGCTCGATGCCGCCAAAGCGAAAGCTGCCGCGGGCGGGCTTCCCATGGGCGTCATGGTGTTCGAGCCCTATCCGCGCATGTTCTTCCAGCCGCAAAAGCCTTTTTTCAGGCTCACGAGCTTGCCCCGCAAACTTGCGCTCTTCTCGGATTATGGGTGCGCCTTCACAGCCGTCATTCCGTTCGATCGCACCGTTGCGGAGTTGACCGCGCCGGAGTTCGTGCGCATCATTCTCGCCGGGGCCTATGCCATAGGGCACGCCTCGGTCGGTTATAATTTCTTTTTTGGAAAGGGCCGTGGCGGAAATCCCAGCGTTCTCGCTGAAGGGGGCCGTGCCCACGGGTTCGGTGTGACTGTGGTCGAAGCTCAAGGCAATGCCGGCGAGATATTTTCATCCACCCGCGTGCGCGAGTTGCTCGCGGAAGGCGATGTGACCGCGGCGGCCGAAATTCTCGGCCGTTACTGGCGGGTCTGCGGTACCGTCGAGAGCGGTGCGGGGCGCGGGCAAGACTTGGGCTATCCGACCGCTAATATCCGTCTCGAAGAGGGCGTAACGCTCAAACACGGCATTTATGCGGTTCATGCCTATGTGGATGGTAAGAAGCTTCAAGGCGCCGCCTATCTTGGCACGAGGCCAACCTTCGACGCCGGCTTGCCGCTGCTCGAAACCTTTCTTTTCGATTTCGAAGGCAATCTTTACGGAAAGACCCTGGAAGTCGAATTCATCGACTTCATCCGCGAAGACGCGAAATTCCGCTCGGCCGAAACCCTTGCCTTGCAGATGGCGGAGGACTGTGCGAAGGCCAAGGCAGTACTTGCCGGCGCAGCGCAGCCAGCTCGATGAAGTTCTGAACATCTCTTGGCGGGGCGGAGAGCCGGTGTTTCTCAGAGCTTTCGTATCCCTGCTCGTCATGGTTGGCCTCGCGGCCGCGGTCCTTGGCGCGATGGTCGCGTTTGGAACGGGCGATGCGCCGCCGCTCGCTGCGGTCGCCAGTGCATTCGAGAAAGCCGATTTCAGCGATCTGCCTCGCACACAGGCAATACCTGCGCGCACCGGCAGACCGATAGCGTTCCGGCAATGGGATGCCCTCTCAGTGTCCGGGCCGGACACCATAGTCGTCGCAATTCACGGATCGGCCGGGGGCTAGCACAAGCCTTCATCCCCTGGCTAAGGCGCTCTCCGGGCAGGGCACACAAGTCTACGCGCCTCAGTTAGCCCCCGTGCGCTTCCTCCTCCTTTAAGCGTCAACCGCTTGATCCGCCGTATGAATTTAACTCAATGCTTCCTCATCGCGCCAAGAATCGCAGCGCATCTTTCGCATGTGCAAAAGTGTCGCAAATAACCACACTTGAAAAAAGCCTTTAGCGCAACAATATTAGGCAATAGCAAAAATCGTTTGAGCTCGTTCAATCAGTCATACGGGCTTTTTTTGCGCCTTCCCGCCGATATATAATTCGGAAAAACGAGACTCTACAAACCTTGCATGTCGAGCATGCGAGATAATCGTGTGTTTGTCATATTTGTACCATGCAAAGCCTGAAACAACACCAAGCGCCCCTGCTGCCGCGGCGCGGCGTCTCTGCATTCCGGCTGCCCGTTGCAGCGCGCACGCACGCGCTCATGCTGTCCTCGGCCACCGAAATCGCGATCACCGCAAGCACTACCTCGGCAACCATCGCCGACTCCATCTTGAGGCAACCCGTACCTCTGGGCGAAGCCGTCGTCGCCCTCGCTCTTTTCTTCTGGCTCGCCGCCGAAATCGCCTGTCTCGGCGCGGGACCCGCCATAGCACTGCCGCAAGCCCCCGTGGTTCCGCTTCACATCGAGAGTTTCAATCGCGCCATCCGGCGCAGGAACAGGCGCATCAAACGCGCGGCGTTGTTTAGCGCGGCTGCCTCTGCCGCCTACATTGCGGCCGGCGTTGCGCTCGCGTCATTTTCCATCGTCGCAGGCGGTGCGCTCTATCTGGCCGCCGCCTGGGTCGAATACAGCTTCGAACAGGGCGAGCCGGCGATTTGCCCGCGCTTCGAAGCACGGAGCGCCAGGGAATTCATCGCCTACGCGAAGACGCTGCTGCAACGCAATCCGGCGGCACTGAGCGGCGTTATCACCCTTCCCGCTCTTGCCGCCTTTTGCGTGGGATTATTCCAGGCCCTTCCGGCCTATCTCGCCGTGCTGATCACGGCGGGACATCTGATCGCGGCCACCTTGTGGAGCGCCGGCATTGCTCAGCAGAAAACGCTCGCGGAGAAGCCGCTTAAAACGGTGCGCTCAGCGCCGTCAGCGCCGTCAGCGCCGTCAGCGATCGACGCAAGGCGTGTGCCAGCACCATCCTCGCGGTCTCACGCGATTTCCGCTCATTAGGGTAATCTACCCCTTTGAGCTTCCTCCTCCGTGAAGCGCTGCTGCTCTTCCATCACCAGGCGCGCCAGCTCGCGCTTTAGCCGGTTGAACTCCGCCTCGCTCGGATCGCGCGGGCGCGGCAGGCAGACCTGCACATCGCGCTTCACCGTGCCCGGCCTGTAGGTCAGCACCACGATCCGCGAGCCGAGATAGAGGGCTTCGTCGATTGAGTGCGTGACGAACACAATCGTCTTGCCGAGGCTCTGCCAAATCCGCAGCAGCTCGTCTTGCAGCGAGCGGCGCGTCAGCGAATCGAGTGCGCCGAACGGCTCGTCCATGAGCATGATCGGCGGGTCGATGGCCAGCACCCGCGCGATGGCCACGCGCTGGCGCATGCCGCCGGAGAGGTCCTTCGGAAAGCGCGCGCGGAACTCCTTGAGTCTGAGAAGGCCCAAAAGTTCTTCCACCGTGGCGCCGGTCTCGGCCCGCGACGCGCCCTTGATCTCAAGGCCGAAGGCGATGTTCTTCTCGACCGTCATCCAAGGGAAAAGCGCGTATTCCTGAAAGACCATGGCGCGATCCGGGCCCGGACGCGTGACGGGCTGCCCCTCGACGGTGATCGTGCCGCTGGTGGGCGCGATGAAACCCGCGATTGCGTTGAGCAGCGTGGATTTTCCGCAGCCGGAGGGTCCGAGCAGGCACACCAGTTCACCCGCCGCGATATCGAGGCTGATGTCCTCAAGCGCGTGGACGGCCGCGTGGCTGCCGCCGAACACCATGTCAACCTTATCGATGCGGATTTGAAAAGGAGCGCCCGCCTCTCCGGCGGGCTCGAAAGGTTCGTCCGCAGTTTCTGGGCCGCCGCCGTTCATCGGTGTTCGAGCCCCCGGTGCCAGCGGAGCAGATAGGCGTTGAGGCGCACCATCATGAGATCGAGGCCAAGGCCAAGCATCCCGATGGTGATCATGCCCGCGATCACCTTGTCGGGCCATTGATATTCGCGCGCCTCAAGAATGCGGTAGCCGAGGCCGCTATTGACCGCAATCATCTCGGCCACGATTACGACGATGAAGGCCGTGCCGAGCCCGACGCGCGCGCCGGTGAGGATGTTCGGCATTGCGGCCGGCAGGATCACGCGGCGGAACAAAGTGAAGGGCCCCGCGCCGAGATTTTGCGCCGCCCGGATATAAAGGCTATCGACGTGATGCACGCCGGCGATGGTGTTGAGCAGCACCGGGAAGAACGAACCGATGGCGATGAGGAAGAGGGCAGGCGGATTGCCGAGCCCGAACCAGAGGATCGAAAGCGGGATAAAGGCGATGGGCGGGATCGGGCGCAGAAACTGCACGAGAGGGTCGAAGAGCACGTAGACGCGCTTGTCCGCGCCCATGAGCAGCCCGAGCGGAAGCGCAAGACCCGCGCCGATGGCGAAGCCCGCGAGCACGCGGTACAAGGTGCTATAGGCATCGGAGAGCATTTCGCTCGAATCGAGCCAGGCGAGCCAATCGAAGCCGGGCGCCAGCGCATCTTGCGGCGCGAGGTAGCTGATCCAGCGATGTAAAACCGCCAGCGGGGAAGGCAAAATGGTTGCGCTGAAGACCTCCCGCTCCGAGAGTATGTGCCAGACTACGATCAGAAGCGCCGGCACGATCGAACCCAGCAAGATTCGCCGCGCCCGCGCCATGGCTAATCGGCCTTCACGCTGGCAATCGCTTCCTGAAGAAGATCGAGTTTGACAAAATCGCTCGCCTTCGGCGGGGTGTCCATACGGCCCACATTCAGCTTTTGCATGAAGTCGATGGTGGTCTGCACGTGCTCCACCGTCAGATCGAAGGAATAAGGCGAGTTCTCGATCCCGTCCTTGAAATCTTGGGCCGTGATCTGGTTCTTGAACATCACTTCTTTCACGTATTTCCCGGCCAAGTCCGGGTGCTTGATGAACCGCTCTGTGGCATCCACGAAGCATTTCATGACGCGGAGCGCGACATCGCGGTTGTTGTACAGCTTTTCGGTCATAACCAAGGCGCGGGCCGGCGTCCCCATCGGGGTATCGTAAGGCTTTATCACTTCGACGCCATAGCCTTTGTTGATGGCCTGGCTCGAATAGGGCTCCGATTGCGACATGGCGTCGATGTTCTTGCCTTGCAGCGCCTGGTTCACATCGGGATAGCTGCCGAGATAGACGATCTGCACATCCTTGCCAGGCTTGTCGGACCAAGTCAGACCGAATTTGTCGAGTTCGGTCAGCAGCGCCAGCTCCTGCGTGCCGCCGCGCGCCACGCCAACCTTCTTGCCCTTGAGACCGGGGATGCTCCCGATCTTGCTTTCCGGGGTCGCGACGATCCGTATGCCGCCTTTCGCAAAGCTCGCCACGAGATAAACCGGCAAGCCATGGGCGCGGCCCGCTATGGGGCCATCGAGGCCGCTCGCGGTGAGATCGATCTCGCCCGCGGCCACGGCGGGCAGAATGTCGATGCCTTTCGGAAAAACCCGCTCTTGGATGGCGATATTATAATGCGGGCAAACCTCCTTCATGTAGGAAACCGCGCCGTAATGGGCGAATTTCAGATTGCCGAGCCTGACGAGATCGGCCGCCGGCGCGAGGTTAGGGGCCACGGCAAGGAGAAGCGCCGCAGCGAGACGCATTTGCGCTATGTTCCTGAGCTTGAGCATTTCCTCGGCTTCGAAAATTGCAATGTTGCGAAAAGGTACTTGAACCGGCTCAAGCGTGCCAGTTAGACCAAAGGCGCCGGGCACATTTTCGCGGTTAGGCCGCGGCTACGGAGCGGTTGCGGAAGACAAGCGCCAGCACCATGCCCGCGAAAAAGCCGCCAATATGGGCCATATACGCCACGCCGCCCGCGCTGTCCGCCGTCTTCGCAAGCTCGCCCGCTGCGCTGACGAATTGCAAGGCAATCCAGCCGCCGATGGCGATGAGCGCCGGCAAATGGACGATGCCGGCGTTCGTCAGCAGCTTCACGGTGCCGCGCGGGAACATGAGGATATACCCGCCGAGAACGCCCGCGATGGCGCCCGATGCGCCAAGGTTCGGCAGCGCCGAATGCGGCATGAACGCAGCTTGCGCGAACATCGCAAGGATGCCCGCGGCAATATAAAACACAAGAAATGGCAGGTGGCCGAAATTATCCTCAACGTTGTCGCCGAAGGTCCAGAGATAGGCCATGTTGCCGATGAGGTGCAGCCAGCCGCCGTGGAGAAACATGGAGGTGAAAAGCGTGGGGAATTGCGCGGCGGGGTGCTCGAAAAACTCGGCCGGTGTGAAGGCCCAGCGTTTTTCGAAAACTTCGCCCTGGTTCAGCTCGACGAGGAACGCCGCCACATTCACGAGGATCAGAGCGTAGGTCACATAGGGTGTCCTATGATGCTCGCTTTCGTCCGTTCCGATGGGGAATACCATGCAAAGCTCCTGAAATGCGCGGGTGAAAAAATGCGGGTGATGCCGCTCGCTCGCAGCCGCTTTTCTAACCCTACCCAGTTTTATTCAAAAATTCACGTGGCGCAAATCGTGCGTGGCGCATG
>JBKQIH010000175.1:0-3192 GCA_052148445.1 Rhodomicrobium sp.
TGCCTACAACTCGCACACTTGGCCCAGGGGCCCAATCTGATTTTGCTCGCATGCACGCGAATATCGACGGCCGGTCAGCCGATCAAGCCAGGCACCACAGAGTTTGAGGAAGACCCGGAGAACTTGCTCTGGGTGCGGACGTTCAAAACCATCGAGGACCTGCGCGCCGAACTCCTCGCATTCGCAAGGCGCTACAATGAAACTTGGCTCGTCGCGCGCCATGGATACAAAACGCCCGCGAGGGTCAGAGAGGAGCAAACCACGCCACCAATTGCAATTGACCCGACGCTCGCAGCCACCTTACCCTGGGCCGCCTGAGCAAGCGCAGCCGGGTGTCTCAAAACCGTGCCGCACTACATTGCGATGCAGGATTTGATTCAAAACTATGTAAGCGATTTGCAAAAAACTCCACGAGGCGTTCCATAACGAGCTAACGGCCACAGCGGAAGAGCTGTCGAAGGCAATGGGCGTCTACGCTCATCGCAGTGACGCTGCACTCGCATCGTTCATGGAAAAGGCTTCGGCTCGTGGGTTGGAGCTCGAAGTGTCGGCGACGGCGAGACTCAGTCAGTTTTGCGGTCTTCCGGCAAACGGCAGTCTGACGGAGGCCGGTGACAAACCGCCCGTGCATACCCCAGCAAATGCGAGCGTGTTCAGAATCTCAGCCGTTGCCGAGCACGTGGTCCCGGACGGTAAAGATCTCGACCGCGACAGCAATCACAGGCCGCAGTCGGCGGCCCGATTACCCCGGGTCCACCGGGACAGGCCGCTTGAGGCAGTTCACCTCCAGCTTCAAGAAGAACAAGCCGAAACTGCGTACTTGACGAGGTCTCCGGTGAGTTGAGGGGAAGCTCAATTTAGCGGAATACTATTAGCCGCGCCGATACGCGAACGGCAGAAGCCGGCGTAAACCGGGGCAGCGCAAGTCGGGTCGGCGAATGTCACCGTGGGGAGTGCACACAAAAGAAGGATCGCGGTTAGCCTTTTGTGCCGTTGCCCTTTGCCTCGAGCGGATATCTATTGGAAGAGGCCGTGGTCTACCACAAAAAAGATCGCGGCTTCGGGGGCGGGAAGAGTCCCAACCCGCCGGACCGGGACCTTAGCCCGAGGACAAGATACAGATGTCCCAAGGGACAGAGGTCGTTTTCCCAGTGTCGCAAGGAGGCTGCTCGAAAAGCCGACGCGGCGGTGCTGCTGGCCATCGTGCGGCGGCCAATGAACCTTGTTTTGGAAGAGAAGCGTCCGGGATCACCAAATGCCCAATATCTGACTTGCACCGCGGGGCGCGTCTAAGAACTCCGCAAAGAAAAATTGCCCTACATCAAGGCGGCAGTGGGATGTACGAAGACGATGACTGTTGGCCCGTCAAGTGCCCGAGTTGCGGTCACGGTTTCACGGAGAGTATCCGACACATCAAATCGCGCCGCGTCTCTGATTGCCCTCGGTGCTCGTTAAAGCTCGCTCATCGCCGAAAAGACTTTTCCTTCCTCCTGTCTGAGGCGCGCGGGGGTCGATATAACCCCTGGTGGGAGGTCCTCCGCGAGTGGCCACCTGATTAGTCGGCGAAGTATTGCTTATCGAAACGGCTTGCCATTTGATAGCAACGTCCGTTCGGTTCTTCGCGTTTAATTTCTTCATTATGCGACGCACATGGACTTTGACAGTGCTTTCGCACATCCCGAGATTATAGGCTATAATTTTATTAGACTTGCCGCGTTGGATCTCTCGAATCACCGCGAGTTCACGGGCGGTGACCAAGTCCGAGTCCGACAGCGCCTCGGACGGAAGCTCCTCATGACTTCTGAGTAGGTAGTCAATTGGCACGTATGTCCCGCCGGCAAGAACAAAGCGTACTGCCTCAATTGCGATTTCAAATCCCAACGTTACTGGGATATAACCTTTCGCCCCATAGGAAATGGCGGCCTTGGCCATTTTAATGTCGCTATTGTAGGCAACGACAATGATTGGAATTTTTGGGGCGATTTGAGACAGAGTGTTGAAGAGGTTGGCGTCTGTCTCCTTGCTGTCAGGTGCTTCAGAAAGTACAATCAATCTTGGCAAATCGCCGCCTTTCCGTTCTAATTCGATAGCTTCCGAGAAAGTCTGAATTTTCAGCGGAAACGCCGACTCCATGCTGCGTCGAATACACTCGCGTATGAAGCTACGGCTTTCAATAATCGCAATAAATGGATCAGTAATCGTAGCGGCGGCTTCTCGGGACGAGCGCAGACCCCTTTCTTCGGGGGGGTCGGCCGCTTCCAGCCCCTGGATCGGCGACTGAGCCTCGTCAACTTGGGTAAAAGCCAAATTGTCATCCACGAGCGCCTCCCCTCGACGCGTCGAAAAATCCCATATGGCCCCCTAAAAGGGGGCCCGCAATCCGTCGGTTGCAACTAGTCCCGTTAGGTAAACGGCTAGCACAAAGTTGACAACATGTAAACAGGATTCGACCGGTTTGGATCAAAATAGGTACGCGGTTCATCTATCGGTCATCCTCCGGCCGCGCCCGCACCTCTCAGGCCCAACTTATCAAGCTGTTGCCACAGAACGGCAGCCCCGCCGAATCCCGTTTGCCTCCTGGCGGTCGACCGCGCAATCTCTCTTGGCTAGGGAAGGCGGGCGTAGGGAGGACCAGGTTGCATTTCATCGGATCACAACCCAATACAACCGTGGCGACTTTTTTTTTGCGTGGTTTGTGCTCCGAAACCTCGCTCGACCAAGAAAGCGCCCAGCGCGCCGCTCTGTTCCGAACCCGCCGCGACCGGCCGGCGCGTGGTGGACGCTTGCGCGGGATCAACGCGTCTCAACTCCGTGGCTTGGAGCGGTTGGAGGCCATTTTGGAGAACCTTTTGTCTGGCGCCGGGGGCCGCTGGCCCATCGCCAGCGCGTTCCCCTTGGGTAGCGGCACAAAAAAGCCCGGCCCGGGCGGCCTGCACCCGAAGGGCCGGAGCGCATGCGGAGGACGGCGAAGGGCGGTGAATTTGCCTCGCGAGGAATTCGGCTTTAGCCGAAGGGGAAATTCGTTGACCATGAGCCGTTGCTGGCCGAACGGGTTGGGCTTAAGGCCGCGCATAGCCGAGGGGAATGAGCAGGCGGTGGGCTCCTCTTGCGGCCCGTTGTTGGCGCGAGGCAAAGGTTCTCCGAAATGGCTGGCGCGCTGAAACCGCGACGTCCCTCCCCAAGATCCGGACC
>JBKQIH010000176.1:0-7308 GCA_052148445.1 Rhodomicrobium sp.
TCTGATCCGATTGGCGGATAACGGATGAGCCGTCTACGCAAGCATTTGGAGCACCACCTTGCCGGCCGCATCGGCTGGATGAGAGCTGCAGTGCTCGGAGCCAACGATGGCATCATCTCGACCGCGAGCTTGATCGCCGGTGTTGCCTCGGCGGGTACTAAACAGAGCGATGTCTTGATTGCAGGTGTCGCGGGGCTTGTGGCGGGCGCCATGTCCATGGCCGCTGGCGAATATGTATCCGTCAGCTCGCAATCCGACACCGAACGGGCCGATCTCGCGCGCGCGAGTGCGGAGTTGAGCGCGAGCCCCGAGGCTGAACTCGACGAGCTTGCCGAAATCTACGTCAAACGCGGCGTCGAAAAGGGGCTTGCGCGGCAGGTTGCTGGGCAGCTCATGGCGAAAGATGCCTTGGCCGCCCATGCGCGCGACGAACTCGGGATGCCGGAAATCACAACGGCACGCCCGGTGCAAGCCGCCCTCACATCGGCAGCGATGTTTTCGACAGGCGCGGCAATGCCTCTCCTCATGGCCATAGTATCGCCCGCGAGCGCGCTTGTGCCTATTGTGGCGGTTTCGTCTCTGCTCTTTCTCGCGTTTCTCGGCGCGATAGGGGCAAGAGCCGGCGGCGCAAACGTTCTGCGGGCCACGGTCCGCGTGACATTTTGGGGCGCGTCGGTCTTACCCATCACCGCCAGTATCGGCAAAGTGTTCGGTACGATCCTCTAAAGATCGAGACCGCACAAAAGAACCAGAGTGAGGGCAGTGGATACTTCGAAGATTGTTTTATCCAGCCACAATAGTAAGGAGAGTAACTCATGCGCCGCGTCACATTGGTCTATACATTGGCGATTTGCATGCTAGCGCCTTGGCCGGCAGTTGGGCAGAGCCGTGACCCCTGCGGGTCCCCCACCCCCCTTATGAATTATGCGCTGTGCGTCATGGACTATGCGCGCGGCTTAGAACGGAAAATAACTAAGCTGGAAGAAACAGTAGATAAACTTCAGTATAGGCTTAATATATTGGAAAACACTGCTGATTCCTCATATGTCAAATACAACGAGAAGCTTGCCGTCGATTTTGTCGGAGATCCTAGCCGTTGCCTTCGTGGAAATAAGGGCAGGGAGGATGTTCACAATGACTCAAGTTGTGCCGCAGATAAAACTGACCCTGAGAAGCAGTGGACGCTCCAGCGTGCACCTTAAGTGTTAGTCAAGTTGAGTTTATCAGCTAAACAATCGCCGTTCGATTAGGCTTCGATGCGCTTTCCGGGCTGCAGCAAGAGTCAATAGGATCGAACTTCAAAGTACCCGCTGCCAATGGCAACCGGCCGAAGCGGGCCGCCGCCCAACCCTAAAAGCCCCTGGGCGAGTTATATGTAGGACAACCAATGAGGACGCCATGAAACCAACCCGCACCTGGATCGTGATCGCCGATGGGTCTCGCGCGCATATCTTGTTGAATGAGGGACCCGATAAGCCTCTTAGCTTCGTTCCGGGCTCCGATTTCCGCCACGCCACGCCGCCGAACCGGGTGATTTACACCGAACGGCCCGGCAGAACCCATGAATCGGCCGGCGTCTCCCGTTCTGCAGAGGATCGCAACGATGCCCACGCTCAGCAAAAAGACCAGTTCGCCGGGACGCTCGTCGCATTTCTAAAAGAGAAACTTTCCATGAAAGACTTCGATCGCTGGGTTCTCGTGGCACCTCCTGAGGTGCTCAGCAATTTTCGGGATCATTTAGATCATACGCTGAAGGATGCATTGTCCGGAGAGCTAGCGAAGGACCTGACGAAGATCCCAAGCGACGGCATCGCCGCCCATTTGCACGGCGTCTTACCCATCTAACCATCGCAGGTGCACTGAGTATTTTCCGAGTCTAGGCGCTTTATCCTCCAACTCTTAAGATGATGGTACGGTACAGATGTGAGGTGATGATTATGCGTACTATCTCAAATGAACGTTTTGTTGCGACCAAGGTGCAGATCGAGTTCGAGGACGGCCCTATGTCCTTTCGCATTCCGCGCGGCGCGACACTGGGAGATGTTTCGGAGAAGCTGCACAATATTTGCAAATGGCACAAAGGCGGGGCTCTCGCCATCGACGTGCGTTTCGGAGCAGCGAACCAGGGCAGCCGCGCCTGCGGGCTCCCCTCATACTCTCATCAATTGGTTAACTGAGCGCACCGCCGGCAATGTCCCGGTAATGCCGCCCCCGCGCACCTCGCAAGAAAGCGAAGCCAATGCCTGCCTATGATCAAAACGATCTCGCTAGCGCCATCCTCACCGAGTTACCGCACTTGCGGGCCTATGCCCGGCTGATGACAAACGATCGATCCGAAGCGGACAGGGAGATCGAAGCAACGCTAGACAGCGCATCGGGCGACGACATCGGCTGCAGCGACAAGGCTCAACTGCGCGTCTCGCTGTTTAAGATCCTGCGCGGCTTTCTCGCCCGCGATCAGCGCTCCATGCTTAAGCGGGAGGTGCCCCACTCATACGGCAGCTTTTGCAGCTACGATGCCGCGATAGGCGCCGCAAATAGCGACGCGCAGACCGTGACAGACGTCGGTCCTACGCTTTTACGCCTGGACTTCGAAGACCGCGAAGCGATCATTCTGTCGGCGGCCGCAAAGTTCTCCGATCTGGAGATCGCCGAGGTCTGCGGATGCGCCCCGGAGACTGTCCGGGGCCGCGTGCGCAGGGGACGCGCGCAGCTTGCCAAAATTCTACGAGTGGAATTTATCAGCGATCTCAATCCAATAATGGATCCGGCTGCCGCTTCGGAATCTGGGGATGCGGGATTTGTGAACGCCCTATGATCATCCGCGCTTAAAGCGATCTTTTAAGCGGGCCATCGCGAGGAGATCCTCTCTCGTAATGGCCGCTCATCTCGAAATTTTATACCTGATCCGGTTGATCGCTTCCAAAGCCCCCCTCACTCTGTCTCTCTCCCCGAGGGGAGAGAGGACGCTGCCGCAACCGTCGTGGACTCCCTCTCCCCGCGGGGAGAGGGGTGGGGTGAGGGGGTCTTAGCGAACGGTTCAACCGGATTCCGTTTTACAGGCTAGGGGTTGGCCTTCGGGAGGTCCGCCGCGTTCAGCCCCAACTTCTCGCAGACGGCACGAACCAAATCCGCGTTGAGCTGATGATGCGCTCCTGTCAACGGCAGCTCCGCGACCCGGCCCTCGCGATGGATCGTCAGATGTCCATGTCCCTCGCCGCGATGGTGGGCCTGCGTATCGAAACGGCATCCGCGTTCCGAAAGCCATTGGCGGAATGTGTCGATCTCCATCGATAGTCTCCAGTTGTAGCGTATGAGCCTGAGGCGTCCCAGGCTCATACGATTTAGCCGCCGAGAACTTCGCCACTTTCCGTAATGTCGGAGAATAACACATCGACGAAGGGGTGCTGACGGTTGAATGCGAGGCCTCGCCGGTATTTGCGGGTCGCGATGCGCTGAATTGCCGGCAGGTTCCGGCAGCCAAGAGCGTTGTACTGGTCGCGAAAAAGACTATGCCGGCCCGTGGGCAAGCGTCCGGGACTTGCCCAATCGTCCATAACGCGCCGGCTTATGAATGCCGTTACCGGCTGCGCGCCGTCCCAGCCATGAAGGACCAGACCGTCCCTGTTGTGGGGGCTTTCGTCAACCGTGAAGCGCATGCTTTCTGGCTCCATCGAGCCGCCCACGTTCTGCCAAGTATCGGTAGCCTCTGAGAGAAGGCCGATTTGATGTTCCGGGTGATTTGTCATCTGCGGCGTATATGGCTATGCGCGTCAAGAATAACGAGATCAAATACACATCGCACAGGTTGCTTTTGCAATTTATAGCGCAGTTTACTCGGCATATCTTCCTAGATAAAGTCCAAATTCCTAACGCCGAGTCACCGCTTGATTGAAATTGGTCTGGTTACTTCGGCTCTTGGCTCGTTTGACCATTTCTCGCAGATGCAACAAATCTCGTCGGCTACCGCGGATGAGCGGACGCATTGATTTCGCGCAAGTAACTGGCGTTCATGACCCTAGCGTGTCCTTGGATAGGCGAATAGAGTCAAAAGGGTTGTGCCGGGAGCGAGCGGCTATTTGATCTGCGAGCTGCGACCGCTCGCTTCCGGTGCCGAAACGGTGCGCGAGGATCATTGCGATCGTACCGTGACTTACTAAAAGCGATGGCCTTCCTCCGGTGGGATAAAAAAGCGGCCGGGCTAAAGCGGCTCAAGGCCAGGCGACGATTTAGCCGTATCGATCCACGAGCACACCGTATGCATCGCGAGCGGCAGATTGCCGATTTGGCAGTGGTTCTGCGCGCGTTCCGCTCGCGTAAAGACGCGCGCCGTCACCGAACGGGCATTCATCAGCCATCGCGCTTGATCGTAGAGCTGATGCAGCGGTACGTAGTGATCTTCGGCGCCCGCGCATAACAGCACATCCTGGTACACCCTGGCCGAAATATCTCGGGTCCGGTACTGGGCTGCTGCCTGTAAGGCAGCGTGTGGTGTGTTGACTCCAAAAATGTGCATGGCCTGGGTGATCCCCCATTCGGCCACCTGGCGCCGGCGCATTTCGCGCCTTACTCTTGCATCGATCAACGAACCCGCCCCCATCGCCAGCAGAGCGCGTAGAAGCAACCGGGCGGAGGCCGATGTTTGCCTCAACTGGCATTCGAGCAGGTCGGTCAGCACGTCGAAAGCGATCACCCGCGCGATGCGTGGCTCGTAAGCGGCGGCCCGGATGGCGAGGCATCCGCCGAGCGAGATGCCCATCAGTGTCACCGCCTGGAGATCGAGATGATCGAGTACCGCGCCGATGGGCAGATGCCAATCCGGTGTCATCGGTAAGCCCTGGTCCTCGATCACCGCGCCTTGTCCGGGACCTTCGAACGCCGCGACGTCAAATCCCCCGTCGCGCAGCGTCAACAGCATCGGGAGGAACTCCTCGATGTAGCTGTCAAACCCGCCGAACAGGACAATGGTATCGCGCGGCTGCTCCGGTGTGAAACGGTAGCCGGGCAAAAAACGGCTGCCATAGGGGGCCTGAATGATCTGCCTGGCCGTGACGCCAAATGCTTCCAGCATAAGTTCGGTGAAGCGTTTCCGGTACACCGGCCGGCGGGGATCGGCGGGTAGCATGAAAAACTCGGCGCAGCGCGTGTGATAGGCGGCATCGATCGCCCGGCCCTCCGCGAGGGCGTGCCCGGCAAGCTCGTGGAAGGCGTCGATCCACGCGGAAATCGAGGTGAGACGTGGGGCCACGTGTTGCATATCGGGCAGCAGCGTGGCGCTATTCCCAAGCCAGCGGTTGAGCTGAAAATTCAGATCGGTTTCGGGATGGAGCTGATAATATCCAGTGAGCGGCTCGGGTGCAGGCATGAATGCGTTCCAATCTTTTTCTCACAAGCATGTCAACGGGCTGGGCTTTCGGTTCTGGAAGACTAACCGGGCAGCAGCAAGACTTCCGGCGACATCAAGGGAGCGCGCGGCAGGCACAGGGACGAGGAGGGACAGCCGCCTCGTTTGCGGACCGGGTCTTTAGGAATGCAACCTTACCCGAGCAGCTATTCGGCCGCATTCCGCCCTCGCCGCAAATTGGGGTAGTGACCGCGGAATCGAGGCCCTTCTGGACGGCAGCGTAACCGCCGGGCCGGCGCGAGTGCGCAGACCCGCTCGTTCATGCACCCTCCCATTTCTGGGGACAAGCTTGCAGAGCTGTGATCATTCAGGCTTTCTGCCTGCGACGAGATAGCCGATCGACGGGCCAAAAAGCTCAGCGGTTTTTCCTGTTCTCGGGCTGTGCATTTCCCTGTTGAAATCGGCCTCTCTGTGCACAAAGCCGATGGATCCGCAGCAGCGCTGTCCAAGATCCTGGCTGAACTTAAGGATCGAGTCTCTGCATAAGCGGGCCGGCGAGCCGGTGCCTTCGGGCCCGCTCATGGGGACCGGCTGGGGCCGTCTTGAGCGGCCCATGTTTGAACCGCAGACCGTTGCCGCCCCGCTTAACACCCCGGCATTTTTCAGTTATGCTGATCTACTGCGTTTCCGAGGCCAGAACATGGAAGCACCGCGGGATGGCGTTCTTCTTCGCGTATTCATTGGCGAAGCGGACCGGAAGTTTGGACGTGCACTCTACCGGAGCATCGTCGAGGCCGCCCGTAAGGCCGGGCTTGCAGGCGCAACTGCGCTCCACGGACCGCTCAGCTACGGTCAAAGCCGGCACATAAATTCCGAATTCAACATCGACGCACCCGGAAACCTGCCGATGGTCGTCGAGATCATCGACGCGGAGGACAAAATTCAAGCATTTCTGCCCGAGCTCGATAGTCTGATCGGGTCGGGCCTCGTAACGCTGGAAAAGGTCCGGATTGCTCGCGTTGGCTGGCTGACAAAAGACACGCCGAGGGAGTGGATGAGCGGCGCCTAACTTCGATAAGGGAGGCTTTAGCAATGGAAGTACCGCATGAAGCCGTATTGCTGCGTATTTTCACGGGCGCCGATGACCGCTACGGCGTGGAGCAGCCTCTTTATCTTGCAATTGTCATGAAGGCCCGCGAAATGCAGCTCGCCGGTGCCACGGTGCTAAAAGGCCCCGTGGGCTTCGGGCAATCGAGCCGTATGCACGAGCGGCATTTTTGGGGCGCCGACGAAACTCCCGTTGTCATCGAAATCTGCGACGCAGAGGACAAGATTAACGCATTTCTGCCCGTGCTCGACAGCATGATGGAGAGCGGCCTCGTTACGCTCGAAAAGGCTCGCGTCCTGCAGTATGGCCGGAAGCGTTCCGGATACCTGGAACGGCTCAGAAAAAGCATGGCCGGGCACCTGCACGTTAGCAACTCTCAGGAGAGAGATAGTCCCGCATCGAGCTAGCTCTCAGGATCGGCTTCGCATAGAGCCTCTCCGCTTTCGATGGAATCGAAAGCGGGCTCTAAGGCTGTGTTTTCGTGCTTCTTATCGGAAAACCGCTTCACACCTTTCCGGAAGCACTCGAGGCACCCGGGAGCGAGAAGCCGGCGGGTTTTTTTGCCTTCAAGCGACGTCCGTTCCAATGGCCCGGTGCTGCCGGCAGGTTTTATCGGCCAATTTTATGGTTTCAGATCGATCGTGAACGTGAGCCGCGCGAGTGCAGGCGTGCCAGCCGCACATGATTGCGCCGGCTTAAAGGGAATCGAGTTCGAGCCCACGGCATTGCCGGCCGGCGCGCTAAGCTGGGCGCCTCAGCGCCGCCGGCGCCTTTGGGGCCGCCGCCTCATGCTGCCCTCAGGCGCCAGTCCGGCGGCGGGCGCCGGCTCGGCCGCCGCTATCACAGGCTCCAGAGG
>JBKQIH010000177.1:0-5465 GCA_052148445.1 Rhodomicrobium sp.
GCCGCAGTTCGCGGCCGGCCGGGGCCAGCGCCCTGACTTCTTCGGCCAGCTTTTCGCCTGGCGGATCATTGTCGAAGCCTAAAAGTACGACAGCACCAAGGGGCAGTTTTTCCATAGCCAGGCGCAAGAGTCCGGGTTGCTTTAGTGTAAGCTCTCCACTCGGCAGCGCCTCGAACGTGCCACGTTGCTCCGGACCCAGCTCGCCGCCCGTGCTCATGTGGCGCGTCTGCTTCTCATCCGGAAATAGCGCCTGCCATGAAATCGCGTCAATCGCGCTTTCAGTCAGCAGCAATTGCCGGTCGGTCGCCTCGGCTTTGCTGTACCAAAGGCCCTTGATGCCGCCAGAAGCAAAGCCGGTAAAACCCTTGTTCTTGATCTCATAACCGCAAAGCCCGTCTTTGTCGTAATGCGGGAAAAGCGCGTTGTTGCGCTTATCGACGCGCACGCGCCAAATGAAGCGGGGCAGGGCGAGGACGTCCGGCCCCAGGCCGCGCGCCATCAGATAGGGCAGGGACAAACACCTTTGCGCCCCTTCCCAGGCCGCAATGACCGAGGCGCGGTCTTTGGATGTCGGAAGTAGCTCCCGCGCGAATAGGGGGAGCTGCCGGCCTTCCGGCCGCGATCCGCCGGACCAGGCGCGCAAGGTCTTGCGCACGTCGCCGAGCGTCCCGCCGCCACGGTTTTGCAGGAAATCAATCACCGTGCCGTTGTCGCGATCATCGCGCACGGAAAAATATATCCAGTCTCCGGAGGCCTCGTTTTTGGCGATGATAATCTTGTCGCCGTTTGGGTGGCGCATGACTGCCGAATTGCGCGAGCTTTCGCGCCGGTCGAGCGCATAGCCGCGCGCGGCCGCAAACTCGGACAGGTTTATCTGTGTTTTGAATTGCCCCAGCTCTTCATCGATCATGGACTTTACCGCTCAGGTCGCGAACTGATCCGGAGAAGCCACTCTTCAAACTCGGCCTCTTCAGAAAAGGTCTTCTGCTTGTTCTTAAGCTTCACCCTGATTTTGCCCTCTTCGTCGTTGCGCTCGATCTCTCCCCCTCGATCAATAAAACTGTTCAGGCTTTTTTCCAAGGCTTCTTGTCGGCCCATTCCTTCAACATGCGGCCCCATTGCCGTGATTTTCTTCGCTTGAGGCTTCGTTTCTACCCGCGCTTCATTCAAATTGACACCCATGGCTTTGAGCTTATCGCTTTTATGCCAAAGCACTTTTGTGCCGGAGATCGGATTAAAGTTTTCGATCAAAACGAGCTGCCTGTTGTCCCTTAGCACCATCAGCTCATCGGGAAACGCCAAGTGTCTTTGCGCCACGTCTCGGGTAAAGCTTTCGGTATAGCTTTCGCCTTCACTTTTCCCGCTTGTGCTGCTGCCCCCACCTTGCCCCCCGCTGGTCGATGACGATGACAATCCCAAGGAGCGCGCTATGGCTTGCGTGAAAGAGAATTTTTCAATCGTTGTGACGCCGCAGAGCTTTGAAAAATACTCGGCCGTCTTTTGATCCCGGCTTCCGAAATATTGCAGCACGCCGGAATTGCCGATAAAGGTTTCCCAGCCCTTGTCATAGATGCGGTCGAGCTGGGAGAGGTCCTGCACGATCCCCCAAAGTTGCATGCCAAAACCCGCCATGAGGCCGAAAGCCTGTTCCACCATGGTGAGCCGCCCCAGGGCGGCCATTTCATCGAGCAGGAATAAAATCGGCTTTTCCGGCTTAATATTGATGTTTCGGGCGTTGACGGTAATCGCCTGTTGAATCAAAAGGCGCAGCCAGCGCCCGAAGGTGTCGAGGCGATCCGCTGGCAGGACGAGGTAGACCGTCATTTTCGAGGTTTTGAGATCCTCAAACCGAAAATCGGAGGCCGAAAGACTCGTTCTTATGCGCGGGCTGTCGAGAAAATGCGTGTGTGCCTGCAGGGACGCCAGTACGTTGCTGCGGAGCTTGGCTTCCTTGGCAAGTGTGCGCTCGGCCGTGCTCGAGATGATCGGGTTGGGATTTTCGATCATTTGCAGCATGACATCTTTTAAGCTGTCTTCGCCCAGGCAAATAATATCGCGAACGCGCCCCAGAGTGCGGCTTTCCTGCTCTCGGCCGTCGAGCGCCACGTAAAGCAAAAGGCCCATGAGCAGGGCCTTGGCTTCCTCATCCCAAAACTGGTCGCGGTTGCCGCTATGGGGCGTGACGATGGAATCGGCGAGCATCATGGCGTTTTCGCTTATGTCTTCGTCATCCGATTTGAGCCAATCCATGGGATTAAACCTTGCGACCGGCAAACCGGTGATGCCCCAGGGATCGACGACATGAACCGTTTGGTTCATGCTCTCGATCCCTAACAGGTCGCCGGTTCCGCGCCGGTCTGCCGTGATCCGGGCGTTTTCGCCCTTGGGGTCGATAACGAGGCAGCTTCCATCATAGGTCAAAAGATTGGGAACAATCGCCGAGACGCCCTTGCCGGAGCGGGTAGGGGCCACGGTCAGCAAATGCCGGTCACCGGTGTAGTGCAGGGGATAGTTGATCCCGCCTTTTTGATAGACGCCCAGGGCGAAGCCCTTTTCACCGACCAAATCATGTTGGACCAAATGTTCGAGGGAGGCCCATTCGGCGGAGCCGAAGGTTGTGGCCTTGACGGCGGCGGCGGCGTGGTGCGCTTTCACTTCCTCGCGCAGCATGTACCACACTACCCCCGCCGCGAGGCCAAAGAACACGATATCGCCGAGAAAGACATCGACAATAGCTCCGGCAATCGCCCCGATGACGATGCCGCCGATTATGCCCCATTTGAAACATAAGGCGCGGAACTCCCGCATCTTCTGGCTCGCCAAGAACCCCGCCAGGGCTCCGAGCAAAGCGGCCAGGATGTGCTGCGCCACGCGGTACGTATACCAGGGTTCTTCGTAATACATACCCCGCCCGCCGCCGTATGGATTGCCGTATTGCGCCCAGGCCATGGCCGGAATAAGTAAAACCAGAACGACCAACCCCCATTGGGCTTTGCTGAATCTTTTCATTAATGCCCCCCCATAGACTTCGTTTAAAAAAATTCATGAAATATGATTAACGGCTTGTCCGCCCGCAATATTACAAGCGCCGGATGCTGTACAGAATATTTCACGGAAAGCATCGACCCCGGCCCGACTTTCCCACGTCGATCCGGAGTGATTTCACTTGCCGGACGCGGTCCAATTTCTCGCGCTTTCTTTTTCCTATTGCCCCGGAGCCGTGTCCTTTGTGCCTTAAGAAAAAATTAAGGAAAGGGGTAAAAAGTTAACAAAAGCGCCCCTGATTCTGGTAGGGTTAGCATGGTAATAGACTGTAGCAAGTTGGGGGCGGTCAGCCCGCCCCACGCAAACCACCCGCCCTATCGGGCAGGCGGTTGCTCCACTTGGCAAGGGGGTTTCCCCCCGTTGCATCCCCCAAAGGACCCGCGCGGCATTCGCCGCTTGCGGGTCACGCTTGCAGCGTTTTTGCCCCCGCGCGTTTATGCGACGGGGACGGATTCCGCTGCGCGGAAAGGCTCATAAATGAGCGCCGGAAGGGAAGCGGCACAAAGGGCGGTTGAGGCCCTTGAAGAGGTCCTGGCCGAGGGTGAGGCCGACCAGCCCGGGCAGGCAAATCAAGAGAAACCAAAGCGGCGCAGCGAGAGCCGTCAGCGCGCGAAGCGTGAGACGGTCCGTTTTCTCGATGAGGAACACGCCGCGATCCAGGCGAAGGCGGACGCCGCAGGCCTGAGCTTTGGCGCGTACCTGCGTGCGTGCGCGCTTGGCGATGCGGGGCCGCGTGCACAGCGCAGCCCGACGATAGAGCGCGGCCTGGCGTCGCAGGCAATAGCTGAGCTGAACAAAGCAGGCAGCAACCTGAACCAGATCACGCACGCCATCAACATGAAGACGTGGCCGGGAACGCCGCACGTGACCGGGGCCTGTGACGCCGTAAAGAGCGCGGCCCTTCAAATCTTACGAGCGTTTGGATTCAAGAGCCATGATAGCCAAAGGCAATCCGCATAATAACGGGCCATATCTGGCCCGCTACCTTGCAGTTGATAGCAAGGGCAACGAACGGGCGGAGCTGGCCGAGGTCCGGGGCTTTGCCACGGACAATATTTTTGACGCCCTGGCCCTTGGGCAGCTTCAGGCCGAAGGGACAAAGTGTCAAAATCCGTTTTTTCATGTGCAGGTGCGGTTGCCCAAGGAAGAGGAGTTAACCGGCGCGCAATGGCGGCGCGTGGCCGAGCGCATCGAGCGCAAACTTGGTTTTCGCGATCAGCCGCGCGCGATTGTGTTTCACCAAAAGGCGGGCCGCCCGCACATGCACGTGGTGTGGTCGCGCCTGTCGGTTGACGACAATCGCGCCATTGAATCCGGACTTTTCAAGCGCAAGCTCAAGGAGGTTTGCCGCGCCTTGGAAAAGGAAATGGGTTTAAAGCAGGTGAGAAACGAGCGCGATCCTTCGACTAAGACGCAGGCCGCGAAGCGCGGCGAGTTCGAGGAATCGCGCCGCCTTAAAACCGATCTTAAGGCGATCCGCGAGAGCATCCGCATTGCTTGGGACCGGAGCGACAGCGGGGCAAGTCTTTCCGCAAACCTTGAAAAACAAGGGCTTATCCTCGCGCACGGCGACAGGCGGGATTTTGTCATCATCGACGCAAAGGGCGGGATGCACGCGCTAGGAAAGCGCATCACTGGCGCAACCGCCCCCGAGACGCGCGCGCGCTTGGCCGACATCGACGCATCACACTTGCCGGGCATCGAAGAGGCGCGGGCGATGCAGCGCGACAGGCAGCCCCAGGGCGGGCAGGAGGCAAAGGTTGTGGAGCAGGAAGCGGCAGTAGAGGCGGGGGCAATAGGAAAAGAAGAACAGGCGAAAGAGGACATACGCGCGGCCGAGGAGGCGCGGCAGAAGGCCCTTCGCGAGGAAGAGGAACAGAGGCAGCAGGCGATCAAGGACCAGGACGAGCGCAGACAGAAAGAGATCGTTTCCGCCGACCAATCGAGGCAGGAGGCGGCCCAAAAAGAGGAAGAAGAGCGCCGCGCCGCGTTCAAAGAGCAAGCCGAGCGCCAGGTCGAGCAGGCGAGGATCATGGAGCAGCAACAGCTCCGCCTCGACGCCTACAAGGCCGAACTGCAGCGCCAGGCCGAAGAAGAAAAGAAGCGGACGGAGCAGGAGCGGCAGACGCGGGCGGAGGCCGACGCCGCCGAGCTTGGAATCCGCAATCCTAATTACCGTTACGGGCAGGCCTTGGCGCAGCATTACGATATTAAAGACCCTTATGGCTCTCTTGCGCGGTCAGCTATGGCCGAATATGGCTCCTTCTTGCGAGACCGCGAG
This sequence comes from Rhodomicrobium sp., assembly GCA_052148445.1. Classification (GTDB taxonomy): domain Bacteria; phylum Pseudomonadota; class Alphaproteobacteria; order Rhizobiales; family Rhodomicrobiaceae; genus Rhodomicrobium. The sequence goes on from JBKQIH010000177.1 coordinate 5,327, forward strand.
GAGCTTAACCGGCAGATAGCCCAGGCCAAAGACCCCGCCGAACGCCAGGCGCTTGTATTACGCCAGCGCATCGAGTCCGCCGAATATATGGCGATCACAAGCGAGCGCATCGCCACGCAGAGCGAAATCATTGTCGGCT
>JBKQIH010000178.1:0-7273 GCA_052148445.1 Rhodomicrobium sp.
TTGCTGCTCTCGTCGCGCATCGGGACCAGGGTGCCTATGTGGTGGACGCGCTGGGTGCGCCGCGGCAGGCAAAAACAACGCAGCGCACGTTTGAATCCACGAACGCCGAAATACTGCTTTACCCCCAAAAGCGGGAGGTTAGTTCTAACTAATAAACTTCCGTTCGCGGCCTTCACCGCCCTCCTGCCGCGACGGCTTTTCGTAGCACCGGGGCATGGTAAACGGCAAAATGGTAAACGCGGGCGGATATGAATATCTTCCCGCCGCAAAGTTCGCCGCAAATCGCGTTTTCGCCCGCAAATCTTGCATCCAAAAAGTCCGTTAAATATGTTTGCAGTTTTGCATTAACCGTATTGCGTGGGTTTTGGCGCTTTGCCTGCGGCAGTGGCGCACCTTGATATCAGTTAAAATCAATGGCTTGGACGCCTTAACGCTTTCGCAAGGCGCTTTCGGAGAACATCGCGCCACGATGAATTCGCGTCGAAGCGGGCAGAGCGGCACAGCAATGGTTAACGGGACGGGGAGACAAATGCTAGCCGCCTTGCACGAAAGGTTCGAGACCGGAGAGGCGCAGGCGCGGCTCAATCTCTGGGATGCGCCGGGGCGGAAAAGGAGCAACGGCTTGCGCGATGGCCTCGATGTGAGCGGGCGTCGTGCCGCAGCAGCCGCCTACAATATTGAGGAGCCCATCCGCTGCCCAGGCGCCCATGCTCGCCGCCATGGACTCCGGCGTCTCGTCGTACTCGCCCATGGCGTTCGGCAGCCCGGCATTGGCGTAAACGCTCACATAAGCATCGGCTGTCTTTGCGATCTGTGCGACCGGCGGGCGGAGCTGACTGGCTCCGAAGGCGCAATTCATGCCGATGGAGAAAGGCTTCAGGTGCCGCAGCGAATACCAGAATGCTTCGGGGGTCTGGCCCGAAAGATTGCGGCCCGATAGGTCGGTGATCGTGCCCGAGATCATCAGCGGCAGCTCGACGCCCATCGCGTCGAAGGTTTCTTTGACCGCAAATCCCGCCGCCTTGGCGTTGAGAGTGTCGAACACGGTTTCAATGAGGATGGCGTCCACTCCGCCTTCGATCAGCCCGCGCGCCTGCTCGCTATAGGCGGCAACCAGCTCGTCGAAGCTGATGTTACGGAATCCCGGATTGTTCACGTCCGGCGAAAGCGACGCCGTGCGGTTGGTCGGGCCGATCGCACCCGCGACGAAACGCGGCTTCTGCGGCGTCAGCGCGGTGTATTTGTCCGCGGCCTGACGCGCGAGCTTCGCCGCCGAAACGTTAATTTCAAGCGACAGGGCCTCCATGCCGTAATCGGCCATCGAGATGGTCTGGGCGTTGAAGGTGTTCGTTTCGACCATATCGGCGCCGGCCTCCAGATAGGCTTCGTGGATGCCGCGGACGATTTCCGGCTGCGATAGCACGAGGAGGTCGTTGTTGCCTTTGAGGTCGCGCGGCCAATCCTTGAAGCGTGTCCCGCGGTAATCGGCCTCCGTCAGTCTATGGCGCTGGATCATGGTCCCCATCGCGCCGTCGAGAATGAGGATCCGCTGCGTAGCGACCAGCTTCAATGCAGCGATGCGTTCGTCACGGTTCATTCGATATATCCTCAAGCCGCTGCGGGCTGCATGGGGCGCAAGCCAAGCAGGTGGCAGATGGCATAGACGAGATTGGCGCGATTGAGCGTATAGAAATGAAATTCCTTAACCCCGCCCGCGACAAGGTCCCTAACCTGCTCGGCCGCAACTGTCGCCGCGATAAGCTGTGCCGTTTCCGGATCGTCCAACAGGCCTTCGAAACGCGCGGCAAGCGAGGCCGGAACGGTCGCACCGCAGCGCGCCGCGAAGCTCGCCGCCTGCTTAAAATTGTGGATCGGGATTTGGCCGGGAACGACTGGAATCGAAATGCCCCGCGCCCGCACCCGCTCCAAAAAGCGCCAGTAATGATCGTTATCGAAGAAGAACTGGGTAATCGCGCGCGTGGCGCCCGCATCGACTTTCGCTTGAAGCATGTCGAGGTCGGCCTCGACGCTGGGCGATTCGGGGTGCTTCTCTGGGTAGGCGGCAACCGACACCTCAAAATCGGCGATGCGCTTGATTCCAGCCGTAAGATCCGCCGCATTGAGATAGCCGCCCGGATGCGGCGCGTAGGCACCGCCGGCGCCCTCCGGCGGATCGCCGCGCAGTGCCACGATATGGCGGACGCCGCTGTTCCAATAGGCGCGCACCACGGCGTCCACCTCATCCTTGGTCGCGGCGACGCAAGTCAAATGCGCAGCGGGTTTCAGCCGCGTTTCACTGAGGATGCGTGAGACGGTCGCATGGGTGCGCTCGCGGGTGGAGCCGCCTGCCCCGTAGGTGACCGAGACGAACTCCGGAGCCAGCGGCTCGAGCTTGCGGATGGCAGACCAAAGCGAGGCCTCCATGGCGGCAGTCTTGGGAGGAAAAAATTCAAAACTCACGCTGACGGGCAGGTTCTGCCCGCGAGGCGCGTTGGTGTCCCTCACGATGCGGCCCTCCATTGTTTCGCTGCGGCTTCCGGCTTTTGCCCGGTCCAAACGGCTACCGTCAACGCCTTTTCCTCGATTGTCCCGGCAGCCAGCTCTCTATAGGAGATTGAGCCGATTCCGCATGCGCTAAAACATACTGCGATTTCTGCCGCCGCAAATCCCAAGCGGACGTGAGCGTGCTGCTCGCGCAGGAATTCCAGATTATGCGGGGCAAAATCGATAATGGCCAAACGTCCTCCAGGCTTCAATACTCGCGCAGCTTCGGCAAGGGCAGCCTTGGGATTGTCCAGAAAATGAAGCACTTGGTGGATGAGAACCGCATCGGCGCTGCTTTCGGGAAAAGGCAAATTATAGATATCGGCGAGCCGTACGCTACAATGAGACAGCCCTGCCTTGTCAAGGCGGACGCGGGCGCATTTGAGCATCTCGCGGTTGGTATCGATCCCGATCAGCTGCCGGGCGCGATCGCTCGCGAGTTCAAGTATACGGCCGGTGCCTGTTCCAAGGTCCAAAAGCAGATCGTAGGGGCCCGGCCCGAGCGCGTCGAGGATCGCTTCCTCCACATCGCGCTCGGCAATGTGCAGCGAGCGGATGCGATCCCATTTTACGGCATTTTCATCGAAATAGGCTTGGGCCAAAGCCGCGCGTTCGGCGCGGATTTGATCGGCGCGCTCGCCGTCGAGGGCGAGTTGCGGATCGTTAGCTGCGATCAGGGCTAGCGCCCGCATTACAAATTCACGGATCGCCGGATCCGCCGCGCCACGGACAAAAACCCTGCTTCCTTCTTGATAACGCTCGATCAGCCCGGCTTCGGCGAGCAACTTGATGTGCCGGCTTACGCGAGGCTGGCTCTGTCCGAGAAGCTGGGTTAGGTCTTTAACGTTGAATTCTCCGTTGAAAAGAAGATGCAAGATGCGTAAGCGCGTCGGCTCGGCCGCAGCCTTCAATAGCGCAACGATGTCGTTAAAGCTGCCCATAAGCCCTCCATGGTGAGGCTTATAAAGATATGTTTATGTCTTTTCAAGGCGAACGAGTCTTGCCGGCTAAATTAGCTCAGGCAAAGAAGAGCAAATAGATCGCCGCGACCAGAAGCATATTGAGTTGCTCTGAGATTGACATTGTGCCGAACGGCTTACGGTACCGCACTTTGCTGGCAAGCGAAGGCTTTTCGCGTGGCTGCGCTGGGATTGCAGAGGGTGCGCCGCGCAGCCAGCGCCAGAAAAGGCGCAGGCCGTAGCCCCCATAGCGAACCAGCGCCAGCGCTCCGGCTGAGAAGCTTCTGTAGCGGACGCCAAGAATGAGCCACGCTACGATAAGGCCCCAGAGAACCGTTGAGATTAGGTCGCGGAGGATAAACCACGCGGCCTGCCACACAAGGCCGAGAACGAAACTCAGAACGGCCCACAGGAGGTTAAGAAATTCCATGGCTCCTCCGTTAAAAAAAGCGGGCAAAGAGCCCGCTTTTTGGAAGATGCTGACTGCTAGTTCCGGTTGTCAGGGCCGTCATTGCTGCTGGTCATGCGTTCCGGATCGGTCTGAAGCAGCGGCGTAATCCGCCTGACAACAACGCGGCGGTTCCGCCGTTCCGGCGCGGGCGTGGGGATCAGCAGAAACTGCTTGCCGTAACCTTGAGTAACTAGATTCTCGCGCGGAATGTTAAACTGCGCCGACAGCAAGTCTGCGACGGCTTCAGCGCGCCGGTCCGACAAGCTCAGATTGTCGACGTCCGAACCGACGGCGTCGGTGTGCCCCTCGATAAGGAAGACCTCGCCAGGGTTTGCATTCGCCATATTGCGCAGGGCCGCCGCGACCGACTCTAGCATCACAGCCTGATCCGGGCCGATTTCAGCCGAGCCAAACTCGAAATTGATCGAGTCGATGCTGATGCTACGCATGCGCTCGCGCAGGCTGACACTCGCAATCACCTCGTCCAGCGAATAGCCGCGGTCGAGCGGTTCCACCGGGCCCGAGGAAAGGGCGCCGTAAATGTCGTCCTCAGAGGCAATGCCAGCATCGACGATATATTGCTCGCGCGGAATGACGACTTGCGGAGGGGCAAGATTGACGATGAACGAACCGATCGCAAAACCAACGCCGGCCGCGATGACGCGGTTCTCGAATAGCACGAAACGGCGTCCGTCCGGCAGGAAGCGGACGCGGCGGATCGGACGGCCGAAGGTATCGACCTCAATCTCGATGCGGCTGCCATCGGGCCTGGCAATCGTTGAAATCATGTTGCCGTTCGGCGCGCGGCGCGTTTGCGGAGTACCGCCGAATGCGCGGAAATTCGCGGTTTCGTCGTGTTGGATGAAGGCGTGGCCGTTTGCCTGAAGAATGGTCCGGTTTCCCGGCTCCTTGATAACGGTTTGACCATGATGATCGACCGATTGCTGGCGCTGGCTGACGATGGCGTGCATCCGCTCGTTCTGCACCCTGAGACGCTCATTGATCGCCGCTTGGCCCCGCTCCTGCGCCGCCATCTGCTTTTGACGCTCGATAAGACGCGTCCGGTCCGCCATGTGGGCGTCACGTGCGGCCTTCGCCCCTTTTTCCTCGGCGGAAAGCTCGTGATGCAGCAAGTTCTGCTGCTGGTGCATTTGTTGAGTTTTGTGCGCGTCGGCTGCGTTCTTGGATTTCAGCTCCTGAATCTTATTCTGATCGGCGTGGAGCTTCGCGGCATCTTCGGCGCGCTTATGCTCGCCGGACGCTTCCTTCGCTTTTAACTCCTGCGCCTTATGGTCGGCCTCGTGCGGCGGCGGTGCGCCGTGCGATGGCTGGGGCGCGGCGTGCGAAGGCTGCGGTGCAACGTGAGGAGGTGCGGCGTGCGGGGGCTGCGCCGGCTTCTTGTGCTCTTCTTCTTTATGCGGAGGGGGGGAAGCCTGTGCGAGGACGATAGGCGACTCTATGGCGCGTGCTACTCCAGCGATCATAAGAAAAGGCGTTATGACAGCCAAGAGAAGCGGCATGACCTTAATGGGTGACATGACGTTTCCTTCGATAACCGAGACTAAGACGTTTGTTCCAAAGCCTGTATCGAAGATTGGTGTGGGGTTTCAGGCGGAATTTCGGCGGGAATAAGATCTTCTAAACGCTTGAGACTATCCGGGTCCGAAAGGAGAGCGGCCTTCTCTCCAGGCTTTAGCAAGTTCAAGAGTTCGGTCAAATTTTTAGAAACTTCGAGTTTCGCACGTCCGATGGCGAGATTTGGCGAAATCCGGGATTCCAGCGAAATGGGCTGCATCTGAAGGAGTTCGCGATGAAGCTTCCACAGCTTGGAACTCTGAGCGAGTTGCGTGATCGCCTCGCGTTGCAACACGGTTCCCTCGAGCTTCGTCTGCGCTTCCTCCACCTCACCTGCAATCGGGGGTGGCGCCTTTTCTTCCTCAATCTGGAGAAGCCCAAGACGCTTGAACTGGTCGCCGGCCGATTTCTTCGCTGACCATGCGGAAAGCGGGCCAGAGAAAAATAGTCCGAGCGAAGCCGGCAGCATCCACAGAAACAGAATAAAGGAAGAGTAAAGCGTGAGCACGGCGAGGCCAAGTCCGATGACCATGTGCGTCGAGTGAAACTGAAAAATCTCGCGCGTTGGCAAGGATCCGTCGTCCCGCCGCTGGGGCTTCCACCCGCTATCGCGGCCGCGGAAGACGTCGACGACCGCCGAGGACTGCAGCAGCATCATGATATGCGCAAATAGCGAAGAGAGAATCGTCTCGATCAGAACGCCCGCCAGCAATGTGAGCGCGCCGCCGAAACCGCGCCGCTGCTTGGTATCCATAAGGGCAAGTACATAGGCAAAGATCTTTGGGAGAAGCAAAATGCCCAGTGTTAGCATCAATAGTTCGAACGAACGCGCACTATCCTGCATCGGCCAATTCGGGAATAGCGAGAAATTGTCCGAGAAATATTGCGGTACGGTATAGATCGACTGCAGCGTCAGCGATAGCGCGATAATGAGGAACAGCAGCCAGACAAGCGCGGAAACATAAGCCATGATACCCATGGCCATATGCACCCGGCTGACCCAATGCAGCCCGCTTGCAAAAAGCACGCGGGAATGCTGGAGATTTCCTTGCGCCCAGCGCCGGTCGCGCATCGCGAAGTCGATGAGGCTCGGCGGAATCTCTTCGTAGGATCCGGCCAGATCGGGCACCATGCACACCCGCCAGCCGGCGCGATTGAGAAGCGCCGCTTCGACGAAGTCGTGGCTCAGAATTTGACCGCCGAAAGGCGGTTTGCCGGACAGCACGGGAAGCCCCGCACTCTCAATGAACGCGCGCGTCCGGATAACCGCATTGTGACCCCAAAAATTGCTGACGCCCCGATGCCAGAACGAGAGCCCTGTCGCTAGCATTGGGCCGTAAAGGCGCCCGGCGAACTGCTGCAGCCGCGCGAACAGTGTGTTGCGGCCGATCGAAATCGGCACGGTCTGTACGAGGCCGAAATCGGGGTTCTTTTCGATGATGGCCGCGAGTTTCACGATCGACTCGCCCGTCATCAAGCTGTCGGCGTCGAGGACTAGCATATACTCGTAGTTGGCTCCCCAGCGCCGGCACCAATCGGCAACGTTGCCGGCCTTTTTTCCCGTATTGGCGGACCGGCGCCGGTAGAAGATCCGCGACCCGTGCGCCTCGCGCTCGCGGACGGCCTGGAACGCCGCCTCCTCCTGCACCCAGATGTCGGGGTCGGTCGTGTCGCTTAGAATAAAAAGATCGAAGCTGCTGTGCTGGCCGAGCTTGGCAAGCGAGCGCATCGTCGCCACCGCCAT
>JBKQIH010000179.1:0-5091 GCA_052148445.1 Rhodomicrobium sp.
TGCCGGTCCATCCAGCTTTGGGCTGCTCCGGTATGGATGCCCCGCATGCTGGAAACAAGGGCGGCTCGCATACCGCCGCCGCGGCAGGATCGGAAATAGGCGCATCCGGCACCGGGGGATCGATGGCCGTGACGCAGGCAACTTCCGGGGTTTCCTCCGGCAACGGGCTTGAATTTCCTTTCACCGGCGCGGATTTTCAAACCATTGCCGGCATCGTTTACGAGCGCAGCGGCATCGTCCTTTCAGCACACAAACGCGGCATGGCCTATTCTAGCCTGGCCCGGCGCCTGCGCGCCCTGGGGTTGAGGTCTTTCAAAGACTATTGCGCGATCCTGGAGAACCGCAAGGGCGAGAGTGAAATCGTCTATTTAATAAACGCAATCACCGCCAACCTGACGAAGTTCTTCCGCGTACAGCACCATTTCGAGCATCTGCGGCACCGAGTGCTTCCACAGTTTGGACGTTCCGCGCGCGGGGAAAAGCCGCAGATGAAGGTGTGTGGTCCGCCGGTTGCTCATCGGGTGAGGAGCCTTACTCCATCGCTATGGGCCACACAATTTATCGAAAGATTAGCCCATGACAGCGCTTCGTACGTCTCTTGAAGCCACGCAAGGTCCCGGGCAAGGTGGGCATAACTAAAGTCGAGGCGCCCGGGGAAGCGGGCGTTATCTTGTGAACGATGCGATCCGGTACGATATGGGAAAACATGAGAACGCGACCCGAAGAGCCCTGTACGCTCGCCGCCGGCGGGCGGAGAATTGCCGTCGACCAGCACGGTTATCTGTTGGAACCGGACGATTGGGATGAAGCCGTCGCGGAGGAACTCGCCCGGATGGCGAAAGTCGAATTGACCGCGCTGCACTGGGATGTTCTGCACTTCATGCGGGCCTATCTTGCCGAGCACGGCGTTGCTGCGGACGCGCGCTTCGTCTTTAGATTTCTCGATTCGCGGGTGTCCGGGGAAGGTAAGTCCGGACGCGGCCTGTTCTTCGAACTGTTCCCTTACGGCTATGTGGGGCAAGCCTGCAAAATCTCGGGCATGCGCCAGCCGCGGGCCTGGAGTACCGGGTAAGCGGGCTCGCAAAGGCCTCTTTCGGGCATGAGAAAACTCCGCGGCCGCAAAAGGGACATGCGCAGCCTGCCTCTAGCTATACTAAGTGAACTGAAAAACAGATATGGGACGATTTGCGCTTCGTAAACTATATAGGCGTCTAAGCTCGTGAATGATATAATATAACATTTGACACGCGGCTCTTTCCTGCCTTTCAATTGTTTCGCGCGCTTTAGGCGAGAGGACGCATGGACCGTTTGCCCGTATTCGAACTGCTTATCAACGCCGGCCCGGTCGTAAAGGGTGTGCTGCTTCTGCTTGCCTTGGCCTCGATTGCCTCTTGGGCGATCGCCTTCGAGAAGCTCGTCCGCATCGTGGCGTTTTCGCGCCAGGTTTCGCGGCTTGGCAAGGGAAGTCCGCTCCTGGCCGATCCCCAGAGCTGGCTTGCTGCGCGGCTTCACGCCGTCGCGGACTCAGAACCCGCCGCGAACGGAGAGTCCCGGTCCGAATTTAATGCGCGCCTCGAACGAAGCTTGCAAATCGAGGCCGGCGCGCACCTTCAGCGATTGCAGGCGGGGCTTCCCTTTCTGGCCACCGTCGGCTCTACAGCGCCCTTCGTCGGGCTGTTCGGCACCGTTTGGGGCATCATGCATAGTTTCAGCGGCATCGCCGCGGCCAAGGACACAAGCCTTGCGACCGTTGCGCCGGGGATTGCGGAGGCGCTGTTTGCCACTGCCGTTGGCCTCGCCGCGGCGATTCCAGCCGTCTTGTTCTACAATCAGGCGAATGTCGCATTGGGCCGCATTGCCGCCCGGTTGTCGGCGGCAGTGGTCCAGCTTGCCAAAGATCGCGCTTACGCCCCATCCCAATCCAGGGAGGGCGATTTTGCCAATGGTTTTCCGGTCGAACATGTTGAGCGAGGGTTGACGAATGGCGATCTCGCCGCCCGGTAACGGCATACAGGATCCCCTGCAGGGAAAGCTCATGGCGGACATCAACGTCACGCCCATGGTCGATGTCATGCTCGTGCTGCTCATCATCTTCATGGTGACGGCGCCGCTTTTGGTCGCAGGCCTTCCCGTGGAACTGCCGAAGAACGCGGCGCAGCCCATCGTGCAGTCCCAAAAGCCCGTCGTCGTGACGCTCAGCGCGGATGGGAGCCTCTCCATTCGCGACGAACGCGTCGATGCGGCAACGCTTATCCCGCGTTTGGCGGCGCTGCGGGGGTCGCAGGCGGATGCGGTCGTTTACGTACGGGCCGATAAGAAAATCCCCTATGGCGACGTCATGGAGCTCATGAGCCGGCTCGGCGCATCGGGTTACAGCCGGATTTCGCTACTCTCCCACCCTGCGAGCCAAGAGGCCGGCAAGGCCGCTCCTCCCGCTCCAACCGGGCCGGGAACCCCATGAGCTGGGTTCGGGCCGGTGCGATCCTTGCCGCTGCCTGCGTCCATGCGGGCGCGGCGGCCGCCTTCGTGTTCTTGAGCGCGAATCAGACGGATGTGAGCGCCCTTCAATCGGGCTCTGGGAAGGACGATCTCAGCATCGTCGCGACGGTGACGCTGCAAAGCGAGGAGAGCCTCGGCCTCGACCCGGTAACGGCGGAGCGTCAGGATGCTTCCGCGGCGTCTCTTGCGGTACGCCAGCCGGAGCTGAAGCAAGAAGAGGCAAAGAAGGAAGCGGCCATCGACACGGAGCCGCCCCCGCCAACGGAGAGCGCTCCGCCTCAGGCTCCCATCCAGGAGAAGCCGCCCGAAAAGACGGTTGAGAAGCGCGAAGCCCAGCCTTCCGCTCCGTCGGTTCCGGTCGCGGCTCAGGAGGAGCAGCGGGCCATGAGCCGCGAGCTCGAAGCGCGCCGCAACCAGCTTTTCTCTTTGTATAACAGCGAGATCATGAAGACGGTCATGAAGCACGCGCTAAAGCCGGCAAGGGTTCGCGCAGGGCGAGTCAAGGTTGAGCTGACGCTCGCCCCTTCCGGCGAGCTGCTTGCCCATCGCGTTATTGAAAGCTCTGGCTCCGACCTCCTGGACCGGACCGCGTTGGCATCGCTCGAGCGTGCGGCCCCATTTCCGCATGCGCCCGAGGAATTGAGCAAACAGGCTTATACTTTTATTATTCCTTTCGATTACGCAGTAAAGTAGGCACATATAACTTCGCTGCTTCGCTGCTTCGCTGCTTCGCTGGTGCGTCCGACCGTTGGTCGAATTGACGATTACGGTCATTCAGTGTTGCCTGTAATCCGTTCGCCATAAACTGTCCGCAAACCCCTCGTGGAACATGCTGGACGGCAGGGTGTTCATTTGGCTTTCAACAGCCAGGCTACAGTAAAGAGAAATAGCTTGGCGGTTACACGCTTCAATCACGCAGTCACGCTTTAGCATATATGCTTTTAAGCTTTTTTAGCCCGTTTGCGACTTTGCTATTGTCAACCGCTAAAGCCAATAATAGCCTGTAAAAAAGCAGAAGAACGTCTAGGAAAACACCGGGAGGAAACAGATGAAAACTTGGCAAAAACCTTCGGCAGCGAGCACCGATGCAGGTTTTGAAGTAACCCGCTACCTGCCATCTACTTTAGATATCGCAGCCGGCCGCGCCTGCACGAAATAATCCGCCAGCCGGAAAGCAAACGTTTTGATTGTCAAGGTTCTCGGCGCAGGCGCCGGCGGCGGGTTCCCGCAATGGAACTGCAACACCGCGCTGTCGCGCTTGGCGTGGGATGGCGACGAACGCGTTATCCCGCGCACGCAATCTAGTATTGCTGTGTCCGCGAACGGGCAGGATTGGGTTATCGTGAATGCGTCGCCGGACATCCGGCGGCAAATCGCGGCAACCCCGGAGCTTCAGCCGGCCCGTGACGGGGGCCTGCGCAATTCGCCCATCGCGGCCGTGATCCTGACGAATGGCGACATCGACCACATTGCGGGGCTGTTATCCCTCCGCGAGCGGCAGCGCTTCAGCCTTTATGCCAACCCGCGCGTGCTATCGGTTCTGAAGCAAAACCGCGTCTTCGATATCTTGGCGCCCGGCGTGGTCGCCCGTCTGGCGCTTCCGCTAAACGAGGAGCTGGAGATTGCCAATGCGGACGGCATTACCGTCGAGGCGTTCCCAGTTCACGGCAAGATCGCGCTGTATCTGGAGGACCTTTCGAAGGAAGGCCTCGGGACCGAGCTTGGCGACACGATTGGGCTTAAGATAACGGCCCCCGGATCCGGCACGCTGTTCTACATACCGGGCTGCGCGAAGGTGGACGAAGCTTTGCTTGGCCGCGTGCACGGCGCGGACTTGCTTCTTTTCGATGGCACGCTGTTTACGGACAGCGAGGCGGTCGATCTCGGCGTTCTCGACAAGACCAGCCGGCGCATGGGCCATGTGCCAATCACCGGCGAGGGAAGCTCGCTCCATGCTTTCGATGGCGCCCGCATCGCAAGGAAAGCTTTTATTCACATCAACACCACGAACCCCATTCTCGAACGGGGTTCGGCTGCGGAAGAAACCGTGAAGGCGGCCGGCTGGGATGTCTCCTATGACGGCTTGACCATCAGCCTTTGACGCTTAAAGGAAGGGGCGGACAAAATGACAATAACAAGAGACCCGAAAGATCCGGTTGCACCGCCGCAAGGCTTCACGCCAGACCAGCTCGAAGCCGCACTCAGGGAGATCGGCGCGCGCCGCTACCACAATCTGCATCCGTTTCATAAGTTGCTGCACGGCGGCAAGCTTTCGAAGGGGCAGGTGCAGGCTTGGGCGCTGAACCGCTATTATTATCAAGCGATCATCCCGCGCAAAGACACCGCCCTCATGTCCAAAATGACCGACCGGGAGATGCGGCGCGAATGGCGGCAGCGCTATTTCGATCATGACGGGATGGACGGCGACGAAGGCGGCATCGAGCGCTGGCTGAAGCTCACCGATGCGCTTGGCTTGTCAAGAGACTATGTCCTGTCGACGGAAGGTCTATTGCCAGGGACACGCTTCGCGGTGGAGGCCTATTTGCACTTCGTGCGCGACCATAGCCTGCTCGAAGGCATCGCCTCCTCGCT
>JBKQIH010000180.1:0-6913 GCA_052148445.1 Rhodomicrobium sp.
TTTACACTGGTAAGTATGCCTACGTAACAGCCGTGCTCATCCTCGTCTAGAACGCCAATCAAACGTGTACTGTTGATCGCCATCTCGGTGTGCAATTCCTCGGCGGTCTTGGCTACGCTTTCCTTCACCGAGCTTAAAGTAGAGTCTCCTTGCTTGCGAAACTCGTTACAAAGAGCCTTGCGATTGTCCTGATTGTCGCCGGAAAGAACCGTCGTTTCATTGGAAGTCGGGATGTTATAAGTAATGTAGTTTAAAATATTGCCGTTGACTCCAGCGCGCCATGTCTTGAGACGCCCACATTCCATCATCAAAAGGATGAGCTTATTACCAGAGTTGCGCAGAAGTGTGCTGATCACATTAATAAAAAGAGCGTCTCGCTTGTTGTCTTCACCGAGAACACAAGACCCGTCCGGAACCGCAAGGTTGAAATCCACGCCGCCGACTGTGCGAACGACGCTTTCGGGGTGGGCAGAAACAACCTGCAGAGCCAGCGCGAGCGGTACCAGCAATATTGTCCGAAGCGATCTCATCGTCCCCTCCCGTCTCAGGACTGGTCGGCTTTTCCTCGCGCCGGCATTCCCCAGGTTATTCGCAAGCTGGCGTACGTTCTACACGTGTGCGGGATTTCTTAGAAGACCGGACGCGGCATTCGCATGGCTTTTGGGGATCTGATTGCGGTACGGAATTTCGGGAATTACGCGGAATTACGTGACACTTTAGCAAATCCCTTTTCTTCGGCCCTCGCTTCTTCGCTCGCCTGCCCAACCGATCAAGGTTACCGTCTCGTTCAGAAAGCTCCCTGATCCGAGCGGCCGGCCGATGGCTTCGTCGCCGAGCTGGGCGGCCAGCAAGACGGCTATGCGCCGAAGGTCCGGCGCGGCATCAAATTCCCGCCTTTGGCTGCTCGGCTCTTGCATTGCCCGCCGGTTCAGTTATCCCATTCCGCAGTTTTGGGAGAGATTTGCATGGTTTGGCCGCTGCGTCCGCAATCCGAAATCATCAGAATCGGTGAAGCTTCCGCTACGACCGCGAAGCTCGGCCTTGTCCAGCGGCCGCGCCGCAACCGCAAGGCGGACTGGACGCGCCGGCTCGTGCGTGAACACGAATTGACGGTGAATGACCTCATCTGGCCGCTCTTCGTCATCGAAGGGGACAGGCGGCGCGACCCCGTCGCGGCAATGCCGGGGGTTGATCGGCTGTCGGTGGACCTAGCTGTGGCGGCAGCCGAAGACGCCGCTCGATTGGGCATCCCGGCGCTGGCGCTTTTTCCCAATACCGACCCCGGTCTGCGCGACCCCGAAGGCAGCGAAGCCTTGAACGAAGACAATCTCGTCTGCCGTGCGGTGCGGGCGATCAAACAGGCCGTGCCGGAGATCGGCATCATCACCGATGTCGCGCTCGATCCTTATACGAGCCATGGCCATGACGGCCTGATGCGCGGCGACGAGATCATCAATGACGAGACGGTTGCCGTGCTCGTCGCGCAGGCGCTCAACCAGGCTCGCGCGGGAGCCGATATCATCGCTCCCTCCGATATGATGGATGGACGCATCGGCGCCATCCGCGCCGGCCTCGACGCCGAAGGCTTCGAACAGGTGCAGATCATGGCCTATGCGGCCAAATATGCCTCGGCTTTCTATGGCCCGTTCCGCGATGCGATCGGCACCAATGCGACGCTGAAGGGCGACAAGCGGACCTACCAGATGGATCCGGCAAATACCGACGAAGCCTTGCGCGAGGTCGCCCTCGACCTCGAAGAGGGTGCCGACATGGTCATGGTGAAACCGGGCCTGCCCTACCTCGACATTGTCCATCGCGTAAAGGAGACTTTTGGCGCGCCGACCTTCGCTTATCAAGTCTCCGGTGAATATGCGATGATCATGGCAGCCGCAAACAATGGCTGGCTCGACGGCGAACGGGCAATGCTCGAAAGCCTCATCGCTTTCAAACGCGCCGGCGGCGATGGCGTACTGACCTATTTCGCGCCGCGTGCCGCGCAGAAGCTGAAGGCGGGATGATACGCGGACGCGCACACGCGCGATAGGCACCTTTCACAGCGTCATGGCCGGGCCGGCCGTTCGCACTCGAACGAGTCGCAAGACGTGTGGCTCGCTGATAAGAAAGAACCAGAAACGCAAGAAGAGTGAAGCCGCCTATCCTTCCCCTGAAGGGGAAGGTGTCGACGCGAAGCGTCGACGGATGGGGCATCCGTAGGCCTGAAGGACAGGCCGTTCCTGCATCGGAGACTCCACCCGGCTGCCCATAGCCCGTCGCTGCGCAACGCGCCCTATGGCAGCCACCTACCTTTGCGGTGGAGGGAGCAGCGTACTCGATGGATGAGGGCGAATATGTCGATCATGGAAACCGAAAGCAGTGCCCGCCTCGGAACCATCAGCCAAACCCTGCAGGCGGCGGTTGATTGGCTCCTCGATCATCAGGCGTCCGAAGGCTATTGGGTCGGCATGATCGAGACTAATTCCACGATCGAAGCGGAATGGCTGCTGGCGAGCCATATTCTCGGCGCTCCGCTGCCACACGAAGACGGCGTCATTCGTGCGCTGCTTCACAGGCAAAGGCCGGACGGATCATGGGGCATCTATCCCGGCGCGCCCGACGGCGACGTCAATTCGACGGTCGAAGTCTATGCTGCCTTGCGGGCCAAGGGATTCGACCCGCACGGCACGGAGCTGACGCGAGCCAGGGACTGGATTCTCCGGCATGGCGGTCTCAGCAAACTGCGGGTCTTCACGCGCTATTGGCTCGCCATGCTCGGCGTCTGGCCCTGGGAAGCGACCCCCAATCTGCCGCCTGAAATCATTCATCTGCCGCTCTGGTTTCCCTTCAATATCTATAATTTCGCACAATGGGCACGGGCCACGATCGTGCCTTTGACCGTCGTCTCGGCGCGCCGTCCGGTCTGGCCCCTGCCCGGCGGCAGCAAGCTCGAAGAACTTTTTCCAGCGGGCTACGACAATTTCGATTTCTTCATGCCTCTGAAAGCCGGGGCCTTGCTTTCTCCCGAATGGATCTTCTTGAAGATCGATCGCATTTTGCACGCTGCGCAAAGCGCGCGGTTCATTCCTTTCCGCGAAACCGCAATCAAAATCTGCCTCGAATGGATGCTCAAACACCAAGATGCCGATGGCGGTTGGGGGGGCATTCAGCCGCCGTGGATCTATAGTCTGATCGCTCTGCGCAACGAAGGCTATGCGACGCAGCATCCGGTCATCGCTGCGGGCCTGGGAGCGCTTTCCGCCCATTGGAGCTACGAGCGCGACGGCGCGATCCATTTGCAGGCGAGCGAATCGCCCGTCTGGGACACGTTGCTTGGCTTGCTCGCCCTGCATGAGGCCGGCGCCAAAGTGCAAGACTCGCCCAAAATGCAGGCGGCCCTCGACTGGGTCTTGCAGCGCCAAGTGCTGCTGCCGGGCGACTGGTCGGTGAAGGTGAAGAATGTCGCACCCGGCGGCTGGGCTTTCGAACGTGCCAATACTTTCTATCCGGACATCGATGATACGGCTGTGGCACTTCTCATGCTCGGCAAGATTCGTCCCACGCTCGAAGGCTCGCTGCGGCAAAGAACAGATGTCGCGATCGAACGCGCCCTCGCCTGGACGCTGGCGATGCAGTCCAGCAACGGTGGATGGGCCGCGTTCGATAAAGACAATGATAAAGAGATCATCTGCAAGATCCCCTTCTGCAATTTCGGCGAGGCGCTGGATCCGCCGAGCGTCGACGTGACGGGCCACGTGCTCGAGGCCCTGGGCGGGCTCGGCTTCGACAAGAGCCACCCTGCCGTAGCGCGCGCCCTCGCCTTCATCCGCGCCGAGCAGGAAAAAGACGGCAGCTGGTTTGGCCGCTGGGGTGTCAATCACATTTATGGCACTGCGGCCGTGCTTCCGGCATTGCAGGCGATCGGCGAAGACATGCAGCAGGCTTATATCGTTCGCGCCGCCGATTGGATCGCTGCTAAGCAAAACGACGACGGCGGCTGGGGCGAGACCTGCGCGTCCTATATGGACCCGAACCTGCGGGGAAAAGGCCCGAGCACGCCTTCGCAAACCGCTTGGGGCTTGCTCGCCCTGCTCTCGCTCGACAACCCCGCCTATGCCGCGTCGCTGCGCAAGGGACTGGATTACCTGACCAAGACGCAAGACGAGCACGGCACCTGGGACGAGCAATATTATACCGGCACCGGCTTTCCCGGCTACGGGATCGGCGGCCGCACGGATCTCGATGCCGAAGGCCTGCGCGAGAAGCTCGGGCAAGGCACCGAATTGTCGCGCGGCTTCATGCTCGGCTACAATCTCTACCGGCATTATTTCCCGATCATGGCCTTGGGCCGGGCGAAGGACTGGCTGGCGAAGGGCGGAGAGTAGCGCGCGATCCTATCCGGAAAGTCTCTGCCTTTCCGCGATCATGCCGGCGGCATCGGCCGATGCAGGCATCGCCACCAAGATCGGCAACCACACTTTCCGGGGAACCGGCTTCACCACGTATCTATAGAGCGGTGGCATGCTAGAGAAGACGCGCGACATGGCCAACCATGCTTACCCCCGCAAGACGCAGCTCTGCTATCGCCGCAAGGACGAAGTGAGCCTCGACGAGATCGAGCGCGGGGTGATTTGAGCCGGCGGCACCGGCACATTTTGGCGCTATCTATCGGACATATCTTTTGAGATGAAAAAAATCCCTGCGGCGTGGCGGCCGGCGAAATTCTCGAAAAGTTTGAATTTTGCACTCTTCTCCATGCGCGAGCACGGGTCTATTGACGTAATTTCGCCTCAAGCCATCCTTCGACGCCGGGCGCCCAATCTCCGCGCCACTCGGCGAAACGCTCTCTTATGGACTGCCTCCTAAAATAGGCGTTTGCCCATTTGTCCCATACTTCCCATGTATCAATTTTGCCGAGGCGGTCTGCGCTTGCGAATGCCTCCTTCAAAGAGTAGGCGCGGTTGAAAATGAAAAAAAGAAGATCGTAGGCGGTGTTCCGGCGGGCACATTCGGCGCTGCCCGGCGGGAAGGGCACATCAGCCTCCCCAACGTCGATGCCCAACCCGGGATAGGCGAGTTGGATATCCAGTAGTTTATACCAGTCTCTTATCAGCAAATCATATGCCGCACGGTCATCTTTACGTTGCTGTTCGCGAGCCATGAGTTCCGCTTTTTCTCTGTCCGCCTTTCGCGTGAACAAATAAGTCACATAGCCGCCGATGACGGCCGATAAGACCCCACCCAGCCAAACAAGCACGTTCGTGAGATATGCATCCAATGGCTTCTTGGCCTCTTCCCTGACATTGACCCCGTAGGGTACCGCGCGGACCGGCAGGACAGGAGCGACGCCAGCGACGGCAACCGCCGCAAGGCCGGTAACGATGGCGCGGCGGTTAATCTGCATAGCGCGGCCTCGTGCGGTGAGGAACGGCGACTATGAATCACAATTCTGGCTGCGCGTCATCCCCGAAAGTCTTGAGAAATGCACACGAGCTGCATCTGCTTGAAAACTGGTGCTCTAATTTCTATAATCATTGTGCAGGAGAAAGGAGGTTGTCTATGACCAAACTTTTGATTGCGCCGAAAAACCTCTTTCCGACAGGGGATCACCACGCCTCCACGGCCGAAGCCAGATAGGTGGATTGGAGGGACGACGTGTAGAGTCGGTGGAAACCGACAGGTCGGAAAAAATCGATGCTCGGTGAGTCGGGGCGGCGTACCTATCTCAGCCAATCTCGACGGACCGAAATTCGGAGAGCCCCAGCCACGCTGGGGCTCTATTTTTCGCGAACTTAGCAACACCTGCGTTTCTCAAAACCCCTCATTTTGAAGGGTAAACCGCGTGGTACAAAGATTTTGATTTACGATGGCCTAGTCGGTTTTCTGCATTCGAAGGCGCTTGTTTTCGAATGAACTTGACGGACGTTGGTGCCAGTCTTTGTTTTGTAAGCAAAAGTTTGCAAATTTAAGCGCGTTGAATAATTTCTGGTGCGGCTCTTTGGCAATTAACTCTTCGATCTTCTTGGACGCTGGATAGCCATGTAGTTCCTCCCAGCGACGTGGCCAGTCAAGCGCGACTGGCGGTAAATCGGCCTCTTTGCCTGCTTTGACAGGTACATCATATTCGATCAACTGATTTGGGTGAACCTCGGCCATAAATGGTGGCCACGTAGCTGAGTTAGCAAAGACGACGCCGAGCCACTCTTGAATTTTTTCGCAGGAAGCGCTCTCAACAATGGGCATAGCGATGTATGTTCCAGATGCCCGATCCATTACGGCTTCGCCGAGCGAAATTGCCCCACGAATAGGAACATCCATCGCCAGTGCTTCACAAACAAACGTAGCGCAATGACTCACAAATGCATCTACGAACACTTGTTCGAGCGGAACCCACATAAATATTGTGTCGCTAAAATACGCGTGTTGGACATCTAGATTGAACAGCGCCATGTAGCGCTTTCCATCCATTAAAACCGCACCTAACCCTCTTTCCGCCTCCTTCTTTACTGTGGTTTCAATCAATCTGTTATAGAGTTTGGCGGTTTCTTCCGCCCCTTCGTTTTCCACGCGCTTGGAAAATCCAAGAACGTCAAAAAATCCGAGTATTATCCGCGTCTTCGTCAATTCGGACTTTTCTCCGGTTCCGAGAGCCTGATCTTTGCTCATGGCGATGCCTGTGTCGATTTTAAATGGCGATGAGGGCAGCCGCCGCGTCGGCGACATGGTCGGCGAGTCTCTTGATAACGCAATTCGGACATTGGCCGACCGAGCAACGAGCCGGCGCCTCGTCACATCTAGTACCCGGAATCACGGGTCCGCGAAACATGGTTTCAGGCGTTTCTGATGGACTTCTGATTTGGTCCAGACGAAGGGGCGAGCCGTTTCATTATAGGTGCAGATGAAGGCGTCGATGTGGGCT
>JBKQIH010000181.1:0-78629 GCA_052148445.1 Rhodomicrobium sp.
CGGCGGCGGCGGCCGAACCCGGCTCCGGCGTCGATCTTTTTTCTGCGGCCGGCCGCCTTTCCCGCGAGTTCGCGGCGGAGCGCAGGGGCAAGGCGCTGCTTCGCGCGCGGCGGCTCGCGGCGCAGACGCTGGCGCGGTTGGAGGGTGGGGCTAAAGGCTCTTAGGCAGGTTGAGGGCGGTTGCGGCATGACCTGCATGCACGATTTCGCCCGGTTTCGAGGGGTAAGCGAACATGGCCCCCAACTTCGGTCGGCGCCAGGCCAGCACCGGCTGTGAAATGCCTTATGTTACTCGCAGCGATCGAAATAGAAAGCTTCGGGCAAAAATTCGGACGGGGGTTTGCCTTCGAACTTAAAGTGGTGAGTAGTTTCTTTGGATGCAAATAATGCGCGTAACCCGCTAAGATACAGAATCGGTTCGCCTGTCCCATCGCGTTTCGGTTTGACGAAGCTGGGTACCAAAACCACGGAATCGTGCCTGGCCGATGTAGAAATAAAGTCTCCAAAACTATTTATGTGTCTGGACGCAAGCGGTGTGAACATAAATCGCCCTTGTCTATTTTTCCCTTTATATACCCACTCAAGTTCATTGTTTTTATATTCCCTGATTATAAACTCCGAATTCGGACCGCTACTTTCATATCCGTCCATCTTGTTCTTGAACACAATCTCAACTTGCGCCCTGCCGCCTGCCGGCTCCCCGAGACCATCCGCAACATATATTGATTTCCGGTCTTCACATGACATTCTTTCGGGCTGGTTCTTACCCTCCGGCTGGTTCTTAGCGATTTTTTCCTCTAACACGGGACCGGCTTCAGTTGGTGTTGGCTGAGTTGGCGTTCGAGTGGGTGCCGGCGCACTTTTATCTGTTTTCAATTCCGGTCCCGGAACAGCAGCACCTATTTCCGGTGCTCCACGTGCCTCCGCTGTCAAGTTGCCCACATAGGTGACAGTTCCACATTTTTGCTCGACCACGGTGTAAAGATCGATGCCACCGAACTTATAGTGGCGCGGTGTCACTGGCTGATTGGTCAGGTTGATATCCTTGATCGTTCCCAAATCGAAAACGGCGGTCCCCGCCTCTATCCACTCCTCGGGACCTGTCTTTTTAAACTGCTTACAATCGATTGTATTTTCAGGGATTCCCGGTTCTTTGTGTTGGGCGATGGCAGGTATGGAAAAGCCGATAATGGAAACGAGCAACGCTGCTGTTCGGACCATGGGTGGTTCCTGTTGTTGGCGCGGCCTCCGTCCCTCCATCCAGCGATTGCGATTTCACATGCCGCCGGGGGCAGCGCAAAATTGATTGACGAGTCACCTGATTCCTCGTCCTGCGTCATAATGTCTCTTTTGAAAAGGGCTGCGCAACCTAAAGTTGCAGCAATCAACAACTCGTTCCCGGCGGAGCCAGCCACCTACGGCATAAAGGACGGGGACGTGTCCATAGCCGGCGCCGGCCCTAACGAGCCGGAATCCGGTATGCCTCAATTATCTTTACAATACCTAATTAACCGGAAAGCTATTGCCAACCCCGCGGAAATTTATGCCCTTGCATGCTGGGTCCGTTTCTGGTGGTTCAGCCGCCCAGATTTGCTCAACGTGAGTATTACCGGTTTCGACCCCATGCAGGCTTCGGCTCTTCAGCCGCTTCCGCCCCCTATTGGGGTAGGAGCCTCACGCTCGCCTGGGGCAATTTTGGTAACGCCGCGACACGGTTCACGCCGCAAGAATAAACTGGCGATGGTCCGGCAAGACGATGAACCAAAAGCGTAGCAGAGGCCGATACAGGCCCCGGTCATCCTGGCGCCGCCCATGCCTATTTTCGCAGCGCCGCAGCATGATTAATGTTGGAAGGGTAAACGGGCGCAGGCTTCAATATCTTCCCGCCGCGAAACTCGCGATTTTTCGCGTTTTCGCCCGCAAAAGCGCGATTCAGAAAGTCCGTTAAATATATTTCAAGTCCGGCATTAACCAAGAAGCCGCAATGCAGCTTGCGGAAGCGCGCCGCCGGTAGCGAAAATTCATCTGTGTTTTCTGTGCCTTAGCGCGATTAAAGCTTTGGCAAGGCGCTTTCTTCTAAGGTAGCGCCTTAAGGAATTGCCATTGGGCCAAGCGGAGCAGCCATGACCGATCCCCGCAATCGTAAACGGTACGGCGGCGCGAAGCCGCACCGGGCGCGGAAGTCTTCAGCCAGAACTGGCGTGGCCGGCTCAGGGCTGCTTCACGGCCGCCCCGGTCAGTTCGGCAAGGTGGGCCGCCATGACGGCCGCATAGCCGCCGCTGGCCTTGAGTTTGGCAATCGCGCCGTTGATCGTTTGCAGGATTTCGGCTTGCCGGGGATGATCCTTGGCAACCGCGGCGTGCAGCCCGCTGACGGTGCTCAGCCGCTGCGAGAGCTGCAGCGATTGGGTCAGCTTCAGCCTTTCGATGGCGAACCGTGCCTCCGGTTCGATTGAGATCAAAGCGTCCGCCTCGCGTCCGTCCACCGCGGCGAGGCAATCGATTAAGGTCTTGGGCCGCAGCAGTTTGACTTGGGCCGCTTTGGCCCACGGAATGGAGGAAAGCGCGCCGTCCGGCACGGATTGGCTTTCGGGGATGCAGATTGTGCGCTTTTGCGGCCCCTCCTGGCCCGTCGCGCTCAGCGATGCATCGAGGCGGATGAAGACGGCCAGAACGGCCTGCATCAAGGGTTCGGACAAAACCGCCCGGTCGCACAAGTCTGCCTCGCTCGCGGATTGATCGTGGGGAGCGTCGCAATTCGTTTGCTGCCAGAACAGGCCCGCATCGGCCGTCTTGCCGCCGGCCAGGCCATCGAGCATCGCCCGCTGGTTATCGGTCCATTGCACGGTCACCGGGATTCCGGCGCTGCCGAATGCGCCGGTCAGGACGCTCAAAACGACCCCGCCATCCTTTGCTTGCGGGTTCGTCAGCGGCGGCCGCGCGGCGGCCAAAAGCCGCAAGCTTCCGGTGGCGGCGGGCGCTTCGGATAACGCCGGAGGCACATCGTCCGCAGGCGCCCGCGGCGGCGCAGCGCCCGCTGCCGGTGCCTCGGCGGGACCAAAGCGCTGCCAGCCCGGCAAGCCCTTCCTGACGTCGGTTTTGCTCAACCCCGATTTGGGATCGCGCGCCCGCAGCTGCGGCAGCAGCGCAAAGAATTTGGCGGTGAAGCTTGCTACGGCGGGATAGCGGCCGTTGCTGGAATTCCAGTCGAACGCGGCGAGAAGCGTTGTGACTTGAACGGTCTCCAGATCGCCTGCCGGGCTCCAATCCCCGGCCGCGGCTTTGCCAAGTTTGCCCGGCTGGTAAACTTGGGCGAGCGGGCCCGCAGCGGGGATCGCCAGGAGACGGTAGGAGGCGGGCGTAATTCCCAACGATTTCAAGCGTGGAAGCTCTTGCTCGAAGACAAGCACCGCGTCGAGGTCTCCGGCTGCCGCCTTTGCGAAATCTTTGTCCTGGATCTCGGCGAGCTTGGCATCGATTTTCAGGAGCGCGAAGATCGTCCGCGCCGTGACGCCGCGGGAGGGACGATTGGCTGGGACGCCAACCTTGCGCCCTTTCAGGCCGGCTGCCGTTTCGATGCCCTGGCGCGCGAGCAAAAACACGCGCTGATGGAACAGCGGCGCGATAAGGCGGACCTTTCTGCGGGCTTCGGGGAGCGCTTTGGCGAGATCGAGATAGGCGAGCGCGTCGTTATTGACGATCGCCAGATCGGCGCCGCGAAGTTGCAGGAGGTCGCGAACGTTCGACGGTCCGCCATACCCATTGACGGTCAAAGCGCGCAGCTCGCCCTCATTATCGAGCAAGATGGAGAGTTCGCTCAAGATCTGGGACGCGCGGCTATCCGGCTCCGCTAGCCCGTCCGACAGAATTGTAACGGTGCTGCCTGCCTGCTTGGATTGGGGAAACACAATTTGCGCAAAAGCCGGCTGCCCGGCCAGGAGAGAGAGGCCAATGGCAAAGAGAAACCAACGCATTCGCACCTGTGTCCCCGTTTTAATGGCGTTCGCCGCCGGTTTGCGCCGCCGTCCCCCGGAATGCAAGCATCTCTCTTGCCGGCCGGTCATTGCAGATGGCTAATGATGCGCTGAAACCGCGCTTTATCCATCTCCAGACCGTTACGCGCCGCGAGTTCGTACCACGTTTTGTACCAGCGAATGGCCTCGGCCTTATCGGGAAGAGCGTTGGCCTTGGGCAAGGTGCGCAAATAAATCGGGTCATAGGATTGAGCGAGTAGCAAGGCCAGATCGGCGTGCTCCGCGGGAGAACCCCGCAGCAAACGGGTCCGGGCGAGAGCGGTTTCGCCTTCGCTCAAAAGGCGCCGGGCCTCGCTGAGAACGCTGCCTACGTTTTCTTCAGGCTGCGCCCCGGCCGGGGCTTCGTTGGCTGCGGATACCGGTCTTGGCTGCGCCGGTAGTACGGGTCCCATGGCGGCGGGGGCCAGATTGGGCTCGGATGGGACGCCTGCCGGCCGGTAGAACCAAAAAAGAATTGCGCCGGCGGCGATCGCTCCGGCAACAACCGCAATGAAAGTTGGGCCACGCCGGCGGGAGCCTGCCGTGGGTTCGGTCTCAACGATCGCGGCCCGCTTGCGGTCGAAAACGCTCATGCCCGCGCGGGCCTTTTCCGAGGGCGGGGGCGGGGCAGCCGAGCGGAGCGCGGTCCATCCCGTCTCACCGGAATCCAGCGCATCCGCTTCGGGAAGGTCGAGGCGTTGCAGGCTCCGGAGAACGGCTTTGACCTCGGCAAGGTCCGGGCTCTCCTTCACTCCGGGCATAGTGGATCCTTTCTCGGCCGCCGGCCTTGCCCCTGGGTTTGGAGCGCTTGCGGATCGGTCTGCATGAATGCCTAAAGCTGAGCGTCCAAATTAACAACTGCGATCGCGCTAAGCAAGGCGGCATTACCCGGACTGTGCCGTTGGAGCTTGGCCGCTCGCTCCGCGCCGCCCGTTTGTCTTCCGGCTTAGGAACGATCGTCGAGCCATTCGCTTTACCGGAGACGGCGTATCGTGACGCGCGGCGGGGCCTTCACCGTGGAGCACGGGCGGCTGAAGAAGCGGAATGCGAACACAGGGAAAACACGTCAGCGGCGATTGGCGGCGACGTGATCGTAACCAGGAAAGCGGCCTCTCCGCCGCCCGGGACGGCTAAGGCGCGAGTGCTAACCAAGGCGGTGAGCACCGATCCTCATGAAGGCCCCGTTGGAGGCTGGGTGTCGCTCCGTTCGGTGGCCGGCATCCCGCAGCGTGAAAAGGACCACGATGCAAAAACCTTCGACTTTCCGTTCGATCTTATCCCCCCATTGCGGTCTCAAGATCGACTATTTCGCCGGATGCGCGGCGGCCTATTTTCCCGAGGCTTCGGAACTCGTCCCCCTCTGCCGCCATGAGGCAAAAGCTGCACCCTGGCGTACAACGCCATACCGGTGCGTGTGAAGCGCGCTGCGCTGTCTTGACGCAAGCAAAGCGCAGCGCCGGAGCGATGCGCTTAGACTCTTATGGCTCCAGCTCAGTATCCCAGTAGAGATAGTCGAGCCAGCTTTCGTGCAGGTAGTTGGGCGGGAAGTATCGCCCGTTGCGATGCAGTTCGTGCACAGTCGGCCGGTATGGCTTCAGCGCCGGGAACATCTTCGCCTTCGCGGGCATCTTGCCGCCCTTCCTTAGGTTGCAAGGCGCGCAAGCCGTCGTCACATTGTCCCAGCGCGTCTGCCCTCCGCGGGAGCGCGGAATATAGTGATCGAATGTCAGATCGTAAGGAGAACCGCAATACTGACATTGGAACCGGTCCCGCAAGAACACGTTGAAGCGCGTGAAAGCGGGATAAAGCGCTGGTTTCACAAAAGTTTTTAACGAGACGACGCTGGGAAGCTTCATCTCGAAAGTGGGGCTGCGGACAACGCGATCGTAAAACGAAACGATATTCACGCGATCAAGGAACACTGCCTTGATCGTTTCTTGCCAATTCCAAAGGGAAAGAGGGTAGTAGCTCAAAGGCTGAAAATCAGCGTTGAGCACAAGGGCCGGAAAGCTATCCGGCGGGGACCCAGCGTTCGCTGCCAATGCCGTCACGTTAACCTTTCCTCAACGGTTGCCGCTAAGTTTGGGGCTACGCTCGCACGACGTCGCTCTTAACACGGTTTGGATACTACAGTCGCGTGTCACTTCTGTGAAGGCCAACTTTGCCACAGATTTTTGTTCATGTTAGCCTTATGGCGCTGCACAACTGTTAATGAGGCGGTTTGGGTGACCAAACGCAGCGATATCGAAGAAGCCGTGCGCTCTTTAGCGCCGCGGATTCCTGACTACGAGGCTGGCGCGATTGCAGACCATGCGGTGGATTCCCGCGGCCTGAATTGTGCATCCGCGCAGTCGGCCGCTTGGCTTTCGATGGTGGCTTTTGTGCGTCACGCACTTACCGAATATGACGCCCTGCTCGAAGAAGGTTACGACCAGGAGAGCGCACGTCATTTCGTGGCGGACGAAATTAGGTCCGTGCTGAACGAGTGGGGCGTGTCACGGCCTTTAACGCCGCAGGATTAGCACCGCAGCGCCGTTGGTTTGCCAGCGCGCGTGCTTCCATTGCCGGTTGTGACGCTACGCCCGGTCGCGCTCTACTTTGGCGTGCAGGCTTGAACCGCTGGTTGTGGAATACTGGAGTTAGCGCTTAAAGCGGGAGGCGAATCGTAGAAACCTGGGCAGAGGTAACTTCGATTGGGGTGTCACATGCCAATAAATCACGAGCCAGAACCGCAGACATTTTATATCGTTCTGCACTTCAAAGAAAAGCCGTTCTACTTTTCCACGCACGTTTTAGCATTGCTGCCGAAATACGCCATAGAAATTGCGCAGTCGAAGCTCTGCGAACGTGCCGAAATGCTTGATATTGAAAATATCAAGCCATCTTATGCCTCGGTGAGCGACGGAAAGCTCGAACAGTATTTTGTGTATCGCGCCGGAGAATGGTTGGAGCTCGAGACATGGCGATCTATGCAGGCCATGCGGAAAGCACGCGCGTGCCGGTCTCTTGCCTCTCCATCCGCATCGCAAAACTTCGGGTAACTGCTGTCCTCTCCCGCGCCAAAGCCAGTTTAAGCGGTATCATGCGCGGTGCTATGAGCGCTCACCGCTCCAACGATAGTCGCAAGCACGACCGCAAAAATACCCGTCACGAATATTCCATCGAAAGTTCCCGCCCCTCCGATGGATGCGAATGGGGTGCCTAGGCCCTGGATTTTGCCGAGGTTCATGAGATCGGCGCCGATCAGCGTACCGAGACTGCCGCTGACATAGGCCACGGCTGGTGCCTGGCTCCAGGCTACCAGGCATGAGATGGCGCAGGCCGCGATGGGCGGAATGAAGACCGGGATCGTGACACCCGCGCCCGGCACTAGCTTGGCGAGGGAGAAGCAAACGGCGCCGACCACCGCGGTTGCTACGATTGCCGGCAGCCAGATGCGGTTCTTTCCAAGCAAATAGAACGAAAGCACGATAGGGATGATGGCCCCTCCAAGATTGATCGCGATAATGGTGTCCGGCCAGTCGACCTCGGTCGGCAAGATGTATTCCATCCCGAAGAAGTCGACACGCTGCGCGAAAATAACTGTTTCTTTGGGAAGGCGCCAGACCGGGATATTGATGTAGCTGCCGAGCAGACTTGCAAGCAGCAAGAACATCGCCGTGCCAGGAGAGATACCGAGGCGCGCATAGACGTAACGGATGAGCCCGATCTGGATGAGGATTGTAAGGATCCCAAGGGCAACGAAAAGCAAAACGTAGATTGCCCATGGAATCGGCAGATACTGAATATGCCCGGAATGCATGATCGCTTTCTCCTAACTGGGCAACTGGCCGCTCAGCAAGCCCGGTTTCAGCGGCAGCTCTTGCACATGAGATTGGGAGCAAGAACCAAATTTGCAGCCGAAAAATCGAATGAGGCAAACGAAAACATAAGCAGAATGTTGATTTCAATTTAAGTTGAATGTTCGAAACCGCCCTCGCCCATCCTCGCCCTTGAGCTTCGCTGAATGAGCTTCCTGTCCCAAGCGTGCTCCGGAAAATCGCGGCCGCGTTTTGTTTGATCGCTTTCGTAATCCGGAAAACTGCCATATCATTGCGCCGGCACTGCGAAGGGACTACCAACAACTATTGACCAAGAATGCCCAGCAACCTATGGTCCCGGTGGATTTGCCGCGGAAGCCATGGTGCGCAGATCGCCGTTGTTTTTGGGAGCCCATAGCTCAGCCGGTAGAGCATCTGACTTTTAATCAGAGGGTCGATGGTTCGAATCCATCTGGGCTCACCACATTCAACTTTTCGGCGCAATTCCCCTCCAAACTCGCCTCATCTCATGCCTTCTTAAAATCATTAATTTTCAATGTGTTAGGTGCGCTTCAGAGGGCTAAAGCTCACTTAATGGTTGTCCTGTACGGTCTCACCCGGCCGTTTGCCTTCCCACGCGTCTGGCGGTATCCGTGACGGTACTTTAGCGGCAGACGGTATCGAGGTGACGGTATGCAGCTTTCCGACAAGGCAATTCGGGCGCTGAAGCCAAAGGATCGGCCCTACAAAGCGACGGACGGGCAGGGGCTATATCTGCTCGTAACGACACAGGGATCGCGCCTGTGGCGCTTGGATTACCGCTATCAAGGCAAGCGTTTGACACTCAGCCTGGGAAAATTTCCTGAAATCGGCCTTGCCGACGCAAGACACCGGCGTTTCGAAGCGCGCCAGCTTCTGGCACAGGGCAGGGACCCGGCCTCGCTCAAAAAATCAAGCAGCTCTGCTGCTAACGACAACTTCGCGTCTCTCGCTGACGAATGGCTTGCAAAAAGACGGAAAGAGGGCCTTTCGCCGCGAACGACCGAAAAGGACGAATGGCTTGTCAGGCTCGCTCGCGAGGACCTCGGCCGCCTTCCAATTACATCCATAGGCACAACAGAGGTTTTGCGTACCCTGCGACGTTTGGAAGCCCGCGAGCACTACGACGCGGCCAAAACCTTGCGAACGACGCTGAGCCGGATTTTTCGCTACGGGATAGCGTGCGGCCGCGCGGATCGTGACCCCGCCGCCGATGTCTCGGAGGCGCTCACATCGGTGCCCAGTAAGCCGCGAGCCGCGATTACGACGGCAAGCGGCCTGACAGGCATCTTGCACGCTATTGCAGGCTATGACGGCGCAAAAGAGGTCAGAATTGGCCTGCTGCTTCTGATCCATCTGTTTTGCCGCCCTGGCGAGCTGCGCTACATGGAATGGTGTGAGATCGACGAAGGCAACAGGCTTTGGTCGATACCCGCGCCAAAGATGAAAATGCGCCAGCCGCACACCGTCCCGTTGAGCCCCCAGGCGCTCACGCTGCTGGACGAGTTGAGGAAGCTAACAGGAACAGGACAATACTGCTTTCCAAGCATGCGTTCACCCCTGCGGCCAATTTCGGAGAATACCCTGAATGCTGCGCTCAGGCGTCTTGGCTATACCAAGGACGAAGTGTGCTCCCACGGTTTCCGCTCCACGGCCTCGACATTACTCAACGAGTCTGGCCGCTTCAATCCCGACGCCATCGAGGCACAGCTTGCGCATCGGCCGCGCGGCGGCAAGGTGCGCGGCGTTTACATGCGTGGCGAATTCTTCGAAGAACGCGTTGCTATGATGTCGTGGTGGTCGGACTATCTGGACAGCTTAGCCGAGGAGCATACCCCAGCTTCCTACATGTCTTAAACTTTTACAGGCTGTTGCTGTTCGCCTGCTCCCAGTGGAATCGTATTCTAATTTAATTGTTCTCCGTTGCCGACCAGCACAAAAGGTCCCCATACGCTCGGATGCGCGAAGCGCCCGCCGCGCGCGATCAACGCTGCTTCCGCCCGCCTGAGCGCCTCGGTGCGGCCGATGCCGGGTTCGGCCTTCATCGCGTTCACCGCGCCGGTGGTGATGGCTACGGCGGCCTCCGAATCCACATACCAATGCGAGACGAGCAGCGAGCGTGCCCCGGCATAAAAGAACGCGCGGGCGAGCCCCGACAGCGCCTCCGCGCTCTCGGCCGATCCCGCCGCGGTGTTGCAGGCCGACATCACTACCCAATCGGCGTTGAGGTCCAGCTGCGCCACCTCGGACGCGGTAAGAAGCCCGTTATCCTCCCCGCTCACCTTGGCGGGCGGCGTGAGCAACAGCGCAGGCTCGGCATTGTTCTTGGCGAACATCGCGGTTTCGCCCGCGAGCAGCCCGTGTGTCGCGAAATGCACTACGCGGGCCTGGGCAAGATTGCCGCTCCTGGATAGCGCTTTCACATTGCTGACGGTCGCTCGCTCGCCGAGATAGATCGCCTTGGGCAGGCCGGCCTCGGATACACCCAGCGCTCGTCCCGCGGCGCAAAGCTCGTCCGCTGTCTCGGGAAGCGGTGGCTGGCGGCGTAGCTTCTCCACATCGACGGCGCCGCCGCGGAACAGCGAACCAACGCTCGCGGTAAGGCTGGCAATCCGGCTTGGCTTCGATGGAAGAGGTTCGCTGCAACGCTGTTTCGCCCAGGCGCGTTTGTCCCTGCCGTCCGCGCCGGTCAGGAGCGGATTGCCGAAACCGACGAAAGTCTCAGGCGCGGCGCTGGCCTTGGCAGCGCGCAGGGCCTTGAGGCTGCTAACCGACGGAAGGACCGTGATCGCCTGCCGTTCACCGAGCCACGCCGCGCTCTTAAAGGCCTCGAAACGCGGCAGCCTCTCATCCGGCTCCTCGGTGACCAGTACTTCGAACGGCAACTGCGTCAGCGCGCCCGATGGCACGATGAGCAGGCTCTTGCCTGCAATCAAATCTTCGATCCCCCCGAACAGATCGCGGTAGAGCGCATGCGCCGCCGCCGCACCAAACGGCAAAGTCTCTGCGATAGCATCGCCCCAAGGATAATAGCCAGGCTCCCTACCGGTAATATCGCGGCATTTTTGGCGGACGGCCTCGCTCCAGGCCCCGGTGTCGAGGCCGCAGCGCAAGGCAACCACGCGATCACGCAATGCTCCGCTGTCCAGGCTGACGCTTGCCCAGCGGGCCTCCTTTTTCGTGACCGCGAAGATAACCGTTTCCCCAGGCACTCTTCCGATTTGCCAAAGATCAAGAAACAGCACCAGCGCGTCCCCGTCGCCGAGTAGCGCTTGCGTTTCCACTAGGGAGAGCGGCTTCGGATTGGCCAGCTCTGCATAATCGGGAAAGGACCGGCGCAACGCGGCCTGCTTTTCCGCGAGCTCACCTTCGTACATAACGATCAAAGCACGCAATGTTTCTGCAAGCTTAGCATTGGACTTCGCCGCTGCTACATCGAGGCCCTGATAGAGGACCTTGCGCGCCTCTAGCGTATCTTGCTCTTCGCGCACAAGCTTGCCAAGCTCCCGGTCGCCCTCAGCAAAGCGCGCGGACATTGCGGAAAGTGCATCCCCCGCTTCGTTTTGCAGTGCCCACTGCGCCGTCTCGAAGCCTTCCGCACGGTTTACGGCATCGCTTGCCCCGACACGGTAAAGCGCGCGTGTATAGGCCCTTAAAACGCTAGTATTTTGTGCAAGCACTGCTTTCAGGACTCTACTGCGATCCTGGCCGCCGCCAATGTGGACCCCGGTCATATTGGGTTTTGCTTTTCTAAACAGTAAAACTGATTTGTCCCAACGGCCTTGGTCTTGATATACAGTAGCTAGATTTTCCATTGCACGGGCCACATTGGGATGATTGGCGCCGAAGCTTTTCTCATAGATGGTGAGCGCGCGAAGCATCAATGGCTCGGCCTCAGGATGACGCTCCATGTCCTGAAGCAGCCGCGCTAGGTTGTTTAGGCTCCTGGCCACATCGGGATGATTGGCGCCGAAGCTTTTCTCAACGATGGTGAGTGCGCGGCGCATCAACGGTTCGGCCTCGGAAAGACGGTTCGTGGCCTGAAGAAGCGCTGCCAAATTGTTGATGGCCTTGGCCACATCTGGATGATCGGGGCCGAGCCTTTTCTCATAGATTGCGAGTGCGCGACGATACAAGGACTCAGACTCGGAGGCACGGTTCGTAGCCTTAAGCAGCATAGCCAGATTGTTAAGCGCCGCCGCCACGTTTGAATGATCGGGGCCGAAGCTTTTCTCAAAGATCGTAAGCACGCGCCGCATCAGTGGCTCGGCCTCCGCGGGACGGTTCGCAGCATCAAGCAGCATCGCCAAATTATTGAGGGCCTTGGCTACATTGGGATGATCGGGGCCGTGGCTTTTCTCGGCGATGGCGACGGCGCGGCGCATCAACTGTTCGGCCTCGGAAAGACGGTTTGTGTCCTGAAGGAGCTGCGCCAGCGTGCTGAGAGACAGGGCCACATTTGGATGATCGGGGCCAAAGCTTCTCTCAAAGATGCTTAGCGCGCGCCGCATTAGCGGCTCAGCCTCGGAATGACGGTTCGTAAGCTGAAGCAAATTACTCAGATTGTTTAGGACTTTGGCTACTTCGGTATGATCGGGGCCAAGACTTTTCTCGTTGATAGCGAGCGCACGGCGATACAGCGGCTCAGCCTCGGAAGATCGATTTGTCTCCATAAGCAGCAGCGCTAGATTGTTGAGATCTCTGGCTACAGCTGGATCGGCGTTACCGAGGCTTTTCTCGTTGATGGCAAGAGCACGGCGCAGCAACGGTTCTGCCTCGAAAAAACGGTTCATCGCCTGGAGCAGTTGCGCCAAGTTGCTGAGGTTCACGGCCACCCTGGGATGATCGGGGCCGAGGTTACTCTCCATAATTTCGAGTGCACGCCTATACAAAGGTTCAGCCTGAGAAAGGCGGTTTGTCGTTTCAAGCAACATCGCTAGATTATTGAGAGCCGTCGCGTATTCGGGGGCATTTTCGCCGTAACGGGCTCCTTTTGCAGCCGCATATTGCTTAGCCAGAGGGATTGCCTCGCCATATTTGCCGGCTCGATAGAGTTCGATGACGCGGTTGTTTATCGCCGTCAACTCTGCGTCGCTGGGCAATTGCGCGAACGCCAGCGGCGGCGTCAGGATTATCGTGAAGAGCAGCGACAGGAGGAACGATCTTAATGCTCGCAGTGGCATGGCCAGCCTCAATCAGTTTCGCAAAGGTGCGACATCAATTAACTGAGCTTGCGAAATGCATATAGAGCGGGGCAAAAGTTTGTTGGGATGCCCTTTTGTTCAGCCGGAAATCTTTTGGCAAGCCTG
This sequence comes from Rhodomicrobium sp., assembly GCA_052148445.1. Classification (GTDB taxonomy): domain Bacteria; phylum Pseudomonadota; class Alphaproteobacteria; order Rhizobiales; family Rhodomicrobiaceae; genus Rhodomicrobium. The sequence continues at coordinate 13,161 of JBKQIH010000181.1, forward strand.
CTGATTGCGGTGGCCGGGGCGAAGAAGCGGCAACCGCAGGGGAAAGACGGCCATGAGTTAAGATCCAACAGTTCCATCTTGATCGGGCTGGGTTTTCCCGCAGATGGCGATCCTGACGCTCACGAAGAATTCGCGCAGGATTGGCGCTATGCCTGTGATCATGTTGAGGAGCTGTGCCAGAAGATCGCCCGCATTGAGGACAACGGTCCCGGCCGAGCGTGTTAGCGCGTCCTCCCTTTCGGCCTTAAGCTCCCGCGCTCTCAAGTCTCCTTATGGGTGCGCAGGCATAGAGTGGCCGATAGAAGGATTTATCAAAGGAACCGCCGGTGTCCCAATATCGTGACTCGCCGCCGCTTTGGCTTGAGCGACGTGCGCATCCACTGCCCTATGGAACTGCGGGGTTTTGACAAGCTCCATAAAGGCGGCAGTAAAAGCCGGCGGCTCCACTTCAGGATACGCTCCGGGAATTACTGGATGGCTCCTCGTACCTCGCTGTATCCAAGTGGTGCTCACTCCGTCAACTGCACCCCACGGCCCCCTGCCTTCACCGGGATTGGCACTTGCTGAAGCCACGACTCCACCAAATTTGTCAGTTGCTATATGAACGCCATAAAGCATGTTTGGCTCCGGCTTTCCGCCGGGTGTGAGTTCGAATTTCATAAGAATTTCTCGCCTACCAAATGAGCCATCGGAATTGTAAAGCGAGCCGATGCACCAGCTAACAACCCCGCCGCTCGGCAAAACAGTTCTTATCGGTTTGACGCCTAGCGGAAAGGTGTTCCCTTTCTCAACCGCTTCAGTTGCATGGGAATAGCCTAAATCAACATCCGTCATGTGCAACTCCTTCAATTTTACTTTAATAATATTATCTTTATGATAATCCGTGCCCACTAACATTTAGTGTATTTTGGAAACATCGTACACGGCTCAACTTATTAACAAACAGATAACCCCATTCGTCGTTATTGAGGACGAGGGTGGTCCCGGCCAAGCGTACTAGCATTACAGTTGCATTTTTCGCCGCGAGCACTACGACGCGGCCAAAACCTTGCGAACGACGCTGAGCCGGATATTTCGGTACGGGATAGCGTGCGGCCGCGCGGATCATGATCCGGCCGCCGATGTTTCGGAGGCGCTGACATCGGTGCCCAGCAAGCCGCGAGCCGCGATTACGACGGCAAGCGGCCTGACCGGCATCTTACATGCCATTGCGGGTTATGACGGCGCAAAGGAGGTCAGGATCGGGCTGCTGCTGCTTATGATCCATCTGTTTTGCCGCCCTGGCGAGCTGCGCTACATGGAATGGTGTGAGGTCGACGAAACCAATAGGCTTTGGTTGATACCGGCACCAAAGATGAAAATGCGCCAGCCGCATACCGTGCCATTAAGTCCCCAGGCGCTCTCGCTGCGGGACGAATTGAAGAAGGTAACAGGAACAGGACGATACTGCTTCCCGAGCCAGCGTACGCTGCAAAGGCCGATTTCAGAGAATACCTTGAACGCAGCGCTCCGGCGTCTCGGCTATACCAAGGACGAGGTCTGCTCTCACGGCTTCCGCTCCACGGCCTCGACACTGCTCAACGAGTCCGGTTGATTTAATCCCGACGCCATCGAGGCGCAGCTTGCGCACCGGCCACGCGGCGGCAAGGTGCGAGGCGTCTATATGCGCGGCGAATTTTTCGAGGAGCGGGTTCAGATGATGTCATGGTGGTCGGACTATCTTGACGGTTTAGCGGCGCAGGAGAAGGTAGCGTCCCAGGTGCCTTAAGTTCTCAAAATATTGCTCCGATTTGACTTGCTAAATATAAAGCCCTCACATCGTTGAAGCCTGTGTTCGCCCAACTCCGAACATTCAGCGCCAACGTCTCCGGCAGCCTCCTTTTATTGTTCTCCATTGCCAACAAGCGTGAAAGGGCCCCATACGCTCGGATGCGCGTACCTTCCGCCTTTGCCGATCAGCGCCGTGATTGAGCGGCGCAATGCCTCGGCGCGCCCGATCTGCGGCTTGCCGTTCATAGCGTTCATCGCACCCGTGGTAATAGCGACGGCGGCATCGGAGTCAACCGCCCAATGCGATACCAGCAGCGCGCGCGCTCCCGCATAGAAGAACGCCCGCGCGAGACCGGATAGCGCCTCCGCACCCTCGCTCGAGCCCGCAGCCGTATTGCACGCGGACATGACGACCCAATCGGCGTTGAGATTCAACTGCGCCACCTCGGAAGCGGTGAGAAGCCCGTTATCCTCCTCGCTCGCTTCATCTGCGGCAGGCGGCGTCAGCACCAGCGCTGGCTCGGCCTTGTTTTTCGCGAACATCGCGGTTTGACCTGCAATGAGGCCATGGGTGGCGAAATGAATGACGCGCGCGCGGGCAAGTTCACCGCTTCGTGATAGCGCCTTGATCCGCGAAACGGTCGCGCGTTCGCCAAGATACACGGCGCTATCAAGTGCGGATTCTGGCAGCCAAAATGTGCGCGCTACTTCGCATAGCTCATCCGCAGTCTCGGGCAGGGGAGGCTGGTGGCACAAGTCCGCCGGGCTTGGCTGCCCGTTCCGGACCAGGGAGATGAGACCGGCTTTGCGGTCTGCAACGCCCGTCCTTTCTGCCGACGGGGGCCCCACGCAAGTTTGGCGCGCCCATGCACTCTTGTCCCTGCCGTCTTGGCCATCCAGAAGCGGGTTGCCAAAGCCGATGAACGGAGTCGATGCCGGGCTGGCCTTGGCGGTACGCAGTGCTTTGAGGCTTCCAACCGACGGCAGCACCGTGATAGCTTGGCGCTGCCCGAACCAAGCTGCTTTTCGATACGCGTCGAAGCGTGGAAGTTCCATGTTTGGCTTTTCGGTGACCAACACTTCAAAGGGCAATTGCGTCAACGCGCCCGATGGTACGATAAGAAGGGATTTGTCCTTGATCGCATCTTCGACGGAGCCAAACAGATCGCGGTATAGGCCATGGGCCAGCGCTGCGTCGAAGGGCGGGGCGGTAAATTCGCTCACTTGGGTGCCAAGCAACCGTTTGCAGTCCTCGCGGCTTTGTTGCCCCAGACTCCATAGTGTTCTATCGAGCCCACAACGCAGGGCAGAAACGCGAAGCGCAAGGTCAGTAGTTGAGAGCTTGATTGAAGCCCAGCGCGCTTCCGTCTTCGTCAGCACGAACACCAGTGTTTCGCCCGGAATTTTGCCATTTTGCCAAACATCGAGGAAGAGCACCAGCGCTTGGCGCTCACGGAGCAGCGCTTGCGTGTCCTTAAGAGACAAAGGTTTGGGCTCCGAAAGCTCGGCATAGTCAGGGAACGCGGCGCGGATGCGTGCTTGAATGTCAACCAGTTTGGTTTGCAGTTGGGCGATAGCGAAACGAGCGGCTTCGGCAGCTTTGGCGTCGGCCTTACCCGCGGCTTGGTCGAGGCTGCGGTAAACAGCCTCGCGCGCATGTAAAAGGTCCTGCTCTTCGCGAACGAACTTGGCGAGCCCGGCATCCCCTTTGGCAAAGCGTACCGCCATGGAGGACAGCGCATCGGCGGCGGAGGATTGCAGCGCCCATTGGGCCAGCTCAAAGCCTTCGGCAAGGCTTGCAGCGTCGTCGGGCTTGGCTCGGTAAAGCGCACGGGCGGAGGCACGCAGCGCGCCAGTATAATAGCCTAGTACCAGTTTGCCCGCTAAGCCTGTCTCCCGTTCACCTGACCTTTTGAGGCCAATCATGATGGGTTTGGCGCGCTCGTAGAGCGCCGCTGCGTCTTCCCATTTCTGTTGCTCCTCGCACAATGCCGCCAAGTTATCGAGGACTCTGGCTACATCGGGATGATCGGGGCCTAAGCTTTTTTCAACGATAGCCAGTGCGCGGCGATACAACGGCTCGGCTTCTGAAAGCCGGTTGGTGGCAATAAGAAGCAGTGCAAGGTTGTTGAGGGCTAAGGCCACGTTGGGATGATCGGGGCCTAAGCTTTTTTCGAGAATTCCGAGCGCTCGGCGATACAGCGGCTCTGCTTCCGCAAAGCGGTTGGTTTCTTTAAGAAGCTCCGCCAGGTTGTTGAGAGGCGTGGCCACCTTGGGATGATCGGCGCCTATGCTTTTTTCGAGAATTCCGAGCGCTCGGCGATACAGCGGCTCTGCTTCCGCAAGGCGGTTGGTTTCTTTAAGAAGCTCCGCCAGGTTGTTGATGGTTAAGGCCACCTCGGGATGATTGGGGCCTAAACTTTTTTCGTCGATGGCCAGCGCGCGGCGCATGAGGGGCTCAGCTTGCGCAAACCGGTAGGTGTCGCTAAGCAACGCCGCCAGGTTTTGGAGGGCTTTGGCCACTAAAGGATGATGGGGACCGTAGCTCTTTTCCACGATGACCAGCGTGCGGCGATAAAGTGGCTCTGCTTCCGCAAGGCGGTTGGTGGCCAGAAACAACCCTGCGATGTTGTTGACGTCTCTGGCCACATCGGGATGATTGGGGCCTAACCTTTTTTCGTCGATGGCCAGCGCGCGGCGCATGAGGGGCTCAGCTTGCGCAAGCCGGTTGGTGTCTTTCAGCAGTTCTGCAAGATTACCAAGGTCTCTGGCTACATCGGTATGATCTAGGCCTAAGCTTTTCTCGTCGATGGCCAGCGCGCGGCGCATCAAAGACTCGGCCTCCTCATTCCGGTTAGTAGCACACAAGAGCTGAGCCAGGTTGTTAAGGGCTGTGGCAACGTTGGGATGGTCCGGGCCGAGCGATTTCTCAAAGATTGAGACGACGCGGCGCATCAAAGGCTCGGCTTGGGATGGCCGATTGGTAGCTTGCAAAAGCGCCGACAGGTTGTTGATGGTTAAGGCCACATCCGGATGATCAGGGCCTAAGCTTTTCTCCCTGATTTCCAGCGCACGGCGATATAGCGGCTCTGCTTCCGCAAACCGGCTGGTGTCCTCCAGCAGCGCTGCAAGGTTGTTGAGCCGGGAAGCGACAGTGGGATGATTGGGCCCAAAGGCTTTTTCATCGATAGCCAATGCTCGGCGCATCAAAGGCTCAGCTTCGGAAAGCCGATTGGTAGCATGCAGAAGCGCCGCCAGGTTATTGAGGGCTAAGGCCACGTCGGGATGATCAGGGCCTAAACTTTTCTCCTTATTATCGAGCGCACGGCGATATAGCGGCTCAGCTTCCGCAAACCGCTTAGTGGCGTCCAGCAGCGCTGCGAGGTTGTTGATGTCGCGGGCCACGTCAGGGTGATCTGGGCCGTGGCTTTTTTCATCAATGGCCAGTGCGCGGCGCATTAGCGGCTCCGCTTCAGCGAGCCTGTTCGCCTCCTTCAGCAGGACCGCCAAGTTGTTGAGAGCCAGCGCAAAATTTGAAGAACTCTCGCCATAACGCGCCTTTACGCCTGCTGCATAAGTTTTGACAATTGAGATCGCTTCATCGTATTTGCCCGCATGATAAAGGCCGGTGCCGCGTTCATAAAGCGCATCGAGGTCGGCTTCGCTGACCGGCTGACCAAAAGCCGGTGGCGTCGCCGTACCAGCCAAGATGCCCACCAGGAAATATACCAGCCCCCAGACCCGCAGTATCCGCATCAATCCACTTCCCGAATTCACATTAACAAAGGTAGATGCGCACTCTCTATCTCCGCGACCACATGCTAAGAATTAGCCTGATGTGGGGCAATCGGCGAGGTTCTGTACGCTCCCGGATATGGCTTGGTGGCGGCCGCCGCTGTCAGGCATTAGCGCAGCGATGGGCCCATGCCAGGGCGGCAAGAGGAAGCAGAGTTCCGGTGAAAGCAACGCAGTATCCAAACTGTCGCTTGGAAAGGCTAGCATTGGCCCGTAGACGCGGAATGAGCCTTCTATTGCAACATCTTATAAGCTTTTATCGTTTTATTAACAGTTGATGTATAATATAGTCAGTATCATTATAACAATGAATTTGAGATATACATATGAATACAGAGACGCTAATTTCAAAGCTAAAAGATGCCGGCAATGACATAACCGGCGATGCTTTTGGCAGAATGCTCACCGAACAAGCGAGGATTGAAAATCCTGCCGCGAGTGAAATTACCTTTAATACTGGACTATCCATCTCGATAGATGGCGGTTCTGATCCTAATCGTTATATACATATAACAACCGGCTCAAGTCTATTTGAAAGAGGTCAAGGAACTCAAGCTATCGCCGACCTGATCAACTCTCGCGGCGGTCACGCACACCAAGAGCTGCACCGGGATACCGCACCCGGCGCTCGTACGCCAAGTTTTTCCTCGTCGGTTGATATTTCGTTTGAAGACTTCCAAAAAATCGCGCCGGACCTCGAAAGAAGTTTCCAGGTCTCAACCAGTCACCCATATTCCGTTCCCTCACGCTCTGGAGGGCAAGGCCTTAGCACAAATGACGCAGAGTCATGCGCCATGTGGAAAAGGCTTTCTATCCAAATGCCGGGGTGTACCCCCTAGTTGTTTGAGCGCGCGAAGCTTGATCAGTCCTATGCTTATTGACGAATAGCGTGCCACCGTCGGGCACACCATCTGCACAGATCCGTAGCAGCGCGCGATGCTTAGCCTGAGTTAATAGCGCACTGGGTTGACTTCGATCCGTCTAGCTAAGCTAGAAGCTAGGCGTGCCTTCCCACACTGCTAGCACGTCGGCCGAACCCGATCCGGCGGGCCGGACCTGTTGCGATGTGCAGCCGCGCCGAATGTGCACCACGATTCCATGTTGAACGTAATCGTCATGCCCCGAAACTGACTACAGCTGTCTTCCTTCCTTCCGGTCATGCCGTCTTATCCTCTCTCACCGCATCTCATTCTCTCTTATCGAACCCCTCGCCATCTTAGTGGAATCGCATTACATACCAGTCGTATTCAACCCCATTACTGGCCGTTGAAGCTGGTTGGCTGCCCCAAAAAACGGAGGCAAGTTAGCGGCTGTCATACCGCGCAGCCCGCGTAGCGGTCTGCGCAGACAGCCTCACTTGCCAGGTGGGCTTGCGCCCCCCGTGGACCCCCCGGCGGCATTCGCCGCCGTTTACGTCTCGTTAACCACCACCAATTAGGTATCGCTTAGTTACTTCAGGTTGCCGATTCGCATTTGCCTGGATTCCCGCCGCATGAGTACGCGCACCGACAAGCCCGGCGAAGCTGTCCGCACAGCCCGGCCAGCCGAGCGCCGCAAAAGCGGCAGCGAAAAGCGCAAACGCTCCTGTCTCGTCCAGGTTCGCTTTACACCGAAAGAATACCAGGTCTTGCAGCGCGCGGCGGCACAGACACACGACACCGTCAGCAATTACATCCGGCATGCCGTTCGAGGCGGACCCGCGTCCGGACGCAGCACACCCGGCGAAGTGCGCCTGTCCGCCCTTTACCTCGGCCAGCTCGGTAAGATCGGCTCGAACCTCAACCAGATTGCGCGGGCGGTGAATATGGGCCTCGCAGGCCAGGACGCCATTGCGGAGACGCTGCGGGAGGCCATGGACTTCCGGGAGCTGCTGGGCAAAATCATCCGAAAAGGCGCCGATTGATTATTAAGGGCCGCGCCGTTGGCTGCGTCCGCCATTGGTCCGGCTATCTTGACGAAGCCGCCCAAAACGAAATAGTCACCCAGCTCGAAATACGCGGCACACTGGCGCGCGATGTGCCTGGAGCCCTTTCCGAGATGCAAGACCTTGCGCGGGCGACGCGCTGCCAGGGCAATTTTCTCTATCACGCCAGCTTCAATCCGCACCCAAAAGACCGGACGCTGACGCCGGAGGAGATTTTGCACGGCATCGACACCCTGGAAAAAGCCCTCGGGTTCGAGGATCACCAGCGCATCGTTTACGAGCACGTGAAGCAGGGCCGCCAGCATTTGCACATTCTGTGGAACCGTGCCCATCCGGAAAAACTGACCATCCGCGACATCGGGGGCGACTGGTTCATCTGCCGTGCAACCTCGAACCGGCTTGAGCAGGAATTTGGCCTTATCCGCACGAAGCCCGTGCGGCAGCAAAGCGACCCGCGTCCCTTGCAGCAATGGGAGCTGGAGCGGAGAAAAAAAGGCGGCCTGGACCCGAATTCTATCAAGGCCGAGCTGGGCCAGCTTTGGCAGGCGAGCACGACCGGCCAGGAATTCAAGCAGGCCATGGAAGGGCGCGGCTACATCCTCGCGCGCGGCGACGGGCGCGATTTTGTCGTGATCGACAAGGCCGGGCACGATCACAGCTTGGCCAGACGCCTCGACGGCGTCAGCACCGCGCAGTTACGCGAACGCATGATGGAAATTGACCGCGCCAGCCTGCCCAGCGTGGCCGAGGCGCGCACGGCCGCCAGGCAAAAGCATGAAGCCGGGCGCGAGTCCACAGAGCAGCCCCGCAAAATCGCAAACCCCCAGCTCCAGGCCGCGCGCGGCAAGACCGGAGGCGGCTTCGCAGGCAAGCCAATCGCCGCCATGGCGCGGGTTCTGACGAACAGCCCTCAGACCAACACCGGCCCGCCGGGATCAGACAGCACCCGAATTGTGCACGCTTCCACCTTCACCCCTTCGGGCAAGCGCGGCGGCAAGGGCAGTCAGGCCCTTGCTCCGGGCCGCCCCCTTTTTCCCAGCAATGCCGCTCGCATCGGGTCGATCCAGCATATGCAGCAACATCCCACCCTGCACCGCGAAGCACAGGAACCTAAGCAGACACATAATCCCGGCCGTGAGCCAGCCATCCAGACGGCAACGGCAGCGGCGTGCACCGCGCCGGACGGTATCCCAAAAAGCCAGGCCGCCCCTGCCCTGAACGGCATTGGTTATGACGATCAAGACGCCGTCGCGCTCGATCTCGCCCTTGACGAACTGTACCGGCTTGCGCGCCTCCGCCTTAGCAATGCCAGCCAGCAAGAGAATGGCGAGGCGCTCGCCACAACCCGCGCCGCCATCGTCAGGGAACGCTCGCGCGCGGCACGCCACCTTGTCGAGCAATACCGTCAGCAGCGCGCCTTGCTCCGCCGCCGCCACGCTTTGCCCCCGCTTGCCGCTTCTGTTAATTCACAAAACGCCAGGGCAGCGTGGCGAACAGCATGGCCGCAGGTTCCGGCCAGTCCTCGCGGTTGCCGCAGCCGTCATGCCTATTGGCAAACATGTCCCTGATGTCCGTCTCGACCTCCTCGCGCGGCCCGCCGATCACGAAGCAGTCAAGATATTCTCCGGTGCTTTCGGGCTTTTCCGGCGTCTTGCCTGCCACATCGTTCTCAGCGCCGAAAACCAGGATAGAAGCGTCGCCATAGGTGCCGATACCGACCAGCACATTGTCAATTTGCACCTCGTGCCCATTGGCCTCACCCTTGAAGCGGAACAGGATGTTCTTCATGGTTTTAGCTACGCGATTGTGCATCCCGAGTCTCACACCGCTGGCCGAAGCTAACAAAAAGTCGCTACATAAATAGTATCTTATTTACACTGCTTGCTATTCTTGTCAGCTCCCTTCGATTGAAGCGGGTTTGGGCGTGTCCCTCGCCAGCGAGGGCCGGGCTCTAGCCGCCCTGCGGGCGGCCGGAGCCGCGCTTGGCTGCGTCTCCGCGCTGGGCGTGACGATCCCTCACGCGGGAGCCCGTGGCGAGGCTTCAACCCAGCGGCAAAGGCCGTGCCTCTTGAAAGCGCGCAAGAAGGCCGCTCGGGACTCAAAATCTTGGGAAGCTCCGCCTGGGACGCGGGGTGAACGGAGGGCGTGCCTCCGCCGTCCGCCGCTAGCCCGGCCGGGGGCCGGGGTGAAGGCCAGCGACGAACGACGAACTCAGGGAAGCCCGCATCCCACACATCGAAGCGTTCCGGTGCGTAACCGTGCAAATACCGTCGGCCGCGCCCGAAATATTTAGATATACCCGCGTTTGCCGCGCCGCTTTAGCTCCAGGGCGAGCGCTGTGTGCGCCGCCTCTTGCGTGCCGAATATAACGCGACGGCCCTGCCCCGCCCGGCCAATCCGCCCCCATTCCCGTACCAGCGCCCAATCGCCGAACAAAGTCCGCTGCACATCGAGCACATAAAACCGCGCCATATTCTGCGCGGGGTTGATTTTGGTCAGATAGATCATCGTCCTGCCTCAGCCTGCCGAGCCATTGTGTCCTTTGCGCTCCAGCAGCTTGACCCCATCCGCGCGCAGCTCGCCCTTCGGGCCTACAAAGCGGTAGAGCGTTTGCCGCTTGATGCCCAATTCGGCACAGAGACCGGCGACCTTGGTGTCGCGCTTCGCCATGGCCGCTTGCGCCAGGCGCAGCTTGGCCGGTGTCATCGTATAGGGACGCCCTCCGTTCCGGCCTCGCGCCCGCGCAGCCGACAGGCCCGCCATGGTTCTTTCGCGGATCAGCTCGCGCTCGAATTCCGCCAGCGCGGCGAAAATGCCAAAGATCAGCCGCCCGCTTGCGCTTGTGGTGTCGATATTCGCCCCCTCGCCCGTCAGCACCCGGAAGCCAACCTTGCGCTCCATCAGATCGTGGATGGTGTTGACGAGGTGACGTAGATCGCGCCCCAGCCGGTCGAGCTTCCACACCATGAGCGTATCGCCTGGCCGCAGCGCCTTGAGGCAGCCCACGAGGCCAGGCCGGTCATCCTTTTTGCCCGAGGCATGGTCCTCATAAAGCTGTTCCGGCTCCACCCCGGCGGCCGACAACGCATCGTGTTGCAAGTCGAGAACTTGCGACCCGTCCGCCTTCGATACCCGCATGTAGCCAACCAGCATGTCCGCCCCTGTCACTTAAACGGCCGTTTGTGTGACGAATGCGAAAGCCGTGCCCAAACTCCGCAAATTGGTCAAACAACCCGTCATATAATCTAAGACAAAAAAAGCATCCATGTAAATGATTAAATGACAGATCGAGCCAACAGTCTCCAAAGCCAACCGGCCGGTCCAATTTTGCGGCCATGATTTCGAGACGGCTTTAGCAACGCGGCAAGACCGAGTTTTTGCAATTGGGCTTATCAGCCGTCACCTGACGCAGAACCCTTCGTTTTTGATCCTGACCCTTAACGTGCAAAAATTTCCGTTTTCTGAGGCGGCCCGTTTAAGATCGCCCCTAACTATGCGCGGCCTATAACCTCTTGGATGAGCAGCTCGAAGCTCGCCTTGTATGGTTCCACCTGATGCTTCGTGGGCACCGACTCTTTGGCACGAATTAGCGCGTGCGTATGCAAATCCGCGATTGGTCGTGCGTTATCTTCGAGACGCTCGAATATAGCCTTAAGGCTCTTACCGGATTGAGCGGTTACTTCCGCGAACGTCCGGCACCCGAAAACGGGCGGCACATGGTTCATAACCGCACGTATGAGCAGCGCGCATGACAGATAATTACTCCTTCCATAAGCGTCGTTGAGCTCTTCGCAAAGACGCACCAGTTTGGCGAAGTCGAACTTCTGCGGTGTTACTCGGCGCAATGTGGCAAGGACGCTTGGTTCGAGGAATGCCGCGTTCGACTTTATTGATGTACCGTAAATCGGGTCTGCCGAAACTTCGCGCAGATGGTCGATCACTCCCTGTAGCTCGGCCTTTAGCGTATACGCCTCGGTGATGTAATCGATATCTAAGCGAAGACCGGAGACCTGCTCGGACAGATCGGGGTCGCCGATGCGCTTGATTGCCGCAACGAATGGCTGCGCCGAGTCCAAGAAGCCGTAGAGATATGCCGTCTGCATATCCGGATCATCGCTTGGCCCGCACTTACCAAGCGGAAACTGCTCTACATCGATTGCAAGCTCAAGTGCTCGGTTCAGTGCCGTGGGCATCGCGTCGTTCCATCCACTCGTGGGCGGCTATTGTTGCGTAGCCCGTTACTCTTCTTCCGTCGCATCAAGCGCCGCCGCGCGTGCGTAAGCTTGCGCCATGTACTCCGCTACGCGCTGCTCCTGTTTGGTGAGGGACATGCCTAGTGCCTTCGCGAAACTATCTGCCGCCGTCTTGAGCTCTTCGTCCAAGCGCTCGAATAGCTGCTGCGCCTTTTGAAGCTCAACGAGCATGGCCTTTCGACCGCGATTGCTGATAAATTCCTCTGCGCGCTCGCGAAAATATCGGTGAGCGAGGAAGTTGCGCAGTTCCTTTGCCTTGGTGAGCTCAGCCTCAAACCCAGGAGGCAGCGTGATCGAGGTCCGAAGTCTGCTGACGAGACCACCCATGGTCAACTCGAACTGCTCGTCCATGAAAATATCAAACCGCTTTTGGAAGTCGGCCATCGTAAACGCTCGCGTCGCTCCTGCGCGGGCGCGTTCTTGGGGGAGCAGTTTCGCGTGCAGGAGCGCATTTACAATCCCATGTTCTAAGCACTGAGCGAGAAACATTGCGAGACCGTAATGGGCGTACACGTCTCTAATCTGCAAGCTATCTTCATCAAGAAGTTCGTCCATGACGTGCCCTAATCCATTGCTACGCAGACCCCTTTACGGTCGCCTTCAAAGCGACGCCGCTCCGCTAACCCTCAGGCCTTTAGGAGCCGCACCCGCGGCAGAACTGCCAAGCCCATCGATCACAGCGCACCTTGCCAAAGGCGGTGCGCTTGAATATGCACAGGAAATCGCGGCCAGCAAAGTCCCACGCACAACAAAATTGTATGACCGTACCAAGGAACAGCTTACACAGGACGAGATGGAGAGGATACGACTGTAACAGCTAAAAATCGCCACCGTGCATTGCATTAATATCGGGGGATTGTCTTCGAATGGCTACATTTTTCAATGAGTATTTTGCGATTACAGAAGACGCCTTAAAGGAATTTGGGGCGTTTAACGTATCCATCATCAACGACCTTCCGTTGTTTATTGACCCATTTCTCCTTTTCCATTCAGACAATCCTGAGTATCAGACGCTTCACAACGAAATCATAAGGTACCTGATTTTTCTGCGTGATCGAGCGTCAGATGAAGCGATCAGCAACGACCTTCTTAAGGCTTGGTATTACTTCCCAGAAGTCAAACAAAACTGGCTTGGCTTCTCTATCGTTGGCAACAGCGGTAGTGGGCTCGGGCTCAAATTCGCCCGCGCTTTGCACGGAAATCTCAGACGCATCTTCGGAGATTTTGGGCACGAGAAAATCACAAAAGGCAGTCACCTCGAAAAGGTCTGTCTTATCAGCAGTGGTGTAGGCCGGGATAACATCAGCGATTTCACAACCAATCTGATATTGGATTTTCTGTGCCGCTATACAGAGCGATTTGCGCATCGGCACATTGATGCGAGTTTTATTCGTAAGACCTCCATGCAGAAGTCCAGGTTTAACTATGAAACTGAGGCTTGGCAGCGAGCGGTATACGATCTCCCTTATGCCAATGGCGATTTCATCATCTTGACGCCGAAGGACATTCTCACCCGCGATGAAAACTGGATTAACCGTGGCGACCTAATTCGAGATTTCGAGCAAATACCAATTGCCATACCCGATGCAGAGCTTCGAGGACAAGTTTTCAACTATTTCCAGCGCGTTCTACCGCGTCATCGCGACCGGGAAACATCGCAACAGGAGCGGGCCGCCGCCGCCGCGGAGACGCTTTTGCAATTTCCCCAGTTGATCGACTATTTCATCAAAATGAAGGAGGACGCTGGCGACGAGGCGAACGACATCAGTGCCGAGAAGGTTGTCGCAACTGAGTTCATGTTTATTCACCAGCTAAAGGAATTGCAACAGACCCTACGGCACAACACCAAATTTTATGAGACCGGCGCACTCACGTACGCTGAATCTCACGCACGGCTTGCTTTCTTAAAGGATGTTATAGAAAACAAAGGAGGACACCGCCTCTTCTATCACAAAGGTGTGCCCATCGAACGAGAGAAAGATCTTCAAATCCTATATCGCCTCGTCTGGTTTGGATCGCCTTCAGATGTCGGAACCGAAGCGAATGATGGTCGCGGACCGGTAGATTTCAAAATTTCCAGAGGTGCCAAGGATAAAACGCTTGTAGAAATGAAGCTTGCTAAAAACACCCATCTCGAACGGAATCTGGAAAAACAGTTGCCGATATACCAAGCCGCTAGCGACGCAGAGCACGGAATAAAGGCAATTATTTACTTTACATTGGCCGAGAAAGAGCGTGCCGAGGGCATTCTCGATAAGCTAGGCCTGCTTGGGCACAGAGATATTGTCCTGATCGACGCAAGGGACGACAACAAACCGTCCGGCTCGACAGCTTAAGTCTCCCCATTCCACAGCACACCATATCGCGGCAGAACAAGCCTTTCATGCTGCACGTAATGAATTCATCTTATGCTTCGAGAGTTTTTAATTCAGTTCATCGACATAACGTTTCGCTTTTGCAATCGCATTTCCGATGCTGACGTGATCGTCGATGACAACGGTTCTCCCTCCGAGCTTGTTGAGCAACGGGCGACTATTCGAACATAAATTGACTGTCCACACATTCGAAAACATAGGAATTGGCGGGTAAGTGATTTCGTAGCCCTTATAATCAAGCACATAGCCGCCCGGCTCCAGCCTAGCTTCTGGCTCAGTTGATGTTTGGTTCCGCTCGAAGACCACAAGAGCCTGATGAACATTCGAAATGAGCGGATCCGGCGCTCTCGTGCCAAGCGCTAATAATTTGGAGAACACCCCCTCTATTAACAGCTGGTCTCGTATGATGATTTCCAGTCCACAACCGGCGAGCCGGTCGAGTTCATTTGCTTGATTTTCTATTTCATTCTGTCGTGCCTGCACCTCTGATGGAGCGAGGGATTTTGCTCCACTCCTTGCAAAGGCAGCGGAATTGGCACGGACATTTTTCGCTATCGCTCTAAGTAGATTAACGAGCGTTGGCGCGTCAGCATCATTGCCATCAACCACCCTTCCTAGCTCAACGACATTCCACAAAGGTGTGCCGGATTTTTCAATGATAAGGGGGTTGTGAAATTCATTTCGCCCCCAGAGCTGTTGAACGCGTGCTAAAGCAGCCGTGTTCGTGGGATAGGGTTCTTGCTGCATCATTGCTAGGCGGCGACGCGGGCCATACGGGTCAACAAACATCGGCCCGTCGCTATATATCAGGGTTACCGGCCCAAGATCAGGGTTTTCCTGCTTCAGGCGTGCTTCCCAGATTTCGCAGCACATATCAACGGCTTGTGGTATAAGCGTTGTTGTGCCCTCCCAGTTTTGAATCGTTGTCCGCGTCACGCGCAGTTTGTCAGCGAGCTGCTGTTGCGTAAGCCCCACTCGTTCCCGCCATTCCTTAAATTCTTTGCCATTCATGCCTATAATCTCCAAAATATTGTCTATAAATTATAGTATAAGCCAAAATATTATGCTTTGCAACGAATATATGACAAAACTTTATGCATTTGTTTATGGCGGCTAATTGCCCGCGCGGCGTCAATCGGGCTTTTGTGCAGAAATCAACACGTTTGAACGAAAATCAGGGCTGCCGCGATCAAACGCAAAGCACCATCCGATTCTAGTATTTCACTCGTTTCGAGTATTTCATTTGATCCTGGAATGTGTTATGGTATGGAAGCAATCAGGAGTCCAAGGCCATGCCGATCCGTACCGAACCCACACTTCCCTCAGCCGAGGAGGCGATCCTCGCGCGCGCGGCGAGCCGTGCTCTCGAAGAGCATCGGGACGACCCTTCCCTTAGGCTTCTCGTTGACAAAGGCACCGCGCTCGAATTGCCGCAAAGCGCTACGGACCTGCTTCTCGAAATCCTTAAGCTCATGGCCGCAGGCAATGCCGTCAGCTTGATCCCGGTCGAGGCCGAGGTCACGACCCAGCAAGCGGCTGACCTTCTCAATGTTTCCCGTCCCTACCTGGTCGGATTGATCGACAACGGCACCCTTCCTGCGCGCATGGTCGGCAATCAGCGCCGCCTGCCTCTGGCGGATGTCCTCACCTACAAGGCCGACACCAAGGCCAAGCGCCGCGCCGCCCTTGCGGAACTTTCCGCGCTCGATCAAGAACTCGGTTTGCGATGACAGCCGGGCGGCCGCCCGCAGCGTTTCTCGACGCCAGCGTTCTTTACCCGGCCGCGGTCCGCAGCCTACTGCTCTATCTTGCGCTTGAGGACCTTTACCGGCCGCTCTGGTCGAATGCCGTACATGACGAATGGATCGGGGCGCTGCGACGCAACCGGCCCGACCTCGACCCCGCACGTTTGATGCGAACGCGCGCGCTCATGGAAGCCCATTTTGAGCAGGCTACGGTGACAGGCTTCGAACATCTTATCGAGGGGCTTCTTCTGCCGGACCTGAATGATCGCCATGTGCTTGCCGCTGCCATCCAGAGCGGCGCAACCGTGATTGTCACCGCAAACCTGGCCGATTTTCCAAAGCCTATCCTTGCCCCCCACGGGATCGAGGCCGAACATCCCGACACCTTTGTCTACGGTCTTATCGAACGCGATCCTCTCGGCGCCATCACAGCCTTAAAGACAGATCGCGGCAACCTAAAAAATCCCTCGAAAACCGCCCCCGATTATCTGGCCGAGCTCGAAAGGCATGGCATGATCAAGACGGTAATGGCGCTCAAAGGGAGCGAGGACAAGCTGTGAAACGACAATACGGTAAAGGGCTATGATCATCACACTCAAACCCGACCAGGAAGCTTGGCTCAATGCACGCGTGGCAAATGGCGAATACGCCTCCGTTGAAGAAGCGGTTTGTCAGCTTATCGACGAGCGAATTGCCGAATGCGTCGCCGGGGAATTCGACGATTTGGCTTGGGCAAAACCTCTTGTTGACGAGGCTCTCGCCGATGTTGCGCTCGGCCGCGTGATGACCCTTGAGGAGCACAAAGCCCGCACCCGCACGCGCTTGGCGGAAGCGAAATAAAGGCGTCTGGGCGGCCCCCGCCCCTACGGGGGCTGGTCACGCCCTATCGCGCGGCTTGCGCCGCGCGACGGAGCCGCCACTTGGCGCGGCGTCTCCGCCCGTTCGGGTTACGGTCGTTGCCGCATCGCCGTTCTGCCCTAGCAGGCTGCTGAAAAACTCCGAAGCTCCCCGAAACGAACCCACGAAATGGGGTCTATGGCCGAGCTGAAGTGAGGCGGATATGCTCAATCGGTACTCAACTCGCTCCTAGAGCGTGTTGGCGCAACCCGAAAAACCTTTTTCAGCAGCCTGCTAGAGGCACCCTGGCCAAGCGTTGATCTCGCCGGAAGCCGCTACCACTCAGCCCGGTAGCGTCTAGCATTTGCAAAAAGGCCGCTCGGGCTCAAAATCTAGGGAAGTCCCCGCTCTTGGTACGGGATGTCCGGTCGGCGTGCCCTCGCCGCCGCCGCTGGCCCGGCCGGGGGCCGCTGGGTGAAGGCCAGCGACGGCGACGAACTCAGGGAAGCCCCGCATCCCAGAACCGGAAAGCTCTGCCCTGCCCCGCTGCTTCTCGATGCGCCGCCGAAGCTGCACGCGTTCTCGCCCCTATCGTTCTTAGGGAGTTGCCTTGCTCTTGGTGTAACTTTTGACCCAGCCCAAAAAGCGGGCGTCTTCGTTGCGCGCCCGGTCCTTATCAGCCGCCCATCCGCAGTAAAGCTGCTCCAGCATGTATTTGTCCCAGCCTGGCGCGATCTCGTAAAGGCGCTCGATCGCCTGAGACGACACCGCGATGCGCTGCCCCATTGCAGGGACTGGGGCTACAGTCATTTCGGCGGCGGCCTTGGTTCCCGCCGTTACATTGGCGGCAGCCGAATGAGCGGCCGATTTTGCGCCGTTGTTAGCAATTTCTGCGCGCCGCCAGAACACCGCATGCTCCCCTTCAAGCGTCATCGTGTAATCGGGAAGATGATTGCTTGCGATCAAATGCCGGACGTAGAAAGCAAACTTTTTTGCGGGCGAATTCGAGCCGGATTTTTTCCGGAGCACCTCAAGCGAAATCCGCCATTGATTTTGCTGGCCGCAATGTTTGCGCGCCAGCTCGTAAATCCGGCGGTCTAGCGGACGCCGAAGGCGGAAATAGCTCCGGCTGATCGGCAGCACATCGCAAGCCTCGATAGCCCGGAACAGCCAGGGCGACAGCTCGATCTCAAGAAAGCGCAACCGGTCAGCGAAGATGCTCCCTTTCCGGTTATATTCATATTCGTTGATGAGCCCGAAGCCACGCGTAGTTATGCCATCGCCAGTTTTGATATTCGTCTTGATCGTTACCCCTTTAAGGCGGTCGAGCGCCGGTGCCAGCCGCTCATAACCGAGATCGTTTGTGGGCCGGTTCGTCTGCACGAGGAGATCGTGTGTCGTCAGCCTGATACAGGGGCCGATGTCCCGGCCGTCATCTTGCATGGCAACCAGCTTCGAGATGCAATAGATGAGCACATCCTTGTCGAACACCGTCGGCAGGCCTAGCGCGCTCGGGATGATTTCGAGCGAATTCTCACCGTGGGTATATTTGAGCGGCCGGGTTTCCGGTTTGGTCGAGAGCGAAAAAATCGGATGCTCCATCGACGCCATGTCGGAGCGCGGGGCCACATCAAGCGCATCGAGCACGAAAAAATCGCGGACGGGGTGGCGTTCAGGGAGAAGCAATTGAGACATAAGTAAAAAATTACTAGCACCGATGCTCAGCATTGGAAACACGATTCGCACTATCAGGAACCTCTGCCAGGTTCTCAGGGGCTCGCCGAACCGGCATTTCCGGATTCGCACCTTTGGGAACCGAAATTCGCACCTTTGGGAACCGGACTTCGCACCTTTAGGAACCAAACTTCGCACCTTTAGGAACCGTCCATCTTCCTATCACACTGAAATCAATAACGCTTTCACCTTACCCACAGCCCTTAACTTATCTAACAATATTTAACTCTATTAACTCCTCCGATTTTACAAGAATTGAAGAAATAAGATTTCTGGACCTCGCAAGTGTACAAAATTATACAATTATATTCTTATAGCTCTGTACGCTCACACAATGCGAATTGTATAAGTGTATTGACCTGCTTAGCGTGGGAGTTAAGCTCAAGGTATGCTTCACAATCGTTCCTTTCCATGAAGACCCTCGCAATTGTTTGTCAAAAAGGCGGCGTCGGCAAAACCACCCTGGCCGTCAATCTTGCCGTCGCCGCGCAAGACGCTGGCTTTGCCGTTGCCATTGCCGACACCGATCCCCAAGCTTCCTGCTGCTTTTGGAGCGACACCCGTGCGAAAGGCGACATTCCGATCCAGCCCGTGTTTCCGGTCCGCCTCGAACACAGCCTTAAGGCGCTCGACCAGACAGGCTGCGATCTTGCCATCATCGACACCCCGCCGCACGCCAAGGACGTATCCAGCCAAGCCATTGCCTTGGCGGATTTCGTGCTGATCCCAACCAAGCTGGCTGCCTTCGACATCGCCGCCATGTTCGATTCCATCAGCCAATGCACATCCCGCAATAAGCCCTTCGCGGTCGTCTTCAGCATGTGCCCGCCCCAGGAAGGGGAAGAATACGCTTACGTGAAGACAGCACTTGCCGAGTGGGATCACGAGGTCTGCCCAGTTTTGATCCATCACTATGTCGCCTATCCGCGCGCACAGACCACCGGCCAGGCAGCGGCGGAGATAGACCCGAACGGCAAGGCCGCCGCCGAGATTAAACAGCTATACGATTATACAATTAAACAGTTAGGGCTCGCTCGGCCCCGTTCCCGGAGAAAAGCGTCATGAGCCGCAAAACCCGCCCCGAAACTCCGAATGCCTTCGCCCGCATGACGGCTGCGCTCAAACTACCGGAAGCAGCCAATGCGCTCCCCGTTACGCCGGAGATCAAACCTGAGCCCGCACCCAAAGCCGCCGCCAGGCCCTCGGCTGCCACCCGCATCAATACCAAGATCGTCGCGGGACATTTTCCGGAGTCGATGCACCGCGCGCTTCGCATAGCCGGAGCGGAGGAGGGGCTAACCATGCAGCAAATTCTTGAGGAAGCCTTGCATGACTGGCTAGTCAAAAAGGGAGCCACCAAACACTTAAACAAATAAACGATTTCACCAACATACAATTCTAGGATTATACTAATATACACTTATACAACGAGCTGGCATCGCCTTTCGGCCTTCGGGCTCGAAAACGTTAGCTTGGTTGTCTCAGCAAATAGCTGTGGATATCGTGCCTTCTCAGAATTTTGACAGCGCTTTTGACGGTATGGAATACTTTGGTATAAAAATATGCTTAGTGTTTTCAATGACTTAAACGTGCCATTCGAATCCATCTGGGCTCACCAATAACATCAAGGACTTAGGCGCAGAACAAAGAAGAACGGCAGCCGCGTTTTACAATCTGCAGCGTCGTGTTTGACAAATTCTGTTCCGGGCTTGTTCCTGCGTCAGCTACAGCCTCCCATTTGAGGACCGCCGCAGCCGTCGAGCAACGCTGTTTCAAGGGCCCATCGGACTTGGGCGTAAGCCTTGCAGGCCAATTCATCGAGAGCAGTGCTGATATCCCGGCCGGGCGTTGCGCCGCTGCGCCGAGAGACTTCGATACAGGCGCCCGCTGGGCTTGGCTTGCGCTCGGCAAAGGCGCGCAGTCGCCCTAGCCGGCGATACCGCCGGAGGTGACGGCCTCCACAAGTATCCCGCGGCGCACCCTCATCGCGGCCGAGGCGTCGGCCCACTCGCGCACGAGGGGTAGGGCATAGGAGCGAAGGTGGACAGCTTCAATGCGCATGGCATAACACTGCTCTTTAGGGGGCAGCTCGATGAACCGCTGGTGGCTATCAGCAGCGCGATAGCGCCATTCCGATCGCGAGACTGAGGCCGGGCGCCCGGTTCAGTACCCGTCGAATAGCCACTTGGTCGCACGTTTAAGCTTTGCAATCCGGCGCCGGACACAATAACCCCAGCCCCGGCCTGGGCGAGTAACTCGACGATTACCGGCTCCGGTAGCTTTGGGCCGATTGGGAAAAGAGGCGCCCCTAAAGCAGGGGCGGCGTGCGCTAGAATGGCCAGAATCTCAACCGATGCTGGTATGGCGGCGATGGGCCGTCCCGGCGTAGCGTCGGCACGCCGCAGCAAGATCGCGGCGGAGGCAGCATTTTTGCGGCATTGGCTCGCAAGCATGCACTCGATCCCGATCGAAAGCTTATTGCATCCTTTCTCGCCAGGAGAAAGAAAAGACGAAAAGGACGCCCAGGACGGGTTGTGCTTTTGCCCAGCGAAGCCTCTGATTGACGGCTCGTGAATTGAGCAATTTTACCCTGTACTCCACGCCCGCGGTTGACGCATGCCGGCGATCTTGCAAGCTTGTCCAACATAGCCGTAGGGGAACAGATCAAAGAAGAGCGCGCGTCCAGATTTTCCGTCCTCAGTCTTGGAATCGAGCAGCCGGAAGACAAATCGCGCGTCCGCCGCTACGCCATGCTCCGCGAGGTAACCGCGCATGAAGTGGATGACGTCCCAGTGGCCTGCCGTAAGCGTTACGCCAGCAATGCGCGCCAACTCCTCGGCCACGTGTTCATCCCAATCTTCTGGTTCCATCAAATAGCCATGCTGATCGACAGGGATTTCCCGCCCGTTCACGGGCAGGAACGATGGGATTTCGGGGCGTGTTCTCATGATTTCCCATAGGTTTATGGAAGCAAGGGAAACAAATATGCCTTCCGTCGCCCTTTAGGTCCTTGACTTTGGTTAAGTCCAGAAGCCGTGGCGCTTACGATCTGCCTGAGAATAAGAAAAGCCGCATTTTCGCGGCGTAAGTTTCCCCGGCTGTGGTCCCCTCAACGGTAAGGATCGTCAATAAGAGAGGTGGGCTTAGCGAGCGAAGCCAAGTCATCGAGCTTTGTCAGCCGGATATGCGTTCCTATGACTTCTACACCGTAAACACGCAGTGTCGCGAGGGCGCGCGAAAGATTTTCTGGCGCCATCCCGAGAAGAGAGGCGAGTGTCGACTTATCAATGGCGAGATCGACCGCGCCAGTGCTGCCTTGTTCGGCATGTAAAATGAGCAAATAATTCGCCAGGCGCTCCAAACCGGCTCGTAGCTTTTGATTTTTCAGGGCCTTTACCATTTCCCGGAAGCGCGTCGAAAGTTCCCACACGACCGCGCGGGCAAAGGCGGTGTCTAATGCGAAGACATTCCGTACATTCTCCGAGGGGATCATAAGGAGCCGGGAAGGGGCAAGTGTGCGCGCCGACATGAGATAAGCGGCGTCCTTCAAAGCCGCGGCGAGAATGAATGTGGACACGGGACGCACGATCGCGATTACGCTTTCCCGATTGTTTGCTGAAGCGTAAAGGGCAACCGAGCCCTCCATGGCAACATAAAGAAAATCGGCGGGCTCGCCCTCCGCTATAAGCTCCACGCCAGCTGGGAAGCGCTGCAAAAAAGCGGCTCCGATAAGTGCGTCGAAATTCTCCGCAGTTATATCCCGGAAGAGCTCGAGGTTGCGAACGGTCTGGAGATCGGTTTCTCTCATGGACTCTTACGGAAGCTGCGTGGCTGAGAAAAGTTAGCCCGCAAATTGATATTCATCAAGCGCTCCGAACCCCATTCCAAAGAGCTAAGCGTACTTCGATCAAGCAGGAGATAGACTGTAGTCTCGATGAGATTTGTTTTGCCATTTGCTTAACCAAAGTCAAGCCGGCCTCCGAGTTCCCATTCATAGCTCCTGGGTGATCAAGTGTCCTGAGTATATACAACTAATTACCGTATTGGGGGGGGCAGCCATGCATGAACTTGACGGCGTGACACCGGGCCAGCAGCGTACCGCGCTCGGTATGAGCACGATCGCCTTTACCGTTTGCTTTGCGGTCTGGACGATTTTTTCGATCATTGGCGTTAAAATTAAGCAGGAGCTTGGGCTGACTGGCGCGCAATTCGGTTTGCTTGTCGGTACGCCTATTCTGACGGGCTCACTCAGCCGTACCATCCTTGGCATATGGGCCGACCAATACGGTGGGCGCCTGGTCTATTTTGGTGTCATGGTGTCGGCGGCGGTTGCGACTATACTTCTATCCTACGCCACGACCTACAACGAAATGCTCCTTGCAGCGCTTGGCGTCGGCATTGCCGGCGGCTCGTTTGCGGCCGGCATCACATATGTCTCGAAATGGTACCCCAAGGAGAGGCAGGGCCTCGCGCTCGGCATCTTCGGCGCAGGAAACGTCGGTGCCGCGGTGACGAAATTTACTGCACCGTTCGTGCTGGTCGCCTATGGCTGGCACGTGGTAGCTCAGGTTTGGGCTGCCGGCCTGCTAATTATGGCCGTTATCTTTTTAGCCTTTACCCGCGATGACCCTGAACTGAGGGCACGCCGCACGGCTGGAGTGAAGCACCGCAGCATCATCCAGCAGCTCGAGCCGCTGAAATATCAGCAGGTTTGGCGCTTTTCTCTCTATTATTTCTTCGTGTTCGGCGGCTTCGTCGCGCTGGCGCTGTGGCTCCCCCACTATATCGTTAGCGTTTACGGAACCGATATCGAAACGGCCGGCATGCTCGCCGCGACCTTCTCCCTCGCGGCGAGCCTGTTCCGGGTGCATGGCGGCTATCTGTCGGACAAATATGGCGCGCGCACGGTTCTCTACTGGACCTTCGGCGTCGCGAGCATCCTGCTCTTCATGCTCTCCTATCCCGAGACGGACTATGTGATCCACGGGATCAATCAGGAGATCCACTTCTCGACCAAAATGACGCTCGTACCCTTCGTCATCACATTGTTTGTGCTCGGCTTCTTCATGTCGCTGGGCAAGGCCGCAGTCTATAAGCACATTCCGGCCTATTACCCGCACAATGTCGGCTCCGTTGGCGGCATGGTCGGCATGATCGGCGGACTCGGCGGCTTCGTGCTGCCCATCGCGTTCGGCGTCATGAACGATCTCGCGGGCGTGTGGACGGCGTGCTACGCGCTCATGTTCTTCATCGCCCTTGTCTCGCTCATTTGGATGCATGTTTCTGTCCGGCAGATGGAGGGCAAGGCAGCCCGCGAGGTCATCGAGGCGCTGCCAGAGATGCCGGAATTTGCCGGTATGAAGGCGGCGGTCTCTCGCTCGACGCTCACCGAATGGCGGCCCGAGGACCGCGAGTTCTGGGAAACCACCGGTGCGCGGGTTGCAAGACGTAACCTTTGGATCTCTATCCCCGCCTTGCTCCTTGCCTTCGCGCTTTGGATGGTTTGGAGCGTCGTTGTTGCGAAGCTCCCCGCGATAGGCTTCAACTACACAACCGACCAGCTTTTCTGGCTTGCCGCGCTTCCCGGCCTATCGGGCGCAACGCTTCGGATCTTCTACTCCTTCATGGTGCCGATTGCTGGCGGCCGTCTTTGGACCGCTCTATCCACCGCTTCGCTCCTGATCCCAGCTTTCGGTATCGGCTATGCGGTGCAAGACCCGAGCACGCCATACTTCATCTTCCTCGTGCTTGCGCTATTATGCGGCCTTGGCGGTGGCAACTTCGCCTCGTCTATGGCGAATATCAGCTTCTTTTACCCGAAATCGCAGAAGGGTAACGCTCTCGCGCTTAACGCCGGGCTCGGCAATCTGGGCGTAAGCGTTGTGCAATTTGCCGTGCCGCTCGTCATCACGATGAGTGTGTTCGGAGCGATAGGCGGGGAGCCTCACAAGATCTCTTCTGGAGCCCAGCTCTGGCTGCAAAACGCAGGTTTCGTCTGGGTTCCGTTCATCATCGTGTCCACGATTGCCGCTTGGATCGGCATGAACGACATCGCGTCCGCGCGTGCATCGTTTGCCGACCAGGCTGTGATTTTCGAGCGCAAGCATAATTGGATCATGTGCTGGCTCTATACCGGCACCTTCGGCTCGTTCATCGGATACTCAGCGGGCTTCCCGCTGCTCGCGAAGACCCAATTCCCAACGGTAGACTCGCTGCAGTATGTCTTCCTTGGGCCGTTGGTAGGCGCTCTAAGCCGCGCCGCTACCGGCTGGCTCTCGGACAAATTTGGCGGCGCCCGCGTCACTTTCTGGGTATTCCTGCTCATGATCGCGGCCGTTGGCGGCGTGCTCTATTTCCTTGGCATCAAGGATCAGCCGGGCGCGTTCTGGGGCTTCTTCGCCATGTTCATCGTGCTGTTCTTCGCAACCGGTGTCGGCAACGCCTCCACTTTCCAGATGATCCCGAACATCATGCGGCAGGAAATGGTGCGGCTGATGCCGGGAGCGTCTGCCGGCCAAAAGCTTCGTCAGGCCGAGCGGGAGTCGGCTGCCATTATCGGCTTTAGCTCGGCTATTGCAGCTTATGGCGCCTTCTTCATCCCCAAGGCTTACGGCTCCTCGATTGCGCTAACCGGCGCGCCACAGGCGGCTCTGTGGGGCTTCCTCGGCTTCTACGTCACCTGCGTGCTCGTCACTTGGTTCTTCTACACACGCCGGGGCGGGCTTCTCCACGATATCGAACGCGGCCGCCCACTGAAGGAGCCAACTGCCGCAGCTCCCGCCCCAGCAGAATAAGGGAAGAAACCCATGAGCCACTTGCTCGACAGGCTTCAATTCTTCAAGCGCGTCACGGACGAGTTTTCGGGCGGACACGGCGTCGTCACCAACGAGGACCGGCGCTGGGAGGAAGGTTACCGCAAGCGCTGGCAGCACGATAAAATCGTCCGCTCCACGCACGGCGCCAACTGCACCGGCTCGTGTTCTTGGAAGATCTACGTCAAGGGCGGAATCGTTACCTGGGAAACCCAGCAAACCGACTATCCGCGAACACGGCCTGACCTTCCCAATCACGAACCGCGCGGCTGTTCGCGCGGGGCGAGCTATAGCTGGTATCTGTACTCGGGCAACCGGGTGAAATATCCGCTTATCCGGTCGCGGCTCCTCAAATTGTGGCGGGCAGCGCGCGCCATCCAAACGCCGGTGGCAGCCTGGGCCTCCATTGTCGAGAATCCTGAGAAGCGGGCGGCCTACACGAAGAAACGCGGGCTCGGCGGCTTCGTCCGGGGCACATGGGACGAAATCAACGAGATCATCGCGTCGGCCAACGCCTATACCGCGAAAACCTACGGGCCGGATCGCGTTATCGGCTTTTCGCCCATCCCGGCCATGTCGATGGTGTCTTATGCGGCCGGATCGCGCTATCTGTCGCTGCTCGGCGGTGTGTGCATGTCGTTCTACGATTGGTATTGCGACCTGCCGCCCTCCTCGCCGCAGACCTGGGGCGAGCAGACGGACGTGCCCGAATCCGCCGACTGGTACAATTCGAGTTTCCTCATTCTTTGGGGCTCGAACGTGCCGCAGACCCGCACGCCGGACGCGCATTTCTACACCGAGGTGCGTTATAAGGGCGCCAAATCGGCCGTGATCTGCCCGGATTATTCGGAAGCTTCCAAATTCGCCGATCTTTGGATACACCCGCAGCAGGGCACGGACTCTGCGCTCGCGATGGCATTCGGCCATGTGATCTTGCGTGAGTTCCACATCGACCGGCAGGTGGACTATTTCCGCGACTATTGCCGCCGCTACACGGACATGCCGATGCTGGTGCGCCTTGTGAAAAAAGACGGGCATTATGTCCCGGACCGGCTGCTGCGCGCCTCCGATTTCGCGGATGGACTGGGCGAAGCCAATAATCCCGAGTGGAAAACGGTCGCCATCGACAACCTCACATCCAAAGCCGTGGCCCCGCAAGGCTCGGTCGGTTTCCGGTGGGGCGAGCAGGGCAAGTGGAACCTTGAGGAAAAGGACGGCCGGGGCCGGGAGACCGATCTCAAGCTGACCCTCATCGGCGAAGGCGATCACGATCACGCCGCCGAGGTCGCTTTCCCCTATTTCGGCAATCGCGCTCACGACCACTTCCAGGGCACCCATCACCCCGATGTGCTCCCTCGCCGCGTCCCGATCCGCTCCCTTCCCCTGAAGGACGGCGATACGCTGGTTGCGACGGTCTTCGATCTCTTCGTCGCCAATTACGGGGTCGATCGTGGTCTCGGCGGCGAGTTTGTAGCCAAAAGCTACGATGAAAACGTGCCCTATACGCCGGCTTGGGCGGAAGCCATCACGGGTGTACCGCGCGATCAGATCGTAACCGTTGCGCGCGAATTTGCCCGCAACGCGGAAAAGACGAACGGCCGCTCCATGGTGATCCTCGGGGCCGGACTGAACCACTGGTACCACATGGACATGACCTACCGCGGCATCATCAACATGCTGGTGATGTGCGGGTGCGTCGGCCAATCGGGCGGCGGCTGGTCGCATTACGTAGGCCAAGAAAAGCTGCGACCGCAAACCGGCTGGACGGCGCTCGCCTTCGCGCTCGACTGGAACCGGCCACCGCGCCAAATGAACTCGACCTCCTTCTTCTACGCGCATACAGATCAATGGCGTTACGAGAGGCTTGGAATCGACGAGATCGTTTCTCCAACCGCGCCGGACGGTCCATGGGACGGTGCGATGATCGATTACAACGTGCGAGCCGAGCGCATGGGCTGGCTTCCCTCCGCGCCGCAATTGCAAACAAATTCTCTGCAAATCGCGGGCGATGCAGCAAAAGCTGGGCAAGAGCCGAAGGACTACATCGTCGAAGGCCTAAAGGCCGGCTCGCTGCGGTTGTCCTGCGAAGACCCCGATAATCCGAAGAACTGGCCACGCAATATGTTCGTGTGGCGCTCCAACCTGCTTGGCTCGTCTGGCAAAGGCCACGAATATTTCTTGAAGCACCTGCTTGGCACGGCGCATGGCGTCATGAACCGCGATCTCGGCGAGCAGGGACTGGAAAAGCCGGGCGAGGTCATCTGGAGGGACGACGCGCCGGAAGGCAAGCTCGATCTCCTCGTGACCCTAGATTTTCGCATGTCGACGACCTGCGTTTACTCGGACATCGTGCTTCCTACGGCGACTTGGTACGAGAAAAACGATCTCAACACCTCCGACATGCACCCGTTCATCCATCCGCTCTCAAGCGCGGTGGACCCTGTTTGGGAGTGCCGCAGCGACTGGGATATCTATAAAGGCATCGCGAAGAAGTTCTCTGAGGTTGCGCCGGAGGTGCTTGGCGTCGAGAAGGACGTGGTTCTTGTGCCAATCCAGCACGATACCCCCGGAGAGTTGGCGCAGCCCTTCGATGTGAAGGATTGGAAGCGCGGCGAGTGCGACCCCGTTCCTGGCAAAACCATGCCGCAGATCGCGGTGGTGGAGCGGGATTATCCAAATCTCTATAAGCGCTTTACCGCGCTGGGCCCGCTCATGACCAAGCTCGGCAACGGCGGCAAAGGCATCTCCTGGAACACGGATCACGAGGTGGAGGGGCTTGGCCGCCTGAACGGCGTGGTGACCGAAGACGGGCCCACAAAGGGCATGCCGCGCATCGAGACCGATATCGACGCGACGGAGGTCATCCTCATGCTCGCGCCGGAGACGAACGGCGAGGTCGCCGTCAAGGCTTGGGAGGCGCTTTCCAAGAATACCGGCCGCGAACACGCACACCTGGCGCTGCCGAAGGAAGATGAGAAAATCCGATTCCGCGATATTGTCGCACAGCCGCGCAAGATCATCTCGTCGCCCACCTGGTCCGGCATCGAGAGCGAGAAGGTCTGCTACAACGCCGGCTACACCAATGTGCACGAGTTGATCCCCTGGCGCACGCTATCCGGCCGCCAGCAGCTCTATCAGGATCACCTCTGGATGCGCGCTTTCGGCGAGGGCTTCTGCGTCTACCGGCCGCCCATCGACTTGAAAGCGGTTAAGCCCGTGATCGAGGCGAAGGCGAATGGAAATCCGCAGATCGTGCTGAACTTCATCACGCCGCATCAGAAGTGGGGCATCCACTCGACCTATACCGACAATCTTCTCATGCTTACACTCAATCGCGGCGGGCCCGTCGTGTGGATCTCGGAGGTGGACGCCAAGCGTGCCGGTATCGTGGATAACGACTGGGTCGAAGCCTACAACGTCAATGGCGCACTGACCGCCCGGGCGGTCGTGTCTCAGCGTATGCGCGAAGGCACGCTCTTCATGTACCACGCCCAGGAGAAGATCGTGAACACTCCGGGCTCCGAGACGACGGGGCAGCGCGGCGGCATTCACAACTCGGTCACGCGCGCCGTCTTGAAGCCTACTCACATGATCGGCGGCTACGCCCAGCTCTCCTATGGCTTCAACTATTACGGCACCGTGGGGTCGAACCGCGACGAGTTCGTGATCGTCCGCAAGATGAACGAGGTCGATTGGCTCGACCGCCCAGCCAAGGACGCGCACAAAAAATTGGAGGCCGCAGAATGAAGATCCGCGCGCAAATCGGCATGGTGCTGAACCTCGATAAATGCATCGGGTGCCACACCTGCTCCGTCACCTGCAAGAACGTTTGGACCAATCGCGAAGGCATGGAATACGCCTGGTTCAACAATGTCGAGACCAAGCCCGGCATTGGCTATCCCAAGGACTGGGAGAACCAGGAGCAATGGAACGGCGGCTGGGTGCGGACAAAAGGCGGAGAGATCCGGCCGAAGATGGGCTCGAAATGGCGCATCCTCTCGAAGATCTTCGCTAACCCAGACATGCCACAGATAGACGATTATTATGAGCCCTTCACCTTCGACTACGACCACCTGCAAAGTGCGCCCGAGCTTGAAGCGAGCCCGACGGCGCGGCCGCGTTCGCTTATCACCGGCGAGCGGATGCAGAAAATTAATGGGAGCGCGAACTGGGAGGAGATCTTAGGCGGCGAGTTCGAGAAGCGCTCGAAGGATTACAATTTCGAGGGCGTGCAGAAGGAGATGTACGGTCAGTTCGAAAACACCTTCATGATGTACCTGCCGAGGCTGTGCGAGCACTGCCTCAATCCTACCTGTGTGGCGGCCTGCCCGTCGGGCGCAATCTATAAGCGCGCCGAGGACGGCATCGTGCTCATCGACCAGGAGAAGTGCCGCGGCTGGCGCATGTGCATCACGGGCTGCCCCTATAAAAAGATTTACTTCAACTGGCAGTCCGGCAAATCGGAAAAGTGCATCTTCTGCTATCCGCGCATCGAATCGGGCCAGCCGACCGTGTGCTCGGAAACCTGCGTGGGCCGCATCCGCTATCTCGGCGTGCTGCTTTACGATGCCGATGCCATCGAGGCCGCCGCATCGAAGCAAGATCCCAAGGATCTTTACGAGGCGCAGCTCGAAGTCTTCCTCGATCCGAACGATCCGAAGATTATCGAGCAGGCTAGAAAAGACGGCATACCCGAAGCGTGGCTCGAGGCCGCGCGCCGGTCGCCGGTTTGGAAGATGGCGATGGAGTGGAAGGTCGCCTTTCCGCTCCATCCCGAATACCGCACGCTGCCCATGGTGTGGTACGTGCCGCCGTTGTCGCCGATCCAGTCGGCCGCAGAGGCCGGCAAAATGGGGCTTGACGGCGGCATGCCCGACGTGCGCTCGCTTCGCATTCCGCTGAAATATCTCGCGAACCTGCTCACGGCCGGTGACGAGGAGCCGGTCGCACGCGGGCTCGAACGCATGCTCGCCATGCGCGGCTTTATGCGTTCGAAGACCGTCGATGGCGTCGTCGACGAAAGCATCGCCGCGCGTGTTGGCCTCACCGGCGCGATGATCGAAGAGATGTACCAAACGATGGCGATTGCGAATTACGAGGATCGCTTCGTCATTCCGACCACCCATCGCGAGCTTGGCGACGACGTATATGCGCTTCGCGGCTCGTGCGGCTTCTCATTCGGCAATGGCTGCTCGAACGGCGCGAGCGATGTCGATCTGTTCGGCGCCAAGGGCCGGAAGGCGCCGAAAACACCGATGGAGGTGGCGTGATGGCCAAGACCTTCAAAGTGTTGTCTGCGCTGCTCTCCTATCCCACCGAAGACCTTCAAGCCGCCGCGCCCGCCATGCGAGCGCTTACCGGACAGGAGGGACTCATCGCTGGAGCACCTCTGGCCAGGCTCGGACACCTGATTGAAGAGATCGAAAACGGCGATCTCTTCGACCTCCAGGAGCGCTACGTGCTTCTCTTCGACCGCACGCGCTCGCTCTCCCTTCATCTTTTCGAGCATCTTCACGGTGAGAGCCGGGATAGGGGGCAAGCCCTTGCCGATCTCGCACAGTATTATGAGCGGCATGGGCTTGCGGTGGAAGCTAAGGAACTGCCGGATTATCTTCCACTGTTCCTGGAATTTCTGTCCACGCTTCCACTCGACGAAGCGCGGGCGTTGCTGGCCGAGTCGCTGCATATTGTGATGGCGCTGCAGCAGCGGCTTCGCAAGCGGGAAAGCTCTTACGCCAGCGTATGCTGGGCGTTGGAGACCATCGCAAACACAAAGCCCAGCGAGGAGGGCCTCAAGGCTCTGGCGGCGGAGGAAGACAGCGATCCCGGCGACCTCGATGCCCTCGACAAGGCCTGGGCCGAAGATCCGGTCACCTTCGGGCCTGGCGCCGCCTCCGATGGGGCGTGCTCCAGCGGCCGTGTGGCCTCCCGGATCAGAGCGGCGCTCAGACCCGCGTCTCCGGACAACATCCCCTTCCCGAAACAGTGAGCTAGGAACGCCGCCATGGACTACTTAAACCAGCTTCTCTTCGGCTATTACCCATATTTTTGCCTGACCGTGTTCTTGGCCGGCAGCCTCATCCGCTTCGAGCGCGAGCAATACACCTGGCGTGCTTCGTCGAGCCAAATCCTGCGCAAGAAGCAGCTCCTATGGGGATCGAACCTCTTTCACATCGGCATTTTATTTCTCTTGGCCGGACACTTCGTGGGGCTGCTGACGCCGCACGCGCTTTACGAGCACGTCATATCAGCGCCGGATAAGCAAATGCTGGCCATTATTTCAGGCGGAATCGCCGGCACGGTCTGTTTCATTGGCCTCACGCTGCTGCTGCAGAGGCGGCTGTCCGATTCCCGGATCAGAAAAACGAGCACGCCTATGGACATCGCCGTGCTCGCTATCCTTTGGGTGCAGCTCGCACTTGGCCTTATGACGTTGCCGTTTTCCTTGGAGCATTCCGATGGAACCGTGATGCTTCAACTCTCCGAATGGGCACAGCGCATCGTTACCTTCCGGGAAGGCGCGGCAGGCACGATCCAGGGCCTGGCTTGGCCTTACCAGCTGCATCTCGTTCTCGGCATGACGGTCTTTCTGATCTTCCCATTCAGCCGGCTCGTTCACATTTGGAGCGCGCCGGTCGGCTATCTGGGGCGGCGCGGCTGGCAGATCGTGCGCACCAACCGCCAGAAGCCAGCGTGACGGGCGAGCCGTGACCCCGATCCTAGCCAACAGCAAAGAAGTGCTGCCGCTCTTCTCGCAACGAGGAGAAAACCCCTTGCGCAGACAAACGCCCCACCTAGAGGAATTGCCGCGAGAGCTTCTTGCGGATCCGCTCAACTACATTTTTGCCGATCATTACCGCCATCGCGTTGCATTAGCCTTGTTGAAGCAGCTTCCAGAGGGAGAGGCCGGTTGGGAGGACATCGCTCGCGAACTTGTGGACTATTTGCGCGTCGATCTGCGTCTGCACATTCTCGACGAGGAGGAGGATTTCTTTCCAATCCTGCGCAAGAAGTGTCTGCCGGAGGATGAAATCGAGCGTTTGCTGCTCCGGCTGTCGGCTGAGCATGAGGGGTATGGAACGCTTGGCCGCCGCATCGCGACGGGATTGGCGCGTTACCTTAAACTCGGGGAGCCTCTCTCCAGCAACCCGGCTCTTTGCAAAGCGATATCGAGGTTCGCCGAGAGTGAGCTTCAGCATTTGGCTCTTGAGAACAGTGCCTTACTACCGCTTGCACGCGTCCGCCTTTCATCCGGCGACTTGCGCAAGATCGGTGACGGCATGAACGCCCGCAGGGCACCACGCGCGGCGCGCGTTACCAACCCCCCGGCCGCTGCGGCGGCTTCCTAAGGCAGGAAAGAGTTTGAGTTAGGCAAGAGCGCTTGCGCCCGTGCTAGCTGAGCGCGATAAGCTGCCGGCGACTGTCCTTTTCCAGCGCAACCTTTATGGGATTGTCCGGGAACGCAAAATGTGCACACTTTGTGAGCGCCTGGAACCTCCGATCGCGTGCGGCGAATGAACCCTGCCGAATGGTCAATTCTGAAATCGACGCCATTCTTCAGTACGGTGTCCACTGAAGACGCGCTCAGTTTGATCGGCACCCAAATCCCGCGCACCTATGATAAAGGTGTCACCCTTTTCCGGCAGGGTGAACCGGCAACCGCCTTTTTCGTCGTCCTTAGCGGCTGGGTGAAACTGTACCGCGTCACGCACGATGGGCTTGAGATCGTCTTGAACGTTTTCAAAACGGGCGAGACCTTCGCTGAAGCGGCGATGTTCTTGGGCGGCCGGTATCCTGCAGCGGCAGAAACGGTCTCCCGTGCTCGATTGCTACGCATCGAGGCTGCCATCTTCAGAGCGCGCATCATTGAGCGCCCGGAACTTGCCCTGTCCATGCTCGCCTCGGCATCGCACCAGTTGAAGTCTCTCATCCAGCAAATCGAGCAGATCAAGGTCCGATCGGCGCCTCAACGTATCGCGGAGTTCATAATCGAGCTAATTCCCGATAGCGAACGCGGTCCGGCGGTATTTGAATTCCCTTTCGAAAAGAATTTGCTAGCCAATAGGCTGGGCATGAAACCCGAAAGCCTTTCCCGCGCTCTTGCCAAACTTCGGCCCCTTGGCGTTACGGTCGAAAAAGAAACCGTTAAGATCGCAGATTTAGACCGCCTTCGGCACTTTGCCGATTACGCTGAGGAAAGCGGGCAGTAATTGAATTAGCGCTGAAGACGGCAGCGAGGAGGTGCGCTGCTACCGTACGATTTGGCGATACAGTGCCGGCAATGCTTGGGTCAGACGCTCCGGCCGATTCACGATTGCATAGGCGCCGGCACCGAAAATGCGAGGGATGTAGGCGCACGCATCCTTATCCACCGCAATTCCGAAAACGGCCTGTCCCGCCGCTCTTGCCTCCTGGATGGACTTACGGCTGTCCTCAATCCCATAACGGCCTTCATAATGATCGAGATCGTTCGGTTTGCCATCGGAGAGGACAAGCAGAAGGCGGCGTGTGTTTGGGCGCTTGTTTAAGCAGGCGGAAACATGGCGGATCGCTCCTCCAAGACGCGTATAATGGCCCGGAGTCAGGGCCGCGATGCGAGCCCGGACAGCGCTGTCAACCGGCGAGGAAAAATCCTTGAGCATTGTCACCCAGATCCGGTCGCGGCGAAGAGAGGAGAACGCGAAAAGCGCAACGTCGTCCTGGCAGGCGGCAAGGCCCTCCGCCAGCGCGGTCAGCGCTTCTTTCTCGATGTCGATGACAGATCGCTCGCCAACGTAAGCTTCGGTCGACCGTGAAACATCGATGAGCACAGCGACAGCAAGATCGCGAAGCTCGGCGCGCGCCTGCAGGTAAATGCGGTCGCTCGGCTGCCCGGTTGCGAGCGCGTCGATTTGCGCGCGCACGAGGGCGTCCATGTCGTATTCGGAGCCGTCGAGCTGGGCGCGAAGCAACTGGCGTTTGGGACGGAGCGCTTCGAATTGACGCTTGACCTGGCGGATGCGCCGCCGCGTCTCTGCGTTGAAATCGAGGCCCTGGCCGGCCGGCGCTTCTTCGCCCGTGCGAGCGAGCACGCGAACGTTGTGCGGTAAGTACCGGTTGGAGCGGTAGTCCCATTCCGGGTAGGTGTGCGTATCGGAAAGTGCCTCGGCCACCGCGTCTTGCGGCGACAGATCGAGGTCCATTTTGAGCTTCGTCGCGGCCTTCTTTTGGATATCGGCAACGCCGAGTTCGTCTTGGTCGCCGGCGGCCTTTCGCGCGTTCTCCTCCTCATCGTCCTCGACATCGCGATGAAGGTTCATGAACTCGGACCAGCTCAGAATTTTCTCAAACCGATGGAGAAAGAAGCTGCGCTCGCGGTCGATTTCATCGCTTTTATTGCGTTTTGCGCGCCGGGTCTGCGATTGCCCTTTCGATCCGGCCCCCGGTCCGGCTTCATCCGGGTCCTTCCGGCGCTGTGGGCCGGGTTCCGGCAAAGGCTCGATCTCCCCCCAGAGCGCAACGGGCAGATGAGGGCGATAGTCCCCCGGCGGCCGGGTTGTCACCAGAATATCCGAAGTAATGACGCCGAGGAGCGGGCTTGAAGCCGCGGCATCGCCGAGAAGAACGCGGATGGCTGCTTCGACCTGCGCCTCCAATTCCGGGAGCCCGCGCCGGGGCCGGATTGAAAGGAGCGCATCCCTCAACGCAGCGTGGCGGCCGCGAAGACCCGGAAACTCCTTCAAAGTTGCGGATTCGGCCAAGACCGCGTGACGCAAGCGATGTATGTCGCGCGTGAAAGGATCGGGCGCCGGCGCAATTGGGATCGAGGCGGCGGTGGCGGTCCAAGCGGTGAGCCAAAAATAGAGATGCCGGTTGAGAGCGGGATCCGGGAAGAGCCCGATTTTTTCCGGCAGAACAAAACGCTCGGCATTGTACGAAGCCCGTGCAATGCGCTCGCTCTCGCGGCCGAGCCTTTGCCTTAAGCTCAATCGGTGCTTCGAGCTGTCCGGCGCCGAGGCTTTAATCTCGATGCCATGGCTTCCGCCCAGCCCGCGGAAGAAAATCTGGACCCCCCGCTCGATATCCTGAAAGCGCACGGTAGCATCGGGAAAATCCGGGAGAGAGTCGTGCTCTCCTGCCAACCGATGCCACCAGCGGCCTACGCTCTCTTCCGGCTCGAATAGACTCAACAACTTCATCGTGGTAACCGTTTCAGAAGGAATTCAGGCGATGTACCTTCGGCGTCATCGCGAGGTGGCATTTGCTGCCGTAGCGCTCCAGGGCAGCATCAGTGATTTAGCCCTGGATTGCTTCGCGCCGCTCGCAATGACGGTGGCTCCGCTTTCGTTGAAAACGCATTAGCCCATCACGGCTCCCACGACGTGCATAAGGCCTTGCTTGACCTCGGCGTCATCGCTTAAGGGTTCGATTAGCGCCGTCCGCACGGCAAGCTCAATGGATACGCCCGCCACCAGCAGCCGCGCGCAATGCGCCACCAGCCGGGTCGAAACGCTTTCCTCCAGGTCTTGGCCCTTGAGTGCGCGCAGCCTTGTGGCGAGTTGCACCAGCAGGCGGCAGCGGTCTAAGGCAAGGCCGCTTTCGGCGGAGACAATGTCCGCTTCTATTTCCGCGGGCGGAAAATCGAAATCGATCGCGATGAAGCGCTGGCGCGTCGAGGGCTTGAGCGATTTGAGCAAGCTCTGATAGCCGGGATTATACGATATCACGAGCATGAAGTTATCCGGCGCATGCAGAATTTCGCCGGTTCGCTCCAGCGGCAAGATGCGGCGGTCGTCGGTCAGCGGGTGAAGGACGACGGTCACGTCCTTGCGCGCTTCGACGACCTCGTCGAGATAGCAGATCCCGCCCGAACGGACCGCGCTGGTCACAGGTCCGTCGAACCAAACCGTTTCACCGCCCTTGAGCAAATAGCGGCCTGTGAGGTCGGCGGCGGTGAGGTCGTCGTGACAGGCGACCGTGAACAACGGAAGTCCAATACGCGCGGCCATGTGCGAAACGAAGCGCGTCTTGCCGCAGCCCGTGGGGCCCTTCAAGAGAAGGGGCAGCTTAAGCTCGAAGGCTTTCTCAAAAAGAGCGCACTCCGAGCCGATGGGGCGATAAAAGGGCAGAGGCGCTCTCTCGTGCGCCTCTGCCGTAACTGCTGAAAGCTTGGACATAATTACTCGGCCGCTACTGCGGCTGCGTCTCGTGAGATGACCTCACGCTTCTGCGGCACGAAGATCGAGTAAATGAACAGGATCGCGCCGATCAGCACGAACGCACCGGCTCCTAACCGCATCTGGTAGAAGAGATGCAGCTGGTCTTGCACCTCCATGTAGTTCATGCCGAGCACGCGTTGCAGATGCACCTGCACGACGCCCGCAAAGGTTAGCGTGAAGGTCATGAACGACATGGCACCGGCCAGGATCCAGAAGCTGATCATGTTCAGCACCTGATTATAGGGCGGCCGTCCCAAGAGATAGGGCATCGCATAGGTGATGATCGCGAGATTGAGCGACACGTAGGCTCCGAAGAAGGCGAGATGTCCGTGCGCCGCCGTCACTTGCGTTCCGTGCGTGTAGTAGTTGATGCCGCTAAGCGTATGCATAAAGCCCCAAACGCCCGCTCCAAAGAACGCGAGAACGGCGCAGCCAAGCGACCAAAGTAGCGCTGCGTTGTTCGGGTGGTCTCTCCGCCGCTTCCACACCATCGAGAAGGTGAACAGAACCATCACGAAGAAGGGAAGGAATTCGAGCGACGAGAAGACCGAGCCGATCCACTGCCAATAGCCGGGCGTACCGATCCAATAATAGTGGTGGCCCGTTCCGAGCAGCCCGGTGAATAGCGACAGGGCGACGATCGCGTAAAGCCACTTCTCGATCACCTCGCGGTCGATGCCCGTCAGTTTCAGCATAAGGAAAGCAAGGACCGCGGCCATCACGAGCTCCCAGACGCCTTCGACCCAGATGTGGACCACGAACCACCAGTACATCTTGTCGATGACGAGGTTGCCTGGGTCATAGAGGGCGGGGAGGAAGAAAATCGCGATGCCCCAAAGGCCGAGCAGCAGCACGTTTGTGATTGCAGTCTTGCGGCCTTGCAACACCGTCATCGTTACGTTGTAGAGGAAGATCAGCGCCGCAACGACGATGCCAAGCTTCACCCACAAGGGCTGCTCTAAGAACTCGCGCCCTTCGTGAACGTGGAAGAGATAGCCGATTACCGCGCCAAGCGCCCCGATCATCAGGATCGCAAACTGAATGTAAGCGAGCCGC
The DNA here is from genome assembly GCA_052148445.1 of Rhodomicrobium sp. Lineage (GTDB taxonomy): Bacteria > Pseudomonadota > Alphaproteobacteria > Rhizobiales > Rhodomicrobiaceae > Rhodomicrobium. The sequence goes on from JBKQIH010000181.1 coordinate 50,660, forward strand.
GTCGAGTGTATCTCCCGCTCGGTCTCCTCGGGCAGCAGATAGTAGGAGGCCCCGAAAAATCCGAGCAGCAGCCAGACGATGAGTGCATTCGTATGGATCATGCGTATGATGTTGAAGGGGAGCAGTACCGAAAGGAAATTCGGCTCGATATAGATGTAGGCTGCAATCAACCCAGCGACCACCTGCACAAGGAAGAGCGCCATCGCCCCGCTGAAGTAGGTCAGCGCGATTTTTTGACTTTGATATTTCATGATGCTTGTCCTCAACCGGCTTTATTGGGTGGCCAATTCTGGGTTTTGATCTCACTCGTCCATTTCAGGAAATCGATGAGGTCGTTCAATTCTTGTTCGGTAAGATCGAAGTGCGGCATCTGCCTGCGGCCTTCGATGCCCGTCGGTTGATTCTTGATCCAGGTCTTCAGCGCTTCGCGCGCGCCCTCAGGATCTTCCTTGCCGCCATAGCGCACCCACACATTGCCCACCTCCGGTGCAAAATATGCGCCTTCGCCCAGAATGGTGTGGCAGTTGATGCAGGCGTGTTTCTCCCAGACGCGCTTCCCGTGGACCACCGAAGCCGTAAGCGTCACCGTATCCGTTGAGTTGTGGAGGGCGTAGAGATGGCTTTGTGTGGTGAGGCCGAGGAAGATAAGGAGGAAAACGAGCGATCCCCCATAGAAGATGTTTCGCGCCGCGGATTTATTGAAATATTCCATGCGAGCCTCCGCTGCTTTCCGTTATGTTAACAGACCCATTTCCCAGCATTGGCTCTGCGGCGCCTTGACTTTGGTTAAGCGTCTTCTGCTATTTCAAGGACCCGGGCTGTATACGATCGGTCAAGCAACGTGGAGAAAGGTTTCTCCGGTGCGATCTTCCGCCCGGATGGTTACGGGCGAGAAGAACGGAACGGTAACTTCGATTTCGCGCGGATTAGCGAGAAACAGAGCAGTCGAGAGGGCATCGGCGACCGCAGCTGATGCATGTTCAACGGCCATATACTTCCAATAGTCTGGGCTTTTGCCCGTAGCCGGATGCAGGATGTGCGTGAGTCCATTCACCGCGGATAGGGTTAGCGCATCTCCAGCCGAGACCGCGAGGGCCCGGTTCCGCAGCGGCACTTCGATTTTCCCTTCGCGGATTTTGACCTGCCACGGTGCGCCGTCCGGCCTTCCATCGAGTGCGCGGACCTCGCCGATATCGATGAGTACGTAATTCCAGCCCTGCTGCCGCAAGACATCCCCGACCCGGTCGGTGATATATCCCTGCGCAGTTCCGTTGAGGCTTAGCTCAACGCCAGGTGGGATTTGTACCCGCTCTTCGCCCACGCTCACCCTCTGAAAGCCAATCTGGGCGATGAGGTCTGCGGCCTGCGGCGGCATCTCGCGATTCCCTCCGGAAAACCATTCGAAGTAGAGGCGCCACAGCCGTTGAATGGTTGGATCGAAAAGCCCGTCCGTTGCCTGGTGCACCGAGCGGCACAGGTAAAGGAGCCGCCGCATGTCTAGTGAGGGTGCTGCGAGTAACTTTTCGCGATTAAGGCGCACCAATTCGGAGTTTTCATCGTACAGGCTAAAAATGGCTTCGAGGCGCGAAATCTCCGCCAGAGCCGCAGCAATCCCCGCTTTGGCGCGTTCCTTATCTTCTGATGGGAGCAGGATTCGCGCATCGGCGCCAAGGGCGATCCCGCTCCACTCAAACAAGTCAGTTTCCGGCGCGCGCGCGGAGAGGAACGCTGCTCCTGCCGTAGCCGCCAGAATGGTGATCGCCCTGCGGCGTGTGAACGAGTGCGGTCGCGGCAGCGCTTCGCCAGTCATGCTTGATCTCCCGGATTTCTAGTCCGTATCGGCGAGACGGAAGACGCTTGTCCTTGCCGGCGCGCTTCCCGCTTGATGAGCACCATGCACGTCTTATTGTCGTGGTAATTCGCCTGACAGTTTAGACAGTACACGCATTCGTTTGGGTTGATCCGCCCAATGGGATCGATCGCCTGAACGGTGCAGCGGACCTCACAAATGTGGCATTCGCTTCCGCATTGCGGGCGCCGCTTGAGCCAATCGAACAGCTTTAGCTTTGCTGGAATAGCGAGCCCCGCGCCTAGCGGACAGAGATAGCGGCAATAGAAGCGTTCTATGAACAGGCCCGCGAACAGCAAGGCTGCCGCATAGAGCAGGAAGGGGAACTCGCGCTGGAACTTCAGGGCGATTACTGTCTTAAAGGGCTCGATCTCCGCCGCTTTGAAAGCATCTGTGACGGAATTGAGTGATAGTCCGAGAATGACGAGGAACGCGATATATTTGATAGGCCATAGCCGCTCATGCAGCGGCCACGGAACCTGAATTTGCCTGATGCCGAGCTTGCGCGCGCCCTCGTTCAACAGTTCCTGCAAGGCACCGAACGGACAGAGCCATCCGCAAAAAACGCCGCGTCCCCAAAAAAGCAGAGCCAGCGCGACAAAGCTCCAAAGGATGAAAATGAGCGGGTCAAGCAAAAAATTGTCCCATTTGAAGCCGTGCAGAAGCCCCTGGCTGAATGTAACGATATTGACGATCGAAAGCTGAGCGCCGGAGTAAAGTCCTAAAAACAAGAATGTCACCGCAAGAAATGTCAGCCTAGTTGCCCGGTATAGCTCCACGCGGCTTGTCAAAGAGTCTTGAAAAAGAAGGATGACTGCCAACACGAGCAGCATGGTGGTGGCAATCGCGATCTCTGGCCTTCGCTGGTTCCAAATTTCCTCCCACAAAGGGGAGCCGTCGGTCAGTGAAGCGCTCGCCGGTTGCAGGATGAGCGAGGCGGGCAAGCGGTAGGGCAGAGCGAACACCGCAGGCTGCCCGGCCTCCGTGCCGGGGCTGTCATTAACGAGAAGCCGGAGCTGCCAAGGCTTTGCCGCGTCGAAGCCCGCATTTTCGGGAACGCGGAAAATGCCGGTCTCGCGGAACTCCGGCGCGCCGCCGGCGGGGAGTTTTTGCAGGTTCTGGTACCCTTGCGAGGTGAGCTGAATTGTTAGCGCCCCCTGAACCAGCTCGATCCTGTCAAAATGCCCGGTCTGGCGGTAGGCCGTGCCCTTGAAAGAATAAAGCCCGTTCGCCGCGATAAGGATCGCCTGGCCGCCCGCCGCAAGCCCAGCAGTGACATTTTCGTAGTCCTGCCGGCCGAGCAAGTTCTGTCCGATGAAGGCAGGCGTCAGCAGCGCCGTGTAAAGATCGATGAAAAGACCGTTGGGTTCGGGCTCGTCGCGCTTGAATTGGGCTGCGGCCTCGCCCCGCGTCACCGTCAGCCGCCCGATCGCTCCCCCCTCAAGCAGCTCTTCCCAATTCTTCGGCTCGAAGCGGACCAAATCCACGCGCTGGCGGGAAGCGCCGCCCAACCCGGCGATTCCGATGACGTTTGCCACGCGCCTGGCCGCGCGGAACACCGCGTCCCGGATAACGGTGCTTGAAATAGTGGCGCCGGCGATGTGATCGATCTCCCCCGGTCTTATCCGGCGCATGGTCGCGGACTGGCGGATATCGGCCCCCGTCAGGCCGTTCACGAGCCTGTCGAGATCGCCAGTGGAAACGCCAATCACCAGGATGGGCTCTTCATGATGGACGAGGCGTGCCCCCGCGATGTGGCCGTCCAGAAGTAGGCCCACCTCGATATCGAGCGGCTTACCCGAATAGCCGACGGAGTCCGTCACACCCTTCGTTGAGAAAGCATAGCCAATTGCAGTGCCGTGCACTCGGGCCTCGGCGAGGGTTGGCAGGGCATCGAGCGGCTTGAACTCGATATGCCCCTCGACCCCAGGAAACAGGTCCTGGCGGTAGACCCGCACCGTATGCTCATTGATGCCTGCGGCAGCCGATGCCGATAAAGCAGAAAACAGCATGGCTGTGGCGCAAAGAATCGCCACAACCGCGAAACTGCGCATGCCCCGGATAGCGCCGGGCATCGAAACTCTCCGCGGATCAACAACACTCACATCTAGCAATATGGTTGACCGCTGGCTTCCTTGCTTAACCAAAGTCAAGGGTACCCCGAACATTCTCTCTAAGGTTAGCCTGCCGGAAATTTAAGAGGTTCGACATGAAGCGCTTTCACTTCACATCGGGCGCAACGCTTCTCGCAGGGCTCGGTATCGCGCTCATTGCGACAGCGTCTGTTTGCCCAAGCTCCGCTCAGACTATGGCGGAGCAAGCAAAAAAAGAGCATGCCACAACGCCTTTCGGGCAATATCAGCCCTCGCTCGATGTCTTGAAGGATGTCGGCGTGGAAATACCGGGACATAAGGCCGGCGATCCCGTCATGTCGCCCGAGGAATATACAGCAGCAAAGCAAATCTTCTTCGAGCGCTGTGCGGGCTGCCACGGCGTGCTGCGCAAAGGCGCGACGGGTAAGCCTCTCACGCCCGACATCACGCGCCAGCGCGGCTTCGAGGCGCTGCGTGACTTCATCACCTACGGTTCTCCGGCGGGGATGCCGAATTGGGGAACCTCGGGCGATCTGACGGAAAAGCAGATCGATATGATGGCGCGCTACCTGCTCATCGATCCGCCGCAACCTCCGGAGTTTGGCCTCGCCGACATGAAGGCTTCCTGGAAGGTTGTTGTGCCGGTGGATAAACGCCCGAAAAAACAGGAGAACAGCCTCGACCTCGACAATCTTTTTTCAGTCACCCTCAGGGACGCGGGTCAGGTCGCCCTTATCGACGGCAACTCGAAACAAATCGTTGAGATTCTTCCCACGGGCTACGCCGTTCACATTTCGCGCATGTCCGCTTCCGGGCGTTATCTTTATGTGATCGGACGCGACTCCAAACTCAGCCTTATCGACCTTTGGATGAAAAAACCCGGTGTTGTCGCTGAGCTTAAGACCGGCGCTGAAGCACGCTCGGTTGAAACCTCGAAGATGAAGGGATGGGAAGACAAATATGCAATTGCGGGAACCTATTGGCCTCCGCAATACGTGCTGATGGATGGCGTAACGTTAGAACCTCTGAAAGTAGTTTCGACGCGCGGCATGACCGAGGACACACAGGAATATCATCCTGAGCCGCGGGTGGCCTCCATCGTCGCCTCGCACTATCACCCTGAGTTCGTGGTCAACATCAAAGAGACCGGCCACATCCTTCTGGTCGATTATTCCGACATCAAGAACCTGCAGGTCACCGACATCGAGGCCGAGCGGTTCCTGCACGATGGCGGCTTCGACAGAACTGGGCGCTACTTCCTCGTGGCGGCGAACGCCCGCGACAAGGTGGCCATCGTCGATACCAAAGAGCGCAAGCTTGTGAAGATACTCCCCACCGGAGGCAGTAAACCGCATCCCGGACGAGGCGCGAATATCCTCCATCCGAAATTCGGTCCCGTCTGGCTGACGAGTCATCTCGGCGACGACACGATCTCGCTCATCGGAACCGATCCCGAAAAACACCCGCAATATGCCTGGAAGGTCGTGCAGACCCTTTCCGGTCAGGGCGGCGGATCGCTCTTTGTGAAGTCTCATCCGAAGTCGAACCACCTCTATGTCGACACGCCCTTGAATACTGAAGCAGAAATTTCCTCCTCCGTCGCGGTCTTCACCATCAGCGAGCTCGGATCGGATAAACCGAAGTATAAGGTGCTGCCGATTGGCCAATGGTCGGGCATCACCGAGGGCACGCGCCGCGTTGTTCAAGCTGAGTACAATAAGAACGGAGACGAAGTCTGGTTCTCGATTTGGAACAGCAAGAGCCAACAATCCGCGATTGTGGTGATCGACGATAAAACGATGACCTTGAAGACGGTTATCAAGCCAAAAGAGCTTGTGACACCGACGGGTAAGTTCAACGTCTTCAACACGCGGAACGATGTTTACTAGCCTTGGACGGGAGCGGCTGACCGGCGGCGAGCCGGTCAGCTTCTTGAGAAGGAAGCGCCCGATGCGGCAAACCGGTAAAGTCTTCCTTGTTGGTGCTGGGCCCGGCGATCCGGAGCTTTTAACAGTCAAGGCTCTCCGCATTTTGCGGCAAGCGGACGTCATTGTGTTCGATCGCTTGGTATCGAAGGACGTACTTGAGCTTGCGCCCGCCAATATTACCCGGATCGATGTGGGAAAGAAGGCGCAATGCCATCCGGTCCCGCAGGATGAAATCAACTCTATGCTGATCCATCTGGCCAAGCCGGGCCGAACCGTGGTGCGCTTAAAAGGTGGCGATCCATTCATCTTCGGGCGTGGCGGTGAGGAAGCGTTAGCGCTTGCAAAAGCAGGCATATGCTTTGAAGTCGTCCCCGGGGTCACAGCAGCGCAGGCCTGCGCTGCTGCCGCCGGCGTCCCGCTGACGCATCGCGGCGTTGCGAATGGCGTCCGCTACCTGACCGGCCACAGCCGCGAAGATGGCGGGCTCGATTTCGACTGGCGCGGTCTCGCCGATCCGCAGACGACGCTCGTTGTATATATGGGACTAGCGAACCTGCCGGAGATTGCTGCGCGGCTTCTCGCTGCGGGGCGCGTGCCCGATACGCCCGTGCTGGCTATAAGCCGGGGCACGGCAGCGGATGAGCGGCGGCTTCTCTCAACTCTCGGGCGCGTCGCGCGCGAGGCCAGCGAAGCGAAATTCGCGCCGCCAGTCTTGTTCATCATCGGCGAAGTCGCCTCGCTTTCAGAGATATTGGGACATTCCTGCGATGATATGGCGCTGCAAATCGTTGCTGCCGAGTAAGGCGCTCCTCGCGCTCCTGCTATGTCTTAGCACGGGTGCTGCCTTGGCCCGGGGCGTGAGCCGCGAGGACAAGCTGAAAGGGATGGTCCGGCAAGATTGCGGATCGTGCCACGGCATGACGCTGAAGGGAGGGCTGGGCAAGCCCTTGCTACCGGAGACACTCGCTTCTCTTGAGGCGCCCGCCATCGCGGCGGTGATCTTGGAGGGCATCCCCGGCACTCCCATGCCGCCTTGGCGCGGGATCCTCAGTGAGGAAGACGCGCTTTGGATTGCAACCAAGCTCAAGGAAGGTTTTCCGCAATGAAGCGCCGCGCATTTCTGAGACTGCCGTTGCTTGCGGGCGGTACACTCGCCCTGAGCCGTCCCGCCTATGCCTGCGCGGAACGTATGCGCGGTACAGGCGATCTCGGCATCGTCGTCGAGCGTGCGAGCGGGTCCATCTTAATTGTTGACACGACGGAGCGTAAAAGCCTTGGCCGCGTGGAAGGCTTGGGCGATCTGTCCCATGCCTCTGCCGTCTTTTCGCAGGACGAGCGCTACGCCTATGTGTTTGGACGCGACGGCGGCCTCACCAAAGTCGACATTCTCCAGCAGTCGATTGCCGCCCGCAAAGTGCAGGCCGGCAACTCCATCGGGGGCGCGATCTCGGATGACGGACGCTTGATCGCTGTCTCCAATTATGATCCTGGCGGCGTGAAAGTGTTCGACGCCCATTCGCTCGAAGAGGTTGCGAACATTCCGGCCGTAACGGCTGACGGCAAGGTCTCTAAGACCGTTGGGCTCGTCGATGCGCCCGGTTCGCTTTTTGTCTATTGCCTGTACGATGCCGGAGAAATCTGGGTGGCGGATTTCTCCCAAGGGAACGCGCCGAGGCTTGCAAAACATGCGGGAGCCGGGGTGCTTCCTTACGACGGCATCCTTGTCGACGGGCGCCATTACATGGCAGGGCTGTTCGGCGAGGACGGCCTGACCTTCCTCGACCTTTGGGCCGGGACGCCGCGCCCTCAAAAAGTTCTGCGCCCGGCCGGTTCCCCGCGCGAAAAGCTACCCGTTTATAAGATGCCGCATCTGGGCGGCTGCGGCGTGGCGAGCGGCAAGATTCTGCTGCCTGCCGCCGGACAGCACGAACTGATCGTCCTCAACGCCGGAAGCTTTCAGGAACTGGCACGCCTTCCGATGGCGGGTCAGCCCGTCTTTGCCGTCGTCCGGCCCGGCGGCCGCTATGCCTGGGTGAATTTCGCACTGCCCAACAACGATACGATCCAGGTCGTGGACATTGCCTCGCTGCGCATCGTTCACGAGTTCAAGCCGGGTCCTGCCGTTCTTCATATGGAGTTTCTGCCCAAAGGCGCGGAAGTTTGGGTCTCCGTGCGCGATGCGGACCGGGTGGACGTCTACAATGCGGCTACTTACGCCAAACTGGCGGAACTGCCGGCGCAGAAGCCGAGCGGGATCTTTTTCACACCGCGTGCGCATAAGCTGGGAGCCTGACCCATGCAGCTCTCGAGCCTTCAGCTTCGCCTGATCGAGGATTGGCAGCGCGATTTTCCGTTGGTGCAGCGCCCCTACGAGGCTATCGGCGCGGCTCTCAGCGCGAGTGAAGAAGAGGTCATCGCTTCACTTCGCGATTTGCAAGAGCGAGGTGCGTTATCGCGCGTCGGTGCCGCCGTGCGGCCGAATTCCGCGGGCGCGAGCACGCTTGCTGCAATGACGGTGCCTGCCCATGACGTGCCCCGCGTTGCCGGCATCGTCAACGCGGAAGCGGGCGTCAACCACAATTACGAACGCGAGCACGAATTAAATCTCTGGTTCGTTGTGACCGGCTCCGGCCGTGCCTCTGTCGAGGGCACCGTTTCGCGAATCCGCCGCGCATCGGGCTATGACATCTTGGACCTTCCCATGGAGAGGCCGTACTTCATCGACCTCGGATTTTCTCTGGGCGGCGATGCTGCTCATCGGCAAAGGAACCTCAGCAAGCCAGTGCAGCCACGATCGCTAACGGCAACGGAGCTGCAGGTGTTATGCGCTCTCGAAGATGGACTTCCGCTTAGTCCACGGCCCTACGCACTACTGCTCGAGCGGGTGGGGTTGGAAGAAGCGGAGGTTATCGCCGCCCTCGGCAGACTGTGCGAGGGCGGCGTAATCTCGCGCCTCGGGCTCATCGTCCGCCATCGCGAGCTTGGCTTCAGGGCCAACGCCATGGTGGTTTGGGATATTCCCGACGGTGAGGCCGATAGCGTTGGCGAGTTCTTCGCCCGTGAGCCCTTCGTGACGCTTTGCTACAGGCGCCCCCGCAGGCTTCCGGGGTGGCCGTACAACCTCTTTTGCATGATCCACGGGCGTGAGCGAAGCTGGGTTTTCGACCGGGTCGAGGAGTTGAAAGCGCTCGCCGCGCCAGCGGCGCAAAACGCGGTACTTTTCAGCGGCCGCTGCTTTAAGCAGCGCGGCGCCCGGTTCTCTGCGACGTAGGAGATTGCATGATCGACGCAACGGACAGAAAGATTATCGACAGTCTGCAGGGCGGCTTCCCCATCGTGGAGCGGCCTTATGCGGAGGCCGCGCTCGCGCTTGGGATCGAGGAGAACGAGCTTTTGGCCCGGATTGAACGCCTGCTGAACGACGGTGCTCTGAGCCGCTTCGGACCTATGTACAATGCAGACCGAATGGGCGGTGCCTTCTGCCTCTGCGCTGTGGGTGCGCCAGCGGAGGATAAGGAACGGATTATCGCCGCAATCAATGCCCATCCCGAAGTTGCCCATAATTACGAGCGGGCGCACAGGCTCAATATTTGGTTCGTGCTTGCAGCCGGCAGCGAAGAGCGCATCCCGGAAGTTACCAGCGCTATCGAGGCAGAGACGGGGCTTCGGGTCTTTTCCTTCCCGAAACTCGACGAATACTTCGTCGGCTTCAAGATGGAGGCGCGCGCCTGATGGGCATCGACGCCATCGACCGGCAGATCATCGAGGCAACGCAGGCGGGCCTTCCGCTGACGCCCCGGCCCTATCACGACGTCGCTGCCAGGCTTGGACTTAGGCCGGAGGATGTGATGGAGCGCCTCCGGCGCATGCTCGATGTGGGCATCATCCGGCGCATCGGCGCGGTTCCGAACCACTATGCGTTGGGACTGAAGGCGAACGGCATGTCGGTTTGGGACGTCGACGACGCCCAAATCGGCGATCTGGGTCCGCGCGTCGGCGCGCTCGATTTCGTGACCCATTGCTACCGGCGCCCGCGCATTCTGCCGGTTTGGCCTTACAATCTTTTCGCCATGGTGCACGGGCGCTCCGAAGCCGAAGTCCACGATAAGGTTACGTGCATCGCCGATCTACTCGGTCAGAGTGTGCGAGCCTACGATGTGCTCTTCAGCACCAGAATTCTGAAGAAAACCGGAATGCGCATATCGGCGTGAGGACCAAATGTTCCGATTGAGCCAATTATTGAAGGAAATCGGGTCGCCTACGCCTGTGCTGCCGCGCCGCGACCCGCCGGGCCCCGTGGTGATCTGGAACCTCATCCGGCGCTGCAACCTCAAATGCAAGCACTGCTATTCGATATCCGCGAACGTCGAATTCCCTGGCGAGCTGACCACGGAGGAAATCTTCCGGGTTATGGAGGATTTGAAGGCGTTTCGCGTTCCGGTGCTGATCCTCTCGGGCGGCGAGCCGCTGCTCCGGCACGATATTTTCGAGATCTCTGCCCGCGCCAAGGCGATGGGCTTCTATGTCGGCCTTTCCACGAATGGCGCGCTGATCGATGAGCAGAACATTGGGCGTATTGCCGCCGCGCGCTTCGACTATTTAGGTATTAGCCTCGACGGTATCGGCGCCACGCACGATGCTTTCCGGGGAAAGGCAGGCGCTTTCGACGCATCCTTACGAGGGCTTCGCCTGTGCCAAGAGGCCGGCATCAAAACCGGCGTGCGGTTCACGTGTACGATGGACAATTTTCAGGAGCTCCCGGACCTATTGGAGCTTACGGAGCAAGAGCGCGTCGATAAGTTCTATTTCTCACACCTGAACTATGGTGGGCGCGGAAATAAGAACCGCGGCGACGACGCTGCTTGGGAGGTTACCCGCAGCGTTATGACAACGCTGTTCGAGGCGGCATGGTCCTATATGGAGCGCGGCATCGAGAAGGAGTTCGTGACCGGCAATAACGATGCGGATGGGGTTTTCCTCTATCACTGGGTGAAAAAGCGCTTTCCACAGGCGGCGGGCCATGTCCGCGCTAAGCTCGTACAATGGGGCGGCAATGCAAGCGGCGTAAACGTCGCCAATATCGACAATCTCGGCAATGTGCACCCCGATACCTTCTGGTGGCATCACACACTCGGCAACGTCCGCGAGCGCCCATTCTCCAGCATTTGGCAAGATGTCAGCGATCCGATCATGGCGGGCCTCAAGCGCAGGCCGCGCCGCGTTGGCGGACGCTGCGGGCAATGCCAGCACTTCGATATATGCGGCGGCAACACGCGCGTGCGCGCCTTGCAAATCACAGGCGACCCCTGGGCCGAGGACCCCGGCTGCTATCTCACCGCTGAGGAAATCGGGGCGAGCGCGGAGGGGGACCGGGTTAAGGTCAGGCCATTCAGAGGCAGCAATCATGAACCGGAACACATCGTCACTAGCGAGCCTCAGGGAATTTCTAGCGGGCCTAACGGCTTTGCTTCTCGCCGCATCAGGGGCACTCGCCGCGGAGGAGGGCCAGGCGCTCTACCGCGAGAATTGCGCGGCTTGCCACGGCGCTGACCGCTTAGGCGGCCAAGGCCCGGCCCTGATTCCGGAAAGCCTCGAGCGCCTTCGCAAGGACAAGGCTGCCGAAACCATCGCCAACGGGCGCGAAGGCACTCAAATGCCAGCCTTCGGTCAAATGACGCCGGCCGATATCGGCGCGCTCACGAGTTATATCTATGCCCCGCTCCCGGGGGCGCCGGTGTGGGGTGAGGCCGAGATCGGTGCGAGCCGCGTCCTCACCCCCTCCACGGGACCGGAGGAGAAACCCGTCTTCAAGGGCGATCCGCTCAACCTTTTTGTCGTGGTCGAGGCGGGCGACCATCACGCCACGATCATGGATGGCGATAAGTTTGAGCCGCTCCACCGATTCAAAACACGCTATGCGCTCCATGGCGGCCCGAAATTCACCGCCGATGGCCGCTATGTGTTTTTCTCCTCCCGCGACGGCTGGATCACCAAATTCGACCTGTGGCGGCTGCAAATTGTGGCCGAAGCGCGGGCCGGGCTGAACACACGCAACATCGCCATGTCCAGCGACGGAAAATATCTCGCCGCAGCCAACTACCTTCCAAACACCATCGCCATCCTCAACGCGGGCGACCTCAGTGTTGCGAGGGTGTTTCAAGTCAAGAGCGCCGGCGGCAACAGTTCGCGTATTAGCGCCATTTATCAAGCACCCGGCCGCAAGAGCTTCATCGCGGCGCTAAAAGACGCGCCCGAGATTTGGGAAATTTCGACCGATCCCAACGCAAAGCCCATCGCACAGGGTTTCGTTCATAGTCATGAGCAAGGTATGATCGAAGCTCTCCCCATGCAGCAGGGCCTGTTTACACTCCGCCGCATGGATATCGAGGAACCGCTCGACGACTTCTTCTTCGACCCTTCCTACCGGAACCTGCTCGGCTCCTCGCGCAGCGGCGGCCAGATTCTCGTGGTGAACATCAACACCGGCCAGACCGCCGCGCACATCGCGGTTGGAGGCCTGCCACATCTCGGCGCGGGTATTTCCTGGATATATCGCGGCCACCGCGTGCTTGCCGTGCCGCATTTGAAGGAAAGCTTCGTGACAATTATCGATATGAGCGACTGGTCCGTGGTCAAGCGGATCGCGACGGAAGGACCCGGTTTCTTCTTGAGAAGCCACGAAAATTCGCGTTACGCCTGGGTCGATACTTTCATGGGGCAAAAGAAGGATCTCATGCACGTCATCGACAAAGAGACGCTCGAGATCGTCAAAACGCTACAGCCCGAGAAGGGCAAAACCGCAGCTCACGTGGAGTTCGACAAGACCGGCGCCCATGCTGTGGTCAGCATTTGGGACATGAAGGGCGCGCTCGTGATCTACGACGCCAAGACGCTCGAGGAGGTCAAACGCATCCCGATGGTGAAGCCCGCGGGCAAGTACAACGTGGCCAACAAGATCGGGTTCTCCGAAGGAACCAGTCACTGATAGCGTATATATTTTTCCTGCGAAGCTGACAACTTAACCAAAGTCAAGAAGTACCGGACCGGACAGCGGTAATAGATTCATGTACGTCGGCTGATCAGCGGCGCAACCACGGGAAACCTTGCGATGGCAACGACCGCCGAAACGCTCCGGGCTTATCGGGGGCCGATCCTTTTTAGCTACGGCTTTCGCCCGTTTTTTCTGAGCGGAGCTGTCTGGGCCGCCACCGCCATGGCAATCTTCATCGCCATGCTGCAAGGTGGTGTGCGCCTGCCCACCGTTTTCTCTCCTATCGACTGGCATGTGCACGAGTTGCTCTATGGATACCTGCCGGCGATTGTCGCAGGTTTCTTGCTCACCGCAGTGCCCAACTGGACAGGGCGCATGCCAGTCGCCGGCGGTCCTCTCGCGGTGCTCTTGCTGATATGGCTCGTTGGCCGCGTCGCCGTCTCCTGCTCCGCATGGCTTGGCGGTATAACGGCGGCCGTAATTGACCTCAGTTTCCTGGTTGCACTTGGCATCGTCGTCGGCCGTGAGATTCTCGCGGGCAAAAACAAGAACAATCTTAAGGTGCTTATCCTCGTAGCCTTGCTCGGCTTGGGAAACCTCGTTTTCCACCTTGAGGTCGCGGAAAAGGGATATAGCGATTACGGCAAGCGCATGGGAATTGCAGCGGCGATTCTGCTGATCGCACTGATCGGAGGCCGGATTGTGCCGAGCTTCAGCCGGAACTGGCTTGCCAAGCATAGCCCCAGCAATCTGCCCGCACCGTTCGGCGGTTTCGACCTTGCGGCCATTGCCTCAGCGGCCATTGCGCTACTCGTCTGGATCGCCCTGCCTGCTGCAGCGCCCACGGCTGCGGCCTGCGCGATTGCAGGGACGCTTCACGCGGTCCGGCTTGCACGGTGGAAGGGATATCGTACACTTGCAGAGCCGCTTGTTACCATCCTTCATATCGGCTACGCCTTCGTCCCAATAGGCTTTCTTCTGACGGCACTCGCGATTACGCTGCCGGGGGCCATTCCATCGGTGGCTGGCGTTCATGCCTGGACTGCTGGCGCCATCGGCATCATGACACTGGCGGTGATGACGCGTGCAAGCCTGGGCCACACGGGCCGGCAGCTTACTGCTTCCCCAGGTGTTAAGACTATTTATGGCGCAGCCGGTATTGCAGTCTTAGCGAGGCTCCTGGCTGCATTCGCGATAATGCCGGGACTCATGCTTCATTTAGCGGCTTCGGGGTGGATCTTGGCTTTCGGCGGTTTTGCCCTTTCGTTTGGGCCGCTTCTCTGGGGCCGGCGATCTTAGGTTAACATCGGATCTTCGAAATTGTCGGAAGTAATTCCAGCCGGGGCGTATTGGCTTTAGGCCTGGCGGTGTTGAGCGCGGCACTCGCAGATTGCGCAGGACTTGCGTACGAACTCTCTGCGGGAACTGAAGTAATTCGAGCCACCTGCATGATGCAATCAACTTGATCCCGACGTATCAGAGGTTGCATTCGTAAATCTCGGCAAGCTCTATCCGCATCAACATTTATACACGCTTGACCTAGGTCAAGCATGTATAGCCCCCGCTGGTCTAGGTTAACGGCGGACGGTCGAGTCCGAATTTTTTTCGGCGAGGCTAGTCGATCGTCCACGGATCCGATCATGGAAGCCCGTTTTCGCGAAAGGGGCGAAAGATGAAGTATAGTCTTTTATGGCATACCTCGCTCGCAACAATGCTGGGTACCGGCGTGATACTCGCCGGATCGGCTTATGCGTCCGAGTCGTTGCAGGATGTCATGAAGCGCCGCAGCCTTACTGAAAAGGATGTGCTTGCCGCGGCGAAAACCTATGTGCCCACGGGCAAGCGGGACGAGTTCATCGTGTTCAGCTCGGGCGGCCATGCCGGGCAGATCATCGTCTACGGCATTCCGTCGATGCGCATCCTGAAATATATCGCCGTATACACGCGGGAGCCCTGGCAGGGATATGGCTACGACGACGAGTCGAAGGCGCTGCTACAGGCATCGACTTCGCCCGAAGGCACGCCAATCACCTGGGGCGATGTGCATCATCCCAATCTTTCCAAAACCAACGGCGATTACGACGGCCAATGGCTGTTTATCAATGATAAATCCACGCCGCGCATCGCAGTCATCAGCCTGAAAGATTTCGAAACGCGGCAAATTGTTATTAATCCCGTCCTGACCAGCGAGCACGGCGGCGCCTTCGTGACGAACAACACGGAATATGTGGTCGAGGCCGCGCAATATCCCTCGCCGCTTGGCCACAAATACGCGCCGCTCTCCAAATTCAATGAAGAGTTCCGCGGCGGGATCACCTATTGGAAATTCAATCGTGAGAAAGGTCTGATCGAGCCGGAGAACTCGTTCACGATTGAGCTGCCGCCCTATAGCCAGGACCTCTCGGCCACCGGTAAAGGCCCGTCCGAGGACTGGTCCTTCACGAATTCGTTCTGCTCGGAGCGTTACGTCGGCGGCATCGAGTCTGGCAGGCCGCCCTTTGAGGCAGGCTGTTCTGCCAACGACGTGGACTATCTGCACGTCATAAACTGGAAGAAAGCCGAACAGCTTTTTAAGGCCGGCAAAGCCGAGAAGATCAACGGCATGGCGGTTATCCGCCTGAAAACTGTGGTCGATGAAGCGCTCGTCCATCTCGTCGCTGAAGCGAAGAGCCCCCACGGCGCAGACGTGTCGCCGGATGGCAAGTACGTCATCGTCGGCGGCAAGCTCGACACACATGGGTCGGTTTACGATTTTGCGAAGATGAAGGCTCTGATCGACGCGAAGAAATATGCCGGCAGAGATCCTTACGGCCTGCCGATCCTCGACATGAAGGAGTCCCTGCATGTGCAGGTGCCGTTAGGCCTTGGCCCGCTACACACGCAATTCGACAGCAGGCCGTGCATCGTGTACACGTCGCTTTATGTCGATAGTCAGGTGGTCAAGTGGGACTACTGCGAAGGCAAGATCCTCGACAAGATAGCGATCCATTATAACATCGGCCACCTTATGACGATGGAAGGCGACACCGTCCATCCGAAGGGCCACTATCTCGTAGCCTTGAACAAGCTGGCCATCGACCGCTTCAACCCTGTCGGGCCTTTGCATCCGCAGAACCATCAGCTGATCGACATCAGCGGCGACAAGATGGAGCTGCTTTACGATATGCCGATCGGTCTTGGCGAGCCGCACTGGGCAGTCGCCATCGCTGCGGATAAGCTCAAGCCGCTCATCCGCTACAAGTACGGCACGGATAGCCGCACCGAGGAACACTCAAAGTTCTCCGTACGTCCTGGGGCCGAAAATATCGTGCGCGAGCCGGGTAAGGTCGAGGTGTTCGGAACCGTGATCCGTTCGCACTACACGCCTGAGATCGTGGACGCGGAGGAGGGAGATACAGTCATCTTCCATTGGACCAATGCGGAACGCGCCGAGGACGAGACTCACGGCTTCGCTATCAGTCAGCATGACGTCAACCTGTCTCTCGAACCTGGCAAGACCGCCTCAGCCACCATCCAGAACGTTAAGTCGGGCGTGTATCCCTATTATTGCACCGAGTTCTGCTCTGCCCTGCATCTTGAAATGGAGGGCTATCTGATGGTGGCGCCGAAAGGAGCTAGCGTGAAGACTGTCGCGCTGGAGTCCGGCCAGAACTACACTAAAGTGGACTTCGACAAGCAGTACAAGTCCTGCCTCGATACCCAGGCGGTGATCGATCAGGTTGTGGGCTACATCGTCTCGACGAACTACAAAGACTTCCCAACCGTGACTGCATTGGTTGAGGACGCCACCGATCAGCTCAACTTTGCGAAAGAGGCCCGCGCAAAGGCGGACGGCTTCGCCAAGAAGGAGGATTGGCAGAACGCAATGCTCTGGGCGAACCAATGGTGGCAATACCAGGTCAAGGCCGCCGATATCGGGCTGCGCGCCAAGACCCATCTCGAGCAGAACGGCGCGAAAAAGGTTAAATGATCGCGACCAACTAGGGAGGCGTTCGCGCCTCCCCTTTTTCCCTCTCCCGCCAAAACGATGAGCAGCAAAATGTTTGGCTTGAAAAAAGCTTCGATCCTTTGGGCAGGCTTGGCGGCATCGCTTTTGGGCTTTTCCGGCTCCGCCGCCGCTCAAGATGTACCGGGCGGCAAGCAACTTTACTTAACGCGCACTTGCGTTGCCTGCCACGGCAAAAACGGCGCGAAGGCTATTCAGAACTATCCGCATCTGGCCGGCTTGGATAAGGCCTACCTCTACACGCAGATGAAAGACATCGCGGAGGGGAAGCGGTTATCGGGCCCAGACGCGCGCGGCTATCCGCGCACTCAGGCTATGAAGGATGTGATGAACGTCGTAACCGATGATGAACTTAAGATCATCGCGGCTTGGCTCGCGGCAGCGCCAGCACCCGCGATAAAGCCCGGCAATGCCCCCAAGGCGGCGGAAGGCGCGCAGCTTTATACCAAATCTGGATGCGCGGCCTGCCATGGGAAAGACGGAGCGAATCCGCTGCAAGGCTATCCGGTGATTGCCGGTCAGAAGCGGGAATATCTGGCGCTGCAAATCAAAGAGATTCGGGACGGCGTGCGCTCCAATGGCCGCTCGAAACTGATGGCCGCGATGGTCAAGAAGGTAAGCGATTCTGATGCGGACGCGCTGGCCGAGTTCCTGTCACTGGTCCAACGGAACGCCGCCAAATAGTCTATCGCGCGAGAGAAGGAGAGACTGCATGAAAAAGTTGGTTTTCGCGATGGTTTCGGCTCTCGCAATCGGGGTTGCGTTCGCGCAAGCCGCCGAAGTACAAAAGGCAGATCCCAGCAAGGTTAGCGTGGACCCCGAAGGCAAAAAGCATCAATGGATGACTGAAGGTGGCGAGCGCGACGCATCATTGAAGCTTGTGCCGGATCTGGAGCACGGCAAGGAAGTCTACGAGGTTTGCGCCGCTTGCCACCTGCCAGAGGGCTGGGGCCGCACCGATGGTACCTTCCCTGAACTCGCCGGGCAGCACCGCACCGTATTAATCAAGCAGCTTACCGACATTCGCGAAGGCAATCGCGACAATCCAACCATGTACCCGTTCGCCCTGACCTCGGAAATCGGCGGCGAGCAATCCGTCGCGGACGTGACCGAGTATATCTCCAAGCTGCCGATGAATCCCGAAAACGGCTACGGCCCGGGCACAGATCTTGCCCACGGCAAGAAACTTTACGACGACAATTGCGTGCGGTGCCACGGGGAAACGGGCGCTGGGGACGCCGCCAAGTATTATCCGCGAATTCAAGGTCAGCACTACGCATATCTGCTGCGTCAGTACAAGTGGATCAAAGAAGGCAGACGGCGCAATGCCAATCCGGACATGATGGAGCAAATCAAGAACTTCTCTGACAAAGACACCATCGACGTTTTGGACTATGTGTCGCGCTTGCAGCCTCCGAAGGAGATCGTTGGCGCCAAGGGTTGGAAGAACCCCGATTTCAAGTAACCGTTGATGGAGGCATAAGCGCCTCCACATTCCCAGCAATGGCGGAGCCAGCCGATGACCAAATCACCTAACGCCAGCGCAACGACTTTCCGCCTTCTCACCGTGATCGGCATGGCAATCCTAGTTGCAGCGTTCTTTTCGCCAATCTGGTGGGTCAGCCTTAAGGCGCCGAACTACCCGCCGCAAACCTTCCCGGACGGCGTGCGGATCCACTTCGGTTTCACGGGCGTGACGAACGGTTGCCAATTGCGCAAGAGCCAGGAGGTCGACGAGGACTCCGAACCGCTCGACTGCGTGCATGAGATGAACACAATCAACCACTACATCGGGATGCATCCGATCGCGAGCGGTGCGAAATACGAGCTCAAGGCGGCGCCTTATCTTTTCGCCGGAATGGGAGTGATGCTGCTCGGCTTCCTGTTTTATTCCGGGCCGTTTTGGTGGTTGCTAGCGCTACCTGCGATCCTTGTGCCCTTTGGCTTCGTGGTAGACTACGCTGGGTGGCTTTGGTGGTTCGGTCACACGCTCAGTCCGATGGGTGCTTTTACGGTCAAACCCTTCATGCCAACAGTCTTCGGCGAGGGCAAAGTGGCGCAGTTCTCCACTTTTTCCTATCCGCACTATGGCTTTGCTCTTCTGCTGGCGGCTTCTGTTGTTTTGGCTTTGGCGGTTCTGATTCGCCGCAAGCAATTGCGCGAGGCGGGGCAATAATATGCGCGCGTTCCGCGTTGCAGTCCTCTTCTGTGGGCTTTTGCAGGGTCCGGTTCTGGCGCAAGTGCGCGCTCCGGAGCCGCTGCAAACTTTGGTAGACGCGACACCTGATGGTGGCCTGCTGCAGCCCCCTGAAGGCGTTTACGCTGGGCCGGTTGTGCTCAAGAGGCCGATCACCATCGATGGCGGCGGAAAGGTTACCGTCACGGGAAACGGAGTTGGGACGATCCTGACGATAAACGGCAATCAGATCACAATTCAGCGCCTGAAGCTGCGCGATAGCGGTCATCGGCACGAAAACCTCGACGCCTGTATCCGCATCGAGAATGCGAGCTTCAATATCGTAAAAGACAACGAGCTCGAAAGCTGCCTCGTGGCAATCGATCTTCGGCAGGCCGACAACAATATACTCAGGCGGAACCGGATCACGGGCACCGAACCGGATCTCGATATACGCGGCGACGCAATCCGGGTTTGGCGCTCGAATAACAACAAAATTGAACGCAATGTTATCGCGGACCACCGTGACGTGCTTTTTGAGTATTCAACAAACAACACACTTGCCGGTAACAGCATCACCAATGGGCGCTACGGTACCCACTTCATGTATGCAAGCGGCAACACGGCCAGGAACAACTTCTACGCCTATAACACGGTCGGCCTGTTCTCGATGTACTCGAACGAGCTTTGCTTGACCGGGAACCGGATTACGCATGGCAACGGTCCGGCCGGTATCGGAATCGGGGTTAAGGAAGCAAGCGGCCTTACGTTGGAAAACAACGAAATCCTTGGCAATGCTGTCGGGCTTTATCTCGATGGCTCGCCGTTCGATCCGGACGACGCCAATCGCTTTCGCGGGAACCAGTGGGCCTTCAACGCCGTCGCGATCCAGTTTCACAGCAACATAGAAGGAAATACATTCAAGCAAAATGCGTTCAAGGGGAATTATTCCGATGTCGTCTCCAGCAGCGGGAATGGCGCGACTGCCACAGTGTGGGACGGAAATTATTGGGACGCCTACGAAGGATTCGACCGGAAGGGAAAGGGGACCGGCGACACGCCCTTCGAGGTCTATGCCTATGCCGACGGGATCTGGTCGGACATTCCGATGACGAGCTTCTACCGCGGCTCGCTGGTCTTCGAGAGTATCGACTTCCTGTCGCGCCTTGCACCCTTTTCGAAGCCGCGTCTCGTCCTCCGCGACGAGCATCCGGCGATGCGAGTCGCGGCGGCGGCGCCAACAGAGTGTGGGAAAAGCGATGGCGGGCTGGCTCAGTAGCTTCTTCGAAAATCATCCCAAAAGGCGGGAGGAGCGGCGCCGTTTTCTGCGCTCTAGCGCCTTCGCAGGACTGACGGTCGCGGCATCCTTGGTTGGATTCATTCCAATAGTGCTGCGTTGGCACAAAAGGCTGCGTCCGCCCGGGGCAATTGCGGAGCATGAATATCTTGCGGCCTGCATCAAGTGCGGTCAATGCGTTCAGGTTTGCCCCGTTCAGGCGATCCGTCTTGGCGATATAAATGATGGTTACGGCCTCGGCGTGCCCTATATCGCCCCGCGAGTGCAAGCTTGCGACTTTTCCTGCGATGCGGTGCAATGCATCTTGGCTTGCCCGACGGGCGCACTGGCGCACGACCTTTCCAAGAAGGAGGAGGTGCAGATGGGCATAGCGCGCCTGTCCAATCCTGAAGGGTGCCTCGCGCGCAAGGGGCTTGGTTTCAAGGGGGCAGCGCGGGGCGCATCCTTCCCCGGCATTCATCGATACAAAGAAGTTGACCGCTGGAAGCCGATCCTTATCGCCGATCACCCTTACGATCTGGCCCTCTGCGATCTTTGCGTGCGCGAATGCCCGATAGAGGGCGCTATCTCATTAGAGCCGATAGCAGAGGATCCGTCCGGCAAAAGCCGCACGCCGGTGGTCCATCGCGGCTGCACCGGGTGCGGCATGTGTGAGATGATCTGCCCCGCAGAACCTCCTGCGATCACCGTCGATGTCCGCGCGGCCTGGCCCGGGCAGGGAGTGTCCTGACATGAACCGGCTCATTGAAAGCTTTGCCGTCATGCTCGGCAAGGAGCCGCAAAAGCCTGCGCAGCTTACCCCTGTGGCGCAAAAGCTTTTTGCCGAGCAGAATAGCCGCGAGGGCAAGGCACGGCGTAAGCGCTTAATCAAGGAGGAGCGCGAGCAGCAAGCGCGCGAACGTCCCAACCACTTTTGGCGCAATTGGCGCTGGGCTTCGATCATCGTAATCAATGCCTTGTTCGTCCTGTCCTTCCGGGCGGACATTCAGGTCGTCGAGGGCGCGCTGACAGCTTCGCGCTTCGTAGGCTTTCATATGGCCGATCTCAATTCGGCACTGCAAGTAATGCTGGCCTACAAGCATCTCCTTATCAATTTGTTTATCGGGACCGGCACCGTCCTTTTTCTTTGGTGGCTTGTTGGCGGGCGAAGCTTCTGCTCTTGGGTGTGCCCATATCACCTCTTGGCTGAGATCGCAGAAATACTTCACCTGAAACTCGCGAAGCGGCGTCTCGTTACCGATCACACGCTCCATCGCGGCACACGCACGGTGCTCTACGTGGTCTTTGCGGTTCTCGCATTCTCGACGGGCTATACGGTCTTTGAAGTCATCTCGCCGGTTGGCATCTTGTCCCGCGCCTTTACCTATGGGGCGTCCGCTGCCCTTCTCTGGGTTGTATTTCTTCTGCTTATCGAGGTTTTCTATTCGCGCCGGTTCTGGTGCCGTTACATCTGTCCCATCGGCCTAACCTATGGGTTCGCTGGGGCCTTCTCGCCCGTCAAAGTCGTCTACAACCTCGAGCCCTGTCTTCACGAAGGCAAGTGCTTGGAGGTGTGTATGGTACCTCACGTCCTCAGCACAACGCGCATCGGCTACGCCGCCGACGCAAAGATGGACATTGGCGCGGACTGCACGCGTTGCGGCATGTGCGTCGAAGTCTGCCCGACGGGAGCCCTTACCTTCGATATAAAGGGCTTGAGCAAGCTCTTATAGGAGACCTGAGTGATACGCCTCGATGGCCTCTCGAAATCGTTCAATCGTACTAAGGTGCTCGACGGACTCACTCTGACCGTCGATGCTGGCGAGCGCATTGCACTCGTTGGATCGAATGGCGCCGGCAAGACGACACTGATCCGCTGTCTTCTGGGCGAATATGCTTACGAGGGCCAGGTTCGGGTCGGCGGGTCCGATCCGCGCCGCGACCGCACTTCGGTGCTGAAGATGATAGGCTTCGTGCCGCAACTGCCGCCACCGCTCAAAATGCCAGTTAGCGATCTCATTGCCTTTGCGAGTGGGGTAAGCGGAGCCGATCCCGGCCACATCGCGAGCGTTGCCGCAGAGCTTGGACTCGACCTCCGCGAGGTCGCCCAGAGGCCGTTCGTCAAACTGTCCGGCGGGCAAAAGCAGAAACTGCTGATCGCGATCGCGCTCGGCCGCGAGTCGAGCCTTCTCATTCTCGACGAGCCGGCCGCGAATCTGGATCCGGCCGCACGTAACGCCATGTTCAATATTATGGCGCGCAGGCGCGGCGATACGATGATCGTTTCGAGCCATCGGGTGGACGAGGTGGCGGCTCTCGTCACAAGGGTTGTCGAGCTTGAGCGTGGCAGTGTCTCTTTCGATGACCGGCTAACCACCAGCGGCGGCGCGGCAGCAATTATGCGCGCCTATGTAAGGGTTGCACGGCGGGAGGACTCCTTCGCGCAGGCCATGGCCGAATGGCGGTTCGTTTCGAGCGAGGATGGCCTCGTCTGGAGCGGCCGCATCGCGGCGCCGGACCGTCTGCGATTCATGTGCCTTCTGGCACGCTACGCCGGACTCTTAACGAGCGCTTCATTTGGAGCGGCAGAAGAAAAGGATTGCGATGATGAGCCGCTTTGCCGTTGTGCTTAAGACTGCCGCCCTTGCATTGATCTTGACGCTGGCCGCATGCCAGGCAGATTCTGGTCCGGTTGAAATCAAATACGGCCGCGACGTATGTGAAATGTGCGGGATGATCATATCGAGCCCGAAATTCGCAACCGAGTTGCGCGTCAACGGAGACAGCAAGGTCCACAAGTTCGACGATATCGGCGATGCGCTGAACTGGTTGTCGTCCTCCTGCAAGAGCCCTACAGACATCAAAGAGCTTTGGGTGATGGACAGCACAGACGGTAAAACCTGGCTCGATGCGCGCAAAGCCTTCTATCGCCGCGGCGACAGCCCGATGAACTACAACTTCGCGGCCATTGCGTCGCAAGAGCCGGATGCGATTCCCTTCGAGGTCCTGCGCGGGCGCGTTACGCAGCCTCAATATGCCTGCAAGATCGGAAAGCCAGGGAGCGGAACGGCTGGTCAACAGCAACCGGGCTACTAATATGCGCGCGCTTCTTCTTACCGCTAAGCTCGATATCGCCGAATCGCTGCGGGCGCGATGGTTCCTGCTCTATACACTCGTGTTTGGAGGCATTGTCGCGCTGCTGATGGTTTCCGGCATCACAGAAAGCCGGGTCATGGGCTTCACCGGCCTTTCGCGCTTGCTGGTGACCTATGTGCAGCTCAGCATGGCGATTCTTCCTATCTTCATTCTCATCAGTACCGTACGCTCGGTGGCGAGCGACCGCGAAGCAGGCGTATTCGAATACATGCTGGCGCTGCCTGTGCCACTCGGCGCTTGGTATTGGGGCCGGCTCGCTGGGCGCTTCGTTGCCGTTCTTGCGCCTGTCATTCTGGCGATGGCGCTCGCGCTGCTTTGGGGCGTGTCGCGCGGCGCCGAAATGCCCTGGCGGCATTTCTTGGTTTACTCAGGATTGCTGTTCTCGCTCTCCGTTTGCTTTCTCGGACTGGGGTTCCTGATTTCAACTCTCGTCCGCTCATCTGACGTCGCTCAAAGCGCTGCGCTCGTGCTCTGGCTCGGTTTGATTGTCTTCATCGATCTAATCTTGCTTGGCGTCATGATTCGGGAGCGCGTTCCACCGGAAGCCGTGATCGCCATCAGCCTCGCCAACCCGCTCCAGGTGTTCCGGACGGCGGCCATGATGCTGTTCGATCCGCAACTCGTGCTTCTCGGACCTGCAGCTTTCGTCATACTCGATACCTTTGGCCAAAGCGCGTACCTTGCTTGGGCGATTGCTTATCCGGCACTCCTTGGCCTCACGGCGGCAGGGCTAGGCTATTGGCGGTTTCGCAGCGGAGACCTTGCCTGATGCCACCGCGCCCAATCTCCCGCAGTTGGGAAAGGTACTTTCCCGGCCGCGATGCCGAAAGCGTTTTCTCCATTGTCGCCGATGTCGAGCGCTACCCCGAGTTCGTGCCCGGATGCGTTTCGGCACGCATTGTGGAACGCAACGCAAACCAATGGACGGTCGACAATCTCTTCGGCTTCGGTCCAGCACGCACGCGCTTTTCCAGCGTCGCCGAGTTGGATCCTCCCGCCGGACTGACGATTTTCTCCCGCGATGGGCCCTGGCGCGAGTTCCGGGTGCAATGGCGTTTCCGTCCCGAAACCGCAGGATGCCGGCTCTCCTGCCATGTCCTTCTCGATTTCCGGTCGGCGCCGGTAGCAACCATGGCAGCCGTCGCCGCCGCCGGGGTCGAGCGCTGGATCGTTGCCGCCTTCGACACGCGCATCCGCAGCGGGATGTAAGGGAACAATTACATGGATCAGATCGCAGCGAGGGATACCTACGGGCGCGAGCCGCCATCGGCTGCCGCCATCTGGCTGATGGCCGTGCGCCCGTTTTCTTTGAGCCTTTCGCTCACACCGGTAGCGGCAGGTGCATCGCTCGCGTGGGCAGAGACCGGAAAGGTACAATGGGCGGCAGTGATTGTTGCAGCTCTTGCGTCAGCACTCATCCAAATCGGGACAAACCTCTATAACGACGCGGCGGACCATCAAAATGGCGCGCACGGACCCGGCCGCGCCGGGCCGCTCAACGTTATCGCGCGAGGTTTACTGAGCGCCTCCGCATTGGCGCGTGCGGCGTGGGCGAGCTTCGCGGGCGCCGGCTTGCTTGGCCTCTATTTGGTCTATCTCGGCGGCTGGCCCATCCTCGTGCTCGGCATTTTGTCAATTGTGTGCGGCTGGGCCTATACGGGCGGACCGCTCCCAATCGCCTACACACCGCTTGGCGAGCTTTTCGTAATCGCCTTCTTCGGCTTGGGCGCGGTGGGGGGAACATATTGGCTCTGCACGGGCACGCTGGGCGCCCCCGCCGTTTTCGGAGGCTTGGCTCTGGGCTCGTTCGCGGCGGCCGTTCTCATGGTCAATAATTACCGGGACGTGGAGGAGGACAGACGCTTAGGCCGGTTCACGCTGGCGATTGCCGCCGGTCCAAGAGCGTCGCGAGCCCTTTACGCTTTAATGATGGCCGCGCCCTTTGGCCTTCTGGTGCCGCTTGCGCGTCTCCTACCGCAAACGCATGTCTGGGTAGCCGCGGTGGCCGTTCCCCTCGCTATCGTTTTGGCCGTGCGCTTATATCGCGAACCGCCAGGTTCTGGCCTGACCAGGCTCCTAATAAAAACTGCCCGGACACAGACATTTTTCACGGCGCTGCTGTGTCTCGGCGCGGTTTTGTAAGGGGGGGCGGGGCGGCCGCGTTGCTCCTGGCACTCGCTGCCTTGGCCGGAATTTATGGTTTCAACCGCCGGGACGCCGCTTCGAGCCGAAGGCCTTTGCCTTACATCACTTTCGCCGATGATAAGGGCCATCTGGTGAGTCCGGACGAATTCCGTGGCAAAGTGGTGCTACTCGACTTCTGGGCGACATGGTGCGGGCCATGCCGCGAGGAGTTTCCGGCCTTCGACCGGTTGCAAGCCAAGCTCGGCGGACGCGGCCTCGCTGTCGTTCCTGTTTCTGTCGACCTAAAAGGCCTACCGGCTGTGGACGCCTTCTACGCCAAACTGCAAATTGAGCATCTGCCAAAATATGTCGACGACACAAGGGAAAGCGCGAAAGCGCTAGGCCTACATGGTTTACCGAGTACGCTGGTTTTGGACCGGCAGGGCCGGGAGGTCACAAGAGTGGAAGGCCCAGCCGCCTGGGAAAGCGCGCCGGTAACTGCGCTGCTTACGAGGCTGCTCGATGAGTAGCTACCGCTGCTTCGGCAGCTTCAATCCGGCGTGAAGGCTCACAATGCCAAAAGTGAAGTCACGGTAGGTCACGTTTACAAACCCAGCCTTTTCGAGCGCAGCCTTGAACTCCTCTTGATTTGGAAAGCGGCGGATAGATTCGACGAGATAAAGATAGGCTTCGCGAGTGCCCGCAATCGCAGCGCCGAGCCTTGGAATGACAAGAAAAGAGTAAAAATCGTAAAACGGCTTTAGCCAAGGTCTTGGCGTCGAGAACTCCAGGCACAGGAGGCGTCCACCGGGTTTTAAAACCCGCGCGATCTCCGAAAGGGCACAATCGAGGCTCGTCACATTCCGGATTCCGAAGGAGATCGTGACGCAATCGAGCGATCCGGATGCGAATGGGAGGGCTTCCGCCTCACCCGCTATCCAGCGCAGATGCGCGCCTCCCCGCTTGCGCCCGGCATTCATCATTTCAGAGCTTGGATCGCAGACAATCACGGTGCGATTGGAACTCGCAAGAGCTACGGCGATGTCCCCCGTCCCGCCAGCGAGATCGACGATTGTGTCGCCTGCCTGGGGCGCGGCGGCTTTTGCAAGTCCGCGCTTCCAAAGGCGGTGCAACCCAGCCGACATCAGATCGTTCATGAGGTCGTAACGGTTCGCGACCCGCGCAAAAACACGCCGGATGCGCGCCCGCCGCTCACTGTTTGCGACGGACTGGCACCCAAAGCTCGTATCCAAATCGCCGCTCACTGCGCGCCGGCCTTCAGCCGTTCACGCAAGCGTGCCGCAAGTAGATCGGGCGCCAAGTCATGCGGAAAGCGCGCGAGAAAGCTTCCGTCAGGTCCCATAAGAAAAATCCCGGCGGTGTGATCGATGGAGTAGCCCAAAGTTGCGTTCTCAACCTTTGAGTATTTGATTTTGAATTTGGCCGCGGCATCGGCAATGTAGGCTTCGGGGCCTGTCAGGCCGACAAAGCGCGGACCGAAAGATTCCGTATAGTCCTTCAGGACGGCGGGCGTATCCCGATTAGGGTCTACTGTGATGAAAATTGGCCGCACCTTTGCGCCATCCGGCCCAAGAATATCGAGCGCACTCGCCATGCCCTGTAGTGTCGTCGGGCAGACATCCGGGCAATGAGTGTAACCGAAGGTGATCAAGAGAAAGCTACCGCGATAGTCCTCGTCAAGGACAGTCTTGCCATTTTGATCGACGAGGATGAAATGTCCTCCGATAGGCTTTGCTTCCGTTGCTTCGTCACTTTCCTTGGAGAGTACTCCAACATCCCGAGCAGCAGTGATCGCCGCGGAGGCCGTTAGCAGCGCGGTGGAGAGAAGTATAAGAATAAGCCTCATGATCGATCCTTGTCTTGCCCGGATTTGAACAGTATTGCATCCCGTCTGCGCGAGATCATTGATCTCGGTTAAGCGCGCGCCCTGTCACGAGTGTGAAGTGTGATGGTTATCGCCGCTGCGGCGCTAGAGCCTATCCGCTTTTGAATCAAGAGCGGGCTCTAAGTTCTTGTTTTGCCGTGCGTCTTACCGGAAAAACCGCTCACACGTTTTCCGGAGGCACTCTAGAATTTCAAACGTTGGTTGACTTTGGTTAATCCATGGCAGTGCGCCAGGATTATGTTTTGTGAAATGAGAGCGCACTAAGGCCGCCCTGGGCGGCGGTTAACCAGAGAGCCAATGGTGAGGGAGTCCGAGGCCGGCACAGATAGCGCAGGCGACAGCCTGGATAGCGGCAATTGTCATCGCGATTATCTGGAAGGCGCGTCTCGTGCTGGGCGTCTACCTAGGGCTCAAAGCTGCGCCCCCAGCGCTGGCCGGATTTACCTCGGCCGTGCTCTTCATCGT